>CAUSDR010000454.1:0-4518 GCA_963530105.1 uncultured Janthinobacterium sp.
GTACAGCGGCATGGAATCTTCCCACTTGCTGTCCGTCAAGATGCGCTTGTCGCTGCCGTCCGCGTTCATCACGTAGATCTGGCCGTACTGCTGGAACGTCTGCTCGTACAAGGCCGCCTCGTCGCGGAAGCCGTGCTGCGAGCCACTCCACAAAATGCGGCCGTCGGCGCTCCACACGGCATGGCCGTCGCTCGACTCGTGGTCGGTGCAGCGGTACAGGCCCGTGCCGTCCGGGCGGATGGTGTAGACGTCGTAATTGCCCGTGTCGTCGCGGCGCGTAAACACGATGCGCTGGCCGTCCGGCGACCAGCCCGGCATGTTGTCGAGCGCCGTCGTCAGCACGCGCGACTTGCGCGTGGCCAGGTCCAGCACGCGGATGCCCTTTTCCTGCGCGCTGAAGACGCGGTAGGCCAGTTCCTTGCCATCGGCCGAATAGCTGGGGAAGCCCGAGTGCAGGCTGCCGTCCGTCAATTGCTCGGCGCCCGTGCCGTCGCGGCGCACGCGCCACAGGGCCGCCGTCATGGTGCTGCGCTCGGCGAACCAGTAGCCGAGGCCGAAGGCGATCCACTCGCCATCGGGCGACCAGCAGGGCTGGAAGGCGCCTGCCAGGCCCATGCGCACCTTCGCTTCGTTCAAGCCATTGCCCTGCGATTCGAAGACCTTGCGCTTCTCGCTGCCGTCCGGGCGCATGACGTAAATGGAACTGTTACCCAGCTGCTTGTCCGTAAACACCACCCAGCCGTCGCGCGACATCAGCGGATACACGTCGACATGGCGGTAATCCCAGTCCTTGTCCCAGCTGAACAGGGGCTTGAGCAGCGGGCGCACGGGCTTGAAGGCCACCTTTTCATAGATGACGGACTGGCCGTCGGCCGTCCAGCTGGGCGAGCGGAGGAAGGCCTGCTTCACGGGCGGGCGCTGCGAGGTGTAGGCCAGGCCCTCGTTCGGCCCGTACTTGATCAGGTAGGCGATCTCGCCATCGCGCAGATATTGCGGCTGCAGCTTCAGGTCGGTGCCCGTCGTGTGCTCCTGGCGCGCGCCGCTGGCGACGTCGACGGACACGATCTGCGAATACGCCTTGCCGATGTAATTCGGCCGCCGCGCGCCCCAGGTCGCCTCCACCGTCATTTCATAGAAGACGATGCGCTTGCCGTCCGGCGACCATTTCGGCGAACCGAGGCAATAGCCGGGGCGCGTGGCCACCTGGCGGAAGCCGCTGCCGTCGGGACGGATGATATAAATGCTCAGTTCCTGCGTGTGCTCCCAGCCGTGGCCCTGGTCGTGGCCCGTCCATTCCGTGTCGCGGTCGCTGGAAAAGGCCAGCCACTGGCCGTCCGCCGACCAGGCCGGGCGGAAATAGCAGTCGGGCTTGCCCGCCTTGCCCTGCACGGCGCCGATGCCCGTCAGCTGGCGCAGCTGGCCCGTCGCCATGTCTTGCAGCCAGATATTCGCGCGGTAGCCATTGCGCGTGGAAACGAAGGCCAGGGTGCGGCCGTCCGGCGACAGCACGGCCGCGTCATCGACGGAATCGCTGGCCACCACGGGCGTGATGGCGCTGCCGTCCGGACGCGCGCGGTAGACGTCGGACTGGCCGTCGCCGCGCCGCTCGGAGGTAAACAGCAGCCACTCGCCGTTCGGCGACAGGCTGGCGTTGTATTCGAAGGCCGTGTCGCCCAGCAGCTTGCGCTCGTTGGTGCCGTCCAGCCTGGCGATGAACAGCTGGGAAACGGATGGGGCGATGCGGTTCATCAGCATCACGCCCTTCTTTTTTACGGCCGCGCTGGCGCTGCCCTGCGCCCTGGCCAGGGCGGCAAACGGCAACTGGCTCACCAGTGCGGCCGAGCCGAACAGGCGCAAGACTTTTCGACGATCCATGAAGTGCTCCTTTATAGTAGTTGTTAAATTCACGGTATTGCTTAGGCGCACTATTTTCGTGCCCCACTATACGTATTTAGTGTGTGATAAACATCGTGCAGCGCATCATTGCTCTCCGGCACAACGCTCTGGGCGCCGGCATCCGCCGCGGCCACCTGTGGCTTGAGCAGGAAACTGGCCAGCGCGGGCAGCAGCACGAGGGCGCCGACCATGTTGACGATGAACATGAAGGCCAGCAAGATGCCCATGTCGGCCTGGAACTTGATGGGCGAGAAGGCCCAGGTAGCCACGCCCAGCGCCAGGGTCACGCCCGTCAGCATCACGACCTTGCCCGTCAGCAGCAGCGCGCGGTGATACGCCTGCGCCAGCGGCAGGCCCAGGCGCATCTGCGCCAGCATGATGCTCAGCACGTACAGCGCGTAATCGACGCCGATGCCCACGCCCAGTGCCGTGACGGGCAAGGTGGCCACTTTCAGGCCGATGCCCAGCCACACCATCAAGGCTTCGGCCAGCACCGAGGTGAGCGCCAGGGGGATGATGGCGCAGGCCACGGCGCGCCAGGAACGGAAGGTGAAATACGCCAGCGCCACGACGGCCGCATACACGAGCAGCAGCATTTCATGGTTGGCCTTTTCCACCACGGCATTGGTCGCCGCCTCGAAACCCGCATTGCCGGCCGCCAGCAGGAATTGCGCATCGGCGCTGTCGTTATCCCTGGCGAAGGCCGCCACCTCCGCGCTGACGCGGCGCAGGGTAGCGGCCTTGTGGTCGCTCAGGTACACCTGCAGTTGCAGCAGAGAAAAACCGGCATCGACCAGGCTGCGCGGCGCGCGCGAACTGGCCGTGTTCAGCGCCGCCTGGTTCGGCTGCAGCTCGTACCAGCGCGGATTGCCTTCGTTCATGCCCACGGCAGTCTGGCGCGCCAGCGAGGCCAGCGACTGCGTCGTTTCCACGCCCTCGACCTGGCGCAAGCGCCATTCCAGCTCGTCCACCTTCGCCAGCACGGCATGCCGCATGGCGCCCTGCACGGGCGTGCGCACCATCACCACCAGCACATCGCTGCTGGTGCTGTAATGGCGCGTCAGGTAGGCGTTGTCGAGGTTGTAGCGCGACTGCGGCCGCAGCTCGGGCGCGCCCGCGTCCAGGTCGCCCACCTGCAGCGCGCGGCTGGCATGCAGGCCATAGCCGCCCAGCAAGAGCGCCGCCCCGATGGTGGCGATGGCCCAGCGCCGGCCCGTGAACTTGCACAGGAAAGTCCACAGGGTGCGGCCGCCAGCGTCCTGGCTGTCGGCCAGGGCGGCGCGGCGCGCGGCGCGGGGACTGACGCCCGTGTAGCTGAGCAGCACCGGCAGCAAAATCAGGTTGGTCAGCACCAGGATGGCCACGCCCAGGCTGGCAGTGATGGCCAGGCGGCGGATGGAATGGATGTCGAGCATCATCAGCACGGCGAAGCCCACGGCGTCGCAGGCCAGCGCCGTGAAGCCGGCCATGAACAGGCGGCGGAAGGTAAAGCGCGCCGCCACCAGGCGCGGCATGCCGCGGCCGATGTCCTGCATGATGCCGTTCATCTTTTGCGCGCCGTGGCTCATGCCGATGGCAAACACGAGAAACGGCACCAGCACCGCGTACGGGTCCAGGGTAAAGCCCAGCAGCGGCAGCATGCCCAGCTGCCAGACGACGGCCACCAGCGAACAGGCCACCACCAGCAAGGTGCTGCGCAGGCAGCGCGTGTACCAGAACACGACCACCGTGACGATCAGCGCGGCCAGGGCGAAGAACAGCGCCACCTGGCGCAGGCCGTCCAGCAGGTCGCCCGCCACCTTGGCAAAACCCGTGATGTGCAGCGCCACGTGCTGGCCCGCGTACTTGGCGCGCAGGATTTCCAGCTGCCGCGACAGGGCCGCGTAATCGAGTTCATGGCCCGCCTCGTCGCGCTCGGCCAGCGGCACGATCAGCGCGCTGGACTGGAAATCGCGCGCCACCAGCTGCCCCACTTCGCCCGAGCGCTCGATATTCAGGCGCACGCGCTGCAAGGCGGCGGGCGAGCCGTCGTAGTCGTCGGGGATCACGGTACCCCCTTCGTAGCCCCGCTCCGTGACGGCCGTCCAGCGCGTGGACGGCGTCCACAGCGACTTGAGCTGGCCGCGCACGACGCCATTGAGCAGGAAGACGTCGTCATTGACGTGGCGCAAGGTTTCCAGGTAGCCCGCGTCGAGGATGCCGCCGCTGCCCTGCTGCTCGACGACGATGCGCAGACTGTTGGCCTGCGACACGAGTTTTTGCCGCTCGGCCTGGTAATTCTGCAGATACGGGTGGTTCATCGGCAGCATGCCGTCGAAACTGGCATTGGGCACGATGCGGGCCGCCTGCCAGCCCAGCAGCACGGTGATCAGCAGGCACAGCGCCAGCAGCCAGCGGCGGTGGCCGAAGACGAAGCGCTCCAGGCGGCTGCCGGAATGCGGATCGAAGGGAGTATTGCGTTCGGCGTGCGTTGCTTCGGTATCGGGATACATGGCGTTCATGGTTGTGCGGTTTTCGTGAGACTGGCGCGGGCGCCCTGTGGCGCCAGCGCGCGGGCCAGCTCGGCCGGGGACAGGCGCAGCAGGCCGCGCGTGCCGGTGATCAGCAGGCCGCCATCGGGCG
>CAUSDR010000455.1:0-4516 GCA_963530105.1 uncultured Janthinobacterium sp.
GCCTAGCGGGGCATGACGGCCGGCCGCCCGGCCAGGCTCCACTGTCCCGTGGGCGACGCCGCCAGCGCGGCGGCCAGGTCGCGCCGCGCCTGCGCCTTGTCGGCCGCCCCGCCGATGAACGCCAGTTCTGCCGGCTGCAGCACGGTGATCGTCAGCAGCAGCACTGCGCCATACGGCGTGTCGAAGGCGGCAGGGATGCCGGCCGCGCCCTGCGCCAACAGCACGCCCACCTGTTCATCGTCGTCTTCCAGTCCCTTGGGCGCATCCTGCACGTCGAGCACCATCGAGACGCTGCCGTGGCGCTGCACCAGTAAATCGATGGAGCCGTGGTCGGCCACGTTCTGGCTGACCTGGTAAATCAGGTCGAACAGCCACGATTGCTGCACGGGATGGCCATCGAAGGCGGACAGCGGCGCCTCGATGCACACTTCCAGCAAATGGCCGCGCGGCACGAACACGTCGTCGTCATCCTCGAACGGATCGCTCAAGCCGTCGCTGGCGATCACGATGGAATCGTTGCGGCGGATCACGCGCCAGGCCTGGCGCAGCGATGGCCAGCGCGGGCCGCCCATGAAGGCGGGATTGACGAGGGGTGCCAGCACGTCGGCATCCAGCGTGCCCAGGGTGGCATAAAAGGCGTCGCGCGCGGCGCAGGCCGTGGCCAGCATCTGTGCGCCCGCCGCCTTGCCGGTGACGGCGTCGTCCGGTTGCGGTACTTGGGGGATATCGTTGTCAAGCATATTAATTAATCCTTTATGTACGACACCTGACAAAACCCCGGCGAGCGGAAGGCGGAGGCGGCCAGGAGGCGCAAGCGTACTCGGTACGAAGGCGCCGAACCGGCGAGCGGCGCAGGCCGCCCGTACCGGCGCGCGGCAGTTTTTTGTCGGGTGTCAATCGTCGGCTGTCAATCGGCGGGTGGAAAGTCGGCATACGAGCGTGGCAAATAGCCCCAGATGCGCGCCACCCGGCCGCGCACCTCGAAATCGAAGCCGATGCGCGCCAGCTCGGGCACGATCCACACGCCATGGTCGATGATTTTTTTCGGCAGCAGCATGGCCACGTGCTCTTCCGAATACAGGCTGATGTCGAACCACTCCACGCCCAGGAAGGGAAACGGCGGGTGGTAATCCCACTCCGTGTCCCAGCGCGAAACATGGCCGCTGACGGAGCCGTAGCGGTACGACGGCACCCAGTCGGCGCGTCCGCGCATGCAGGCCAGCAGTTCATTCCACTTCCAGTCGTTGGCGGCGCCCGCCAGGTTGCGCCGCGCGATGTGGCCGCGCAGCTTGCGCTTGACGTCCTCGCCGCCGGCGTCGGCCAGCGGCAGGCCGGGAGCTGGCATCAAGGCCATCAGCGCGCGACGGGCTTGACCTTCGAGGCGGCCAGCACGGCGCGCTGGCGGGCCGTGTCGATATCGTCGGCCGTGGCCAGCGCCACGCCCATGCGGCGGCGGGCGAACGATTCCGGCTTGCCGAACAGGCGCAGATCCGCGCCCGGCACGCTCAGGGCGTCGGCCACGCCCTCGAAGGCGATGCCTTTCGCTTCCAGCTGGCCGTAAATGACGGCCGAGGCGGCGGGCGAGCGCAGCGCCACATTGACGGGCAAGCCCAGAATGGCCTTGGCGTGCAGTTCGAATTCGCTCTGCACCTGGCTGGCCATGGTGACCATGCCCGTGTCGTGCGGACGCGGGCTCACTTCCGAGAACCACACCATGTCGCCCTTGACGAACAGCTCCACGCCGAACAGGCCCAGGCCGCCCAGGTTGTCCGTCACCTTGCGGGCGATCTCGCGCGAACGCTCCAGCGCCAGCGGCGCCATGCGCGCCGGCTGCCACGATTCCACGTAGTCGCCCTGCACCTGCAGGTGGCCGATCGGCTCGCAGAACTGCGTTTCAATCTGTCCCGAGGCGCCGACGGCGCGCACCGTCAGCAGGGTGATTTCATAGTCGAAATCGATGAAGCCTTCGACGATCACGCGGCCCGTGTCGACCCTGCCGCCGCTGGCCGCATAGGCCCACGCCGTTTCCACGTCTTGCGCGCCATCAAGGCGGGACTGGCCCTTGCCCGATGACGACATGACGGGTTTTACCACGCACGGGAAACCGATTTCCTGGCATGCCAGCTGCAATTCCTGCAGGCTGCTGGCGAAGCGGTACGGCGACGTCGCCACGCCCAGTGTCTCGGCGGCCAGGGTGCGGATGCCTTCGCGGTTCATCGTCAGCACGGCGGCGCGCGCGTTGGGGATGCAGGTGATCTGCCCCGCCGCTTCCAGCGCGGCCAGGGTGTCGGTGGCGATGGCTTCGATTTCCGGCACGATCAGGTCCGGCTTTTCCAGCGCGATCAGGTTGGCCAGCGCCACGCCGTCGCTCATGTCGATCACGTGCGAGCGGTGCGCCACCGGGTGGCCCGGCGCGTTCGGATAGCGGTCGACGGCGATCACTTCCACGCCCAGGCGCTGCAGCGCGATGATCACTTCCTTGCCCAGTTCGCCCGAGCCCAGCAGCATGACCTTGATGGCGGTGGAAGACAGGGGCGTGCCGAAAGTGCGCGGCGCGATGGGGCTGGCAGTGAGGGAGCTTGTGGTCATGGCAGGTTCTGTAGGCGGATGGAAAGATGGCTGGGACTATAACAAATGCCGGCCCGCTTGGACAGAGTGCGCCTATGGTGCGGGCGCCGGCGGCGGCACTTGCCAGCGCCCGCAGTCAATGCAATAATTGAGAATGATTCTCAATTAACTGCCGCCCACCATCGTCCCTGCCGCCATGAACCCTGCCGCACCGCCCGACCTTGCCACCCTGTACCGCGCCCACCACGGCTGGCTGCAGGGCTGGCTGCGGCACAAGCTGGGCTGCGGCGCCGACGCGGCCGACGTGGCGCACGACACCTTCCTGCGCCTGCTGCAGCGGCGCGAACGGCCGCAGCCGGCCCTGCGCGAACCGCGCGCCTACCTGACGCGCATCGCGCAAGGCCTGGTGATCGACCATTACCGGCGCCGCGACGTGGAACACGCCTACCTGCAGGCGCTGGCCGCCCTGCCCGAACAGACGGCGCCGTCGCCGGAAACGCGGCTGCTGATCATCGACACCCTGGTGCGCCTCGATACGGCGCTCGACGCCCTCAAGCCGCGCGCCAGGCTGGCCTTCCTGCTGGCCCAGCTCGATGGCTTGACGGGTCCCGCCATCGCCGCCAGGCTCGACGTCTCGCTGGCCACCGTCGAGCGCGACCTGGCCAGCGCCTGGCGCGCCTGCTACCGCGTGTACTTCCAGTGACGGCCGCCGCCTTGCAGGATGACGCCGTCGAGCAAGCCATCGCCTGGGCCGTGCGCCTGCAGATGCACGGCGCCACGCCGGACGCCCTGCAATCGCTGCAGCGCTGGCGCGACGCCGATCCCGGCCACGAACAGGCGTGGCAGCGCCTCGCCGCCATCGGCAATCAGTTCTCGGGTTTGCCGCCGGAAGCGAGCCGCGCCACCCTCGACGCCAGCCTGGCGCGCCGCCGCCAGCGCCGCCAGTCCTTGAAAGTGCTGGCCGGCATCGGCTTTGCCGGCACGGCCGCCTGGTTCGCCATCGATACGCGCGCCGACTACCGCACGGGCACGGGGCAGCGCCTGGCCGTGCGCCTGCCGGACGGCAGCTTGCTGCGCCTGAATGCGGGAACGGCCGTCCGGCTGCGCTTCGATGGCAAGCAGCGGCTGCTGACCCTGCTGCATGGCGAGCTGGCCGTCACCACGCAAGCCGACCCGCGGCGCCGGCCGTTTCTCGTCGACACGGGCGAAGCGCGCATGCAGGCGCTGGGCACGCGCTTCACGGTGCGCCGTCTCGCCAACGCCGATGGCATGCTGACGCGCCTGGCCGTGCAGGAACACGCGGTGCAGCTGCAGGCAGGTACAGGCACAGGCGCGGCCAGCCCCGTGCTGGTGCGCGCCGGCGACAGCGTCGTGACGGATGGCGCGCGCACCTGGCGCGAACCGGCCCATGACGATCCGGCGGCCTGGCTCGACGGCGTCATCGCCGCGCGCGACATGCCCCTGGGCCAGCTGGTGGCCGAACTGGCGCGCCACCGGCATGGCTTGCTGCTGTGCGACGCCGGTATCGCCAGCTTGCCCGTCTCCGGCGTCTTCCAGCTGGACGACCCCGAGCGCGCCCTGCGCGTGCTGCTGCAGACGCAGCCCATCGTGGCCGTGTACCGCACGCGCTTCTGGGTCACGCTGAATAAAGCGTAAAAAAGATGAGGGGATCGGCCTGGCAGCGCGGCATACAGCTTGATACCCCCCAACTTGATAGCGATTATGAACCACTCTTTCCTGCCCTGCCCCCAGCCATTCCCCCCGCTTGCCGTCCGCTTTCATGCCACGTTTCTTGCCCCGTTTCCTGCCCGCTTTCCCGCCCCGCTTCCAACCCGTTCCCGCCTGGCCGGCGCCGTCGCCGGCGCCTTGCTGCTGTTCGGCGCGGCGCCCGTCATGGCCCAGCAGCACCCGCACCAGGCCGCGACCTAATAACTCACTGGCCTCCAGC
>CAUSDR010000456.1:0-4514 GCA_963530105.1 uncultured Janthinobacterium sp.
GACCATCGACAGGCCCAGGCCCGTGCCCTGCCCTTCCGGCTTGGTCGAGAAGAACGGATCGAAAGCCTGGCGCAGCACGTCTTCGCTCATGCCGCTGCCCGTGTCGCTGACGGCGATCATCACGTATTCGCCCGGCGCGACGTCGGCGTGCTGCGCCACGTAATCCTGCCCCAGCACGGCATTCGCCACTTCGATGGTCAGCTTGCCGCTGCCGCCCATGGCGTCGCGCGCGTTGATGCACAGGTTGAGTACCGCGTTTTCCACCTGCGCCACGTCGACCAGGACTTTCCACAGCCCTTCCGGCAAGGTGATGTCGATGTCGATTTCCTCGCCCAGGCTGCGGCGCAGCATGTCGTCCATGGCGGCGACATGCGCGCCGATGCGCACCACCTTGGGTTCGAGCGCCTGGCGCCGGCCAAACGCCAGCAGGTAGCTGGCCAGCTTGGCGCCGCGCGTCACGCCGCCCAGCGCGCTGGCGATGCGCTGCTGCGCCCGCGCGCTGTCGCCCACTTCCGTGGCCAGCAGCTGCAAATTGCCGGAAATGACTTGCAGCAGGTTGTTGAAATCGTGCGCCACGCCACCCGTCAGCTTGCCGATGGTATCCATCTTCTGCGCCTGCTGCAGCGCCAGCTCGCTGCGCCGCATGGCCTCGGCCGCCTCGCGTTCGTCCGTAATGTCGCGCCCCACCGCATGCGTGACGCCGCCGTCGTGCGCCCCCGTCCAGGCGATCATGCTGTCGCCGCCATCGGCGCGCCGGAACAGGGCCTCGCAGCGGAACGCGTCCTGGCTGCGCACCGAAGCGTCGAGCGCGTCGGCCACCCGCAGGCGGCTGTCACCGGGCAGGAAGTCGGCCAGGCGACAGCCGATCACCTGCTCCTCGCGCCAGCCCAGCAAGGTGCTGAAGGCGGGATTGACGGCCACCACATGGCCATCGAGGCTGGCCACCAGCATGATGTCGGTGGCCAGGCGCCACATGCGGTCGCGCTCCTCGGTGCGCGCATCGACCTGGCGCGCCAGCAGTTCATTCGCCTGTTTCTGTTCCTCGATATCGGTATTCGTGCCGATCCAGCGCTGCAGCACGCCGTCCGCGCCGCGCACGGGCGTGGCGCGCACCAGGTGCCAGCGGTACGCGCCGTCGTGGCGCCGCACGCGGAACTGCGTTTCATAGATCTCGCCCGCCAGCACCGCCTGCTGCCAGGCCTCGCCCGCCGTCAGCACGTCCTGCGGATGCACGATGCTGCCCCAGCGGTTGCCATCGAGCTCGCCCTCGCGCGCGCCGCTGTACGCGTACACGCGCTCGTTGAACCAGTCGAGGATGCCCTCGGGCGACGCGGCCCACACCTGGTTCGGCAAGGCTTGCGCCGTCATGCGGAAGGTGCTTTCGCTGTCGCGCATGGCCTGCTCGGCGGCCACGCGGTCCGTCACGTCGGCGCCCTGCACGAAAATGCCGAAGACCGCGCCATCGTCATCCTTCATCGGCTGGTAGACGAAGTCGAGAAAACGCTTGCTGGGCGCGCCGCCGTCGCTGCTCTCGACGAAAAATGGCGTCGCCTGGCCGGCATAGGTCTCGCCGCTCGCATACAGGCCATCGAGCAAGGCCACGAAACCCTGCTGCGCCGCCTCGGGCAAGGCCTCGCGCACGGGCCGCCCCAGCACGTCGCGCTGGTTGACCAGCGACATGTAGGCGCGGTTGGCCAGGCTGAAGACGTGGTCCGGGCCCGTCAGCATGGCGACAAAGCCCGGCGCCTGCTCGAACATGGCGCGCAGGCGTTCATGCTCGCCATGGCGCCAGCGCTGCGCGCGCACCGTCTCCGTCGTGTCATACACGATGGCCAGCACGCCCGCCGGCTCGCCATCGGGGTCGGGCACGGGCGAATAATCGAGGTTGAAGCACACGCGTTCGGGCACCGTGCGGCGCGTGATGGTCATCTCGATATCCGTATAGCGCACGGATTCGCCCGCCATGACCGTGCGCAGCACCTGCGCATTGAATTCGGCCGCCTCGGGCCAGGCCAGGAAGGTCGACATGCCCAGCGCCTGCGGGTGGCGCTCGCCCGCCACCACGGCATACGCGTCGTTATAGATCAATATGCCCTCCTCGCCCCACATGCTGGCCATGGCGATTGGCGAACGCAGCAGCATGGCCACGGCCGTCCGCATGTGCGCCGGCCACGCTTCCACCGGCCCCAGCGCGGTGCGCGACCAGTCATGGCCGTCGATCATCTGCCCCAGCTTGCCGCCGCCCCGCAAAAAGGCGTGGCGGGTGGTAGTGGGACTGGCGCAGGAAGTATTCATGGGTGGGCTAGGAGGACCGGATAGGGAGGCAGACAACAGGCGAGCTGCATTATAGGGTGCAACATGGCGAGTACAGCAGGGAAATTTTGCCGATTATTTAACGCCACGCCGGCCAGGCAAAACACTCACATGACAACGATCGCGCCTGCGCGGCAAGTCGCCCCGCGCCAGGCAAAAAAATACCCGGCATGGGCCGGGTATCGACTGCGACTGCGACCGCGACTGTTGACTGGCGCTGCCAGCCAGGAGCAGCCGGCCGGCGCGCTGTCAGCCGCAGTGAAGCTTAATCGTTCTTGATGACGATGGACGGGAACTTGCTGGTCATGTCCTTGGCTTTTTCCGCCACCTTGATGGCGATGGTGCGGGCGATCTGCTTGTAGATCACGGCGACCGGGCCTTCCGGCTCGGCCACCACGGTCGGCGTGCCCGAATCCGTCTGCTGGCGGATGGCCATGGTCAGGGGCAAGGCGCCGAGGAATTCCACGCCGAAGTCCGCGCACATCTTCGCGCCGCCGCCGGCGCCGAAGATTTCTTCCGCATGGCCGCAGTTCGAGCAGATGTGCGTGCTCATGTTTTCCACCACGCCGAGGATCGGGATGCCCACTTTCTCGAACATTTTCAAGCCCTTGCGCGCATCGAGCAGGGCGATGTCCTGCGGCGTCGTGACGATGACGGCGCCCGTGACGGGCACTTTCTGCGACAGGGTCAACTGAATGTCGCCCGTGCCTGGCGGCATGTCGACGATCAGGTAATCGAGGTCGCGCCAGTTGGTCTGGTCCAGCAGCTGCTGCAAGGCTTGCGTGACCATCGGGCCGCGCCACACCATCGGCTCGTCCGGATCGATCATGAAGCCGATCGACGACACTTGCAGGCCGTGGTTTTCCATCGGCTCCATGCTCTTGCCGTCCAGGGTCTTCGGCTGGCCGCTGATACCCAGCATCATCGGCTGCGACGGGCCATAGATATCGGCGTCCAGCATGCCGACGGTGGCGCCTTCGGCCGCCAGGGCCAGTGCCAGGTTGACGGCCGTGGTCGATTTGCCAACGCCGCCCTTGCCGGAAGCGACGGCGATGATGTTTTTCACGTTGCTCATGGGCTTCAAGCCGCGCTGCACCGTGTGCGAAATGATTTTCGATGACACGCCGACGCTGACGTTGCCCACGCCCGGCAGCACGCGCAGCGCGGCCAGCACGGACTTGCGGATCAGGTCGATCTGGCTTTTCGCCGGGTAGCCGAGTTCGATGTCGAGCGAAATGTCATCGCCATCGACCTTCAGATTCTTGACGGTTTTACTGGAAACGAAATCTTTATTTGTATTGGGATCAATAACCTGGGCCAGTGCGGCCTTGACGTCTTCTACTGTGATGCTCATGACAATCTCCGTATGCAATACGCGCAGTCTAGCGTAAATTTGCATGGCGCGATGGAGACAAAAGCACTACTTGCCAGCCCTGCATCTGCTCATATTGCGTTTCCGCTGTTAAAATGCCCTATTATCCATCCCAAAAGTGCATCAATCATGACTCGCAAGCTGTTCGTCACCACTGCCCTGCCTTACGCAAACGCCGCTTTTCACATTGGCCATATCATGGAATACATCCAGGCCGATATCTGGGTCCGGTTCCAGCGAATGCAACGCGATGGCGCAGCCGGGCGTGAAGTGCACTTTGTGGGCGCCGACGATACGCATGGCACGCCCATCATGATCGCCGCCGAAAAGGAAGGCATCACGCCGCAGCAATTCGTCGCCAACATCGCCGCCGGCCGCGCCCAGTACCTGGACGGCTTCCATATCGCCTTTGACAACTGGTATTCGACCGATTCGCCGGAAAACGTCGACCTGTCGCAATCGATCTACCGCAAACTGCGCGATACGGGCCTGATCGTGACGAAAACCGTCGACCGCTTCTTCGATCCGGTGAAAGGCATGTTCCTGGCCGACCGCAACATCAAGGGCGAATGCCCGAAATGCGGCGCCAAGAACCAGTACGGCGACAACTGCGAAGTGTGCGGCGCCGCCTACCAGCCAACCGACCTGGTCAACCCGTTCTCCGTGTTTACCAACGCCACGCCCGTGATGAAGCCGTCGGAACAGTATTTCTTCAAGCTGTCCGACCCGCGCTGCTTCGAATTCCTCAAGGATTGGCTCAACACGCCAGGCCGTTTGCAGCCGGAAATGGTCAACAAGGTCAGCGAATGGCTGGGCGAAGCGGGTGAAA
>CAUSDR010000457.1:0-4481 GCA_963530105.1 uncultured Janthinobacterium sp.
CAAGGGCTCTCGGCAGTCCTGTACATCTTCGACGCCCAGGGCAAGCTTGCCGGTGTCATCATGGACATGGATAAAGAACGTTTCGCGTCGATTTATCAATTGCTGCGACAAAAATACAAGGTGCGCTCAGAACGACGCCCTTTTGTGGGAGATCAATACGCCCGCTTCAAACCTGCAGACGCCACAATCGAACTCGATGCGCCGCACTTGAGCTTTACGATGAAAGTGCGTTATCTGCGCAACGACCTGCTGCAGAAGTTCAACGCTGACATATCGGCAGAAGAAGCCGAGAAGAAAAAATCCGAGGCCGAGAAATTCTAGCCTGGCGCCCCTGCGCCACATGCCAACGGGCCGTTTCCGGCCCGCTGCGATCACCCCCATCCGGCGCGCCTGGCGCCGGGCGATCCCGTCTTACCACATCAAATCATCGGGAATCTGGAACGCCGCGTACGGATCATCCTCTTCCACCTGCGTGCTGGCCTGCTTGACGCGCACGACGATGGCGGGGTCGCGCTCGGCGATCTTGTCGGCGATGATGCGCGGCACCAGCTCCACGGCGCCGCCGAGGCAGATGATCACCAGGCGGCCTGCCACCAGATGGCCCTGCACGGCGGGCGTGACGTAGATGCGCTCGATCTTGTTGTTAAAAGTGAAGTTGTACGGCAGTTCGGCGTGGTTGCCCTTGCTCTGGCGGTTCTTTTGCACCATTTGCGCGATTTGCGCCACGATGGCCTTCTGGTTGGCGGCCGCGTCGCGCTGGGCGTTCAGTTCGCGGGCCCGCTCGGCATTCTTGCGCTGCGTCTCGAGCGCGGCCAGGCGCACTTCGTCGACACTTTGCGTGCCGCTCTTGCGCTCGTCCTTCTTTTGCTTGCTCTTGTCCTGGTTGGCCAGCTTGACCTTTTTCTTGTCGACCAGGCCGGCCTTTAAAAACTGCTCTTGCAACGAGACCATAACTACTCCGTATTGAGGGTGCGCCGGCCAAGGCAGCGGCATCGGCCGGTGAAAGACGCAAGCATAGCAAAAAACGGCTTGCCGGCGCCCTTTTCAGGCCGTTTTGACGCAAAAACACCCTACTTCAAGAACACGTCGTGCACGGGAGAAAAATGCGCGTGCAGCGGCAGGTAGGCCGCGCCGCTGACCTTGGCGTCGGGGCCGATGGCGCCGGCCAGCAGTTCGGGACGCATCACGCCCTGCCACTCGTAGCGGTCCATGGCGCGCTCCACCGCGGCGAGCAGGCGGGCGAGGAAATCGCGCGCGATGGCGCCGTCGATGATGACAGCCTGCATGTCCAGCAGGCACGCCGCGCCCAGCACGGCATAGGCGATGGCGTCGGCCGCCTGCGCGATCCAGGCGTCCGTCAGCGCCAGCCATGGCGCTTGCAGCGCGCGCGCGTCGGTGCAGGCCGTCTCGTCCAGTCCCGCCTGCGCATACGCGTTTTCCAGGGTAATCAGCGACGCCACGTCGAGCAGTTGCGCGGGCGGCGCTTCCGCATCCATCCCCCTGCCGGCCAGTCCCAGCGGCAACGAACCGATTGCGCCCGCATTGCCGAAGCGGCCCGCGTGGGGCTGGCTATCGAGCACCAGTCCGCCGCCGGTCAGGGTATCGATGAAAACATAGGCATAGCTGCGCACGTTGCGGCCCCGCCCGGCCACCAGTTCGGCCACGCTGGCGGCCGCCGTATCCTTGGCAAATTCGAGCGGCAGCGGCGTCAGCGCGGCCAGGCGCTCATCCATGCGCACCTGGGCCCAGGCAGCCGCATCGCCGGGCGGCATGCCCAGCAACTGCTGCCAGCCGCCAAAGACGAGCGGCGCGGACACGCCGACGCCGCTCAGGCGCCGCGCCTTGTCCGGCCCCAGCAAGGCATCGATGGCGCGCAATTGCACGGCGATTTCCGCAAACACCTGTTCCACGTCCGGCGTCGCATACGCCAGGGTGCTCAGGTGGCGCGGCTGGCCGGCGAAATCCATCAGCATGACCTTCAGCCGGCGCCGGCCGATCTGGATGCCGATGGAAAAGGCGCCGTCCGGATGCAGGGCGATCGGCTGCGACGGCTGGCCCACCTTGCCGCGCAGCGAATCGCGCTTGAGCACCATGCCTTCGGCCAGCAGGCGGTTGATGATGACGGACACCGTTTGCGTGCTGAGCCGGGTCAGGCGCGCCAGGTCCGCCTTGGGCATGGCGCCGTGCAGGCGGATGGCGCGCAGGATCACCCGTTCATTGAATTCGCGCATGCCCAGCTGGTTCGAGCCCAGGGTGCGCAGGAGGGGAGCGCCGGCATCGGCGAGTGGGCTGGCGGCGGCTGGAGCGTGGCGTGCAAACATGGCGAGGAGGTTCGGGCAAGTGGGATGAAGGCGAGATGCCGGGCGATACGGGTATTTTTTCCGGTGTTACCGAAAGTCTGCAGTATAATTTGCTTCAATTAATAAATCAATTTGATTTACTTAATCGTTCGACCCACCCCGCAGACCACCGCGTCTCCCGTTCCTGGCCGCCGGCTTCCCGCCGCGCCGCCCAGGATGGCCCGCGATTGAATGAAAGGTGTTTTCCATGCATTTCGACGTCAACTATCTCGGCTACCTTGCCGCCTTTTGCACCACCGCCGCCTTCATCCCGCAAGTGCGGCAAGTGTGGCGCACGCGTTCCGCCAGCGACATTTCCACCGGCATGTACCTGGCCTTCTGCTTTGGCGTGAGCCTGTGGCTCGGCTACGGCATCCTCATCGGCGCCTGGCCGCTGGCCATCAACAATGGCGTGACCCTGCTGCTGGCGTCCAGCGTCCTGTTCATGAAATGGCGCTTCGCCAGGAACAACGCCGCCTGACTCCCGCACCTCGTTCGGCGCTTCCGCCCCACTGACACTTGCCGGCCGCCACGCCGCCGGCGGCCCCTCCCCTATAAAGGATGCCCCATGCGCGATCAACCCGCCGCCCTGTGCGACGCCACCCTGCCCAGCCTGTCCACCAGCCATCCATCCCTGGCCCTGCCCGCCTACGCACGCGGCGCCCTGACGCCCGGCATCGCGCACATCGGCGTGGGCAATTTCCACCGCGTCCACCAGGCCGCCTATATCGACCGCTGCCTGCATCTGCCCGGCCATGCCGGCTGGGCCATCAGCGGCATCGGCCTGGGCGACGGCGCGGGCGCGCGCGCCAAGGCCGAAGCCTTCCGCCAGCAGGACGGCCTGTATGCCGTCACGCAGTTTGCCGCCGACGGCAGCAGCGCCTCGCGCGTCATCGGCGCCATGGTCGAATACTTGCATGCGCCCAGCGATCCGCAAGCCGTGCTGCGGCGCCTGGCGCATCCGGCCACGCGCATCGTCTCGCTGACGATCACGGAAGGCGGCTACAACATCGATGAAAGCAGCGGCGACTTCATGCTCGACACGCCCGACGTGGCCAGCGACCTGGCGGGCCACGCGCCGCGCACGGCCTTCGGCTACCTCGTCGAAGCGCTGCAGCGGCGGCGCGCGGCCGGCTTGCCCGCCTTTACGGTGTTGTCGTGCGACAACCTGCGCCAGAACGGCGACACGGCGCGCCATGCCGTGCTGTCCTTTGCCCGCGCGCGCGACGCGGCGCTGGCGGACTGGATCGCCAGCCACGTCGAGTTCCCCAACAGCATGGTCGACCGCATCGCGCCCGGCGTCTCGGCCGGCGACCAGCAGCGCCTGGCCAGCCTGACGGGCGTGCGCGACCTGCAGCCGGCCATCGGCGAGCCCTACACGCAATGGGTGCTGGAAGACCGTTTCAGCAATGGCCGGCCGGACCTGGCCGCCGCCGGCGTCGAGCTGCGCGGCGACGTGCATGCGTATGAAGCGATGAAGGGCCGGCTGCTGAACGCGGCGCACATGCTGCTCGCCTATCCGGCCATCCTGCTGGGCTACCGCCTGGTGCCCGAGGCGATGGCCGACCCGCTGCTGCACCAGTTGCTGAACCGCTTCATGGAGAGCGACGTCATCCCGCACCTGGACGGCCCCGAGGGCGTGTCGCTGTACCGCTACAAGGACAAGGTGCTGGAGCGCTTCGCCAATCCCGCCGTGGCCGACCAGCTGCTGCGCGTGGCGCACGATGGCGCGGCGAAGATTCCCGTGTTCCACGCGCAAACCATGGGCCAGCTGCTGGGGCAGAATGCCAACCTGGAACGCACGGCCTTCCTGCTGGCCTGCTATGCCAGCTACCTGGGCGGCAACGATGAGCAGGGCCAGCCCTTCGAAGTGAAGGAACCGCGCCTGGACGCGGCCGACCTGGCACTGCTGGCCGGCACCGAGCCGCTGGCCCTGCTGCACACGAGTCCGTTCCGCGGCCTGGGACTGGCCGACGATGCGGCCCTGTGCAGCACTTACCTGGCCATGGTCAACGCCATCGATGGCCAGGGCGTGCGCGCCACCTTGCGCATGATGCTGTGAGCAATGCAGGGCGGGCAGTGGCGCGGTAACAAAAAGACACACTCAATTGGAAATTTTGTTGATAAATGTCATATAGTTAG
>CAUSDR010000458.1:0-4401 GCA_963530105.1 uncultured Janthinobacterium sp.
GCGCCGGGGCATACGCATCAGTACCGTGCGCAGCCAGATCCAGGCCATCCTGGCCAAAACAGGCACGCGCCGCAGCAGCGAGATCGCCAGCCTGTTCAGTGCGCTGGAATGGGGCGCTGGCGCGCCGCCATAAAAAAACCGGGACAGGTCCCGGTTTTTGCTGTGTGCACGGCGCGCTGGCGGCCGTGCTTACTTCTGCGGTGCTTACTTCTGATAAATCTTGTCGAACTCGCCGCCATCGTCAAAGTGTTTCTTTTGCGCCTGTTTCCAGCCGCCAAACACATCGTCGATGGTGAACAGCGAGATCGGCTTGAAGCTGGCCGCGTATTTTTTCGCCACGGCCGCCGAACGGGGGCGCAGGTAGTGCTTGGCGACCAGTTCCTGGCCCGGCTCCGAATACAGGTATTGCAGGTAAGCCGTGGCTTCCTTGCGGATGCCGCGGCGGTCGACCACCTTGTCGACGACGGCCACCGGCGACTCGGCCAGGATCGAGATGCTTGGATACACCACTTCAAAGTTGTCGCCGAATTCGGCGCGCACCAGTTGCACTTCATTTTCAAACGTCACCAGCACGTCGCCGATTTCCCGCTGCGTAAAGGTGGTGGTGGCGCCGCGGCCGCCGCCGTCGAGCACGGGCACGTTCTTGAACAGCTTGGTCACCAGCTCGCGCGCCTGCGCTTCGCTGCCGCCTTTTTTTACGGCATAGCCCCACGCCGCCAGGTAGGTATAGCGGCCGTTGCCCGAGGTTTTCGGGTTCGGCACGATGACCTTGATGCCGGGCTTGGCCAGATCGTCCCAGTCCTTGATCTGTTTCGGGTTGCCTTTGCGCACCAGATATACCATGGTGGAATAGAACGGCGCCGCGTTGTTGGGGAATTTCTTGGCCCAGTCAGCCACCACCAGGCCGCGGTCGACGAGGATGTCGATGTCATTGGCCTGGTTCATGGTGACGACGGATGCTTCGAGGCCATCGGCGACGGAGCGCGCCTGCTTGCTGGAACCGCCGTGCGATTGCTTGATGGTGATGGTTTCGCCCGTTTTGGCTTTCCAGTCTGCAATAAATGCGGGATTCACGTCCTTGAACAGTTCACGCATCACGTCATAGGACGCATTCAGCAAGACCACCGGTTCGGCCGCGCTGGCGGCCATCGGCAGGCTCATGGCAGCGGCGGAAGCGGCCAGGGCGCTGGCCAGGAACCAGCGGCGCGAGCGTTGGGTGAGCGTCGGGATGGCGGTCGTTACGGCGTTGAATGGGGGCATGGTGAACTCTTGTTGTGAGAATAGATAGACATAGTCTAAAATTCTGGCCGGAAAAGAAACGAATTTTTCGTAATATGCTTAGATCACATTCCCGTTTCTGCCAAAAAACAGATATGGATTGGTGAAATGATTCGTGGGCAACGCCGGCGCCAGGGCGTAGTCTGCGAACGGATCGCCATAGGTGAAAGCCGCTCTTGACGCGGCGTGAAAAAACCCGAATGCGCCGCTTGGTGTATAGTCGGATTGCACGATACACGGTGAAACCGCCTGCATCGGCAACTGGAATATTTTGTGAGCGTACATGAGTCTTGAAATTCGTATTGCAACATCGACCGACGCTTTCGAGGCGTGCAATGTATTACGACGCTCGATCGTCGAATGCTGCAGCCTCGATCATCGGGACGATCCGGCCATCCTGGAAGCCTGGCTGGGCAATAAAACACCGCAGATGGTGGCGTGCTGGTTCGCCTCGCCCACCAATTTTTCGCTCGTCGCCGTCGACGCGGGCGCCGTCGTCGGCGTCGGCCTGCTGACGCGCGCCGGCAAGCTGGCCCTGTGCTACCTGCTGCCCGAGGCGCAAGGCCGCGGCGCCGGCAAGGCCCTGGTGGAACGGCTGGAAGCGCAGGCGCGCGAGTGGGGCATCAAGGCCTTGCAACTGCACAGCACGGCCAGCAGCCAGGCCTTTTTCGTCAAGCAGGGCTATGTCGAGGCGGGCAATGTGCGTTCGCCGTATGGCGTGGAAACGATTTTTTGCTGGAAACAAATTGATCCCACGGGCATCGCCAGCGGCGACCCCAAGCGCAAGCGCTTCTGCAACTGCAATTCGGCCTGACGGCCAGCCATCAGTAGCCAGCCCATCCTGCAGCCCGCCCATCCGGCGGCGGGCGATCCGCGCGCCTTCCCCCATTTGACCTGCCTTCGGCGCCGCCCTCGCACCCCGCTCAGTAACTGATCTGGATATACACGCCTTGCGCGGTGCTGGCGCTCGCCTGCAGCAGGGTGCCGCCGGCGAACAATTTCAGCTCGCCGGGCGCGAACGCCACCCAGTCCTCGTTTTCCGTCAGCGGGTGCGTGGCGATGACGGCGATGCGGTCGTCCAGATGGTTGTGCTGGCGAAAATCGATGCTGCGCTCGCAGTCGATCAGTTGCGCCACGGAAAACGGGTATTCGCGGATCACGTAGTGCAGGTGCGTGGAACAGTGGGCGAACAGCAGATCGCCGTCCGACAGGATGAAATTGAAGGTGCCGTGCGCGGCGATGCCCCGCGCCACCTCGGCGATGGCGGCGCGCAATGCGGCGCGCGGCGGTTCGCCCGTGGGAAAGCGCGCGCGCAGGCTGGCGAGCAGGTGGCAGAACGCCTGCTCGCTGTCCGTGTCGCCGCTGGCGCGGTAGTGCGCATCGGCGGGCGCGCGCCATGTCTTCAAGTCGCCGTTGTGGGCGAATGACCACGTCTTGCCCCACAGTTCGCGGGCGAACGGGTGCGTGTTTTCCGGCGCGATGCGCCCCTGCGTGGCCTTGCGGATATGCGCGACGATGTTTTTCGCCTTCACCGGATGCTGCTGCACTGCGGCCGCCAGCGGCGAATCGATGGCCGCCAGGTGGTCCGTCAGCAGGGTGCAGCCGTCGCTGGAGTGATAGGCGATGCCCCAGCCGTCGCGGTGCTCGTCCGTGCGGCCGCCCCGTTCGGCAAAGCCGGCAAAGGAAAACTGCAGCGCGGCCGGCTTGCTGCTGTTCATTGCGAGTAACTGGCACATGGCGGCCCTTCCTGATGATGACGGTACAGGGGCACAGTAAAGGCTGGCGGCAGGGGCGGGAAGGAATGTTTCTGACTATCGATATGCACTCTGCGTCGTTGCCGTCATATTTGCTGCGCGTATATCAAATGGCGAAACCATTCGTTCTCCTTTGGTTCGCCCTGCCTTAGTCTGCACACTTTGGCGCCGCCTTCCCCACGAGGGCAGCTGGCGCAGCCTTATGAAGGAGCCGTCATGCCATTTCCCGTCCTGCAAAATTACCTTGCCCGTTTGTCGCATCAGACCCAGGCCGGC
Organism: uncultured Janthinobacterium sp.; assembly: GCA_963530105.1. Lineage (GTDB taxonomy): Bacteria > Pseudomonadota > Gammaproteobacteria > Burkholderiales > Burkholderiaceae_D > Janthinobacterium. The sequence continues at coordinate 3,309 of CAUSDR010000458.1, forward strand.
ACCAGCGTCTGGCTCGATGACGAGGGCAGGGCGCTGGGGCGATTTTTCAATTGCACCATGACGAGCGCCTTCCAGCCCCTGCGCGAGCTGCAGAGCGGAAAACTGCTCGCGTTCGAGGGCCTTGCGCGCAGCGTGTCGAAGGCGGACGAGGGCTTGTCGCTGTGGCGCCTGCTCGACCATGCGGCCAGCGACGATGAATCGGTGGAGCTGGACAGGCTGTGCCGCATGTTGCACGCGATTAATTTCTTCCGCCAGCCGGAAGCGGAGCAGGCGGACCTGTACCTGAACGTGCACGACCGCCTGCTGAGCGCTGTCAGCAGCAATCACGGCCACGCCTTCCAGCGCATCCTCGACGCGCTGGGGCTGCCGATCGGGCGCATCGTGCTGCAATTGCCGACCGTCACGCCGAACCAGGGCTGGCTGCTCAACTACGTGGCCGACAATTACCGCCGCAACGGTTTCCGGCTGGCCATCAACGTGGCTAGCGTACACGAGGCAACGGGCATGCTGGAGCGCCTGCACCAGCACACCTTCAAGCTCGATGCGGGCAACCTCAGCGACGAGGACGCGGTGGCCGGTTTTGTCGCCCTGTGCCATGCGGCAAAGATCCGCGTGGTTTTCAAGCGGCTCGATACGCCGGCCGCGCTGGCGGCGCTGCAGCGCATCGCCGCCGCCACGGGCTTGCCCATCGTCGCCCAGGGTTATCTGCTTGATAAGCCCTTGACGGCCCTGGCGCAGGCGAAACACGGTGCCATCCACGCCGCGGCCGCCGCCTGAAGAAAAATGCGCGGAAAACAGGGTGGCACGATAGGCATTCAGGGTTTTTCTTCGCAGCACAATAGGCTATAGTATTCCCATCGTTATATTGGAATGACTATGGCATCGCGCAGAAATTTTCTACACCACGGTATGGGCCTGGCCGCGCTGGGCCTGGTAGCCACTCCGCTCATCGGCTGCGCCTCGCGCACGGCCGCTCCCGCCTCGGCTTCGGCCAGCGCCAAGCCCCGCGCGCCGCGCACGGCCGTGCCGCCCCAGCCCACGCAACTGGCCAGCGTGGACCGCTCGCTCACGTCGCAGTCGCGCCAGCCCATCA
>CAUSDR010000459.1:0-4398 GCA_963530105.1 uncultured Janthinobacterium sp.
TCAATCGATATGGCCACCACCGACGGCACCGGTTTCGGCGCCGCCCTGGCGGCCAGGATGGCGTCGATGTCGGCTGGCAGCAGGCGTTCGACCACCACCTGGTGGCTGCCCTTGCCCAGGAATCCCAGTTTCAGCGCCGCCGTGTACGACACGTCGATCACGCGCGTGGCGTGGAATGGTCCGCGGTCGTTGATGCGCACGATCACCTGCTCGCCGCTGTCGATGCTCGTCACGCGCGCATACGAGGGAATCGGCAAGGTCGGGTGGGCCGCCGTCATCTTGTACATGTCGTAGATTTCGCCCGACGAGGTGCGCTGGCCATGGAATTTCTTGCCATACCAGGTGCCCGTGCCCTTCTGGGTAAACGGCTCGTTGTCGGTGATCGGCGTGTAGGTCTTGCCGAAGACGACGTAGGGGCGGTTCGAGCGCGTGGAATACGGCTCGTTGCGCACTTCCGCATCGGGCACGTCGCGCAGGTTGGGCGGCGGATTGTCGCCCGGGCCGTCGTCCTTGTAGTAGCCGCCGCGGCCGGAACCGGCCGCCGGCAAGGCCGGCAAGGTGGGGTCCTGGCGCACGGGGGACTTGACCTTGCCGCCGGACGGCATGGGCACGTTGGTCGATGCGGGCTTTTGCGGCGCGGTGCCGCAGGCGGCCAGGGTCAGCAGGACGGCCAGCAATGCGGCAACATTCGGCCCGCGCATGGCGAGCGTGTCGAAAGGCGCGCGCATCAGGTTTGCACCAGTTTGCGATGGCGCTGAATGCTCATCAGGATGCCGGTGGCCACGCCCAGCGTCAGCAAGGCCGTGCCGCCGTAGCTCAGGAATGGCAAGGGCACGCCGACCACCGGCAGGATGCCGCTGACCATGCCCATGTTTACAAAGGCGTAAGTAAAGAAAATCATTGTTATCGCTCCTGCCAGCAGGCGAGTGAAAAAACTGGGGGCGTTAGCGGCAATCATCATGCCCCGTCCCACCAGCAGCAAATACATCAGCATCAGGATCAAGTTGCCCACCAGGCCAAACTCCTCCGAATACACGGCGAAGATGAAGTCGGTGGTGCGTTCCGGAACGAATTCCAGGTGCGCTTGCGTGCCGTGCGTCCAGCCCTTGCCCGTCATGCCGCCGGAACCGATGGCGATGATGGACTGGATGATATGGAAACCCTTGCCCAGCGGGTCCTTGGTCGGATCGATCAGCATCATCACGCGGTCGCGCTGGTAATCATGCAGGTGCGACCAGGCGATCGGCAAGCAGGAGACAAAAGTGATCAGCAAGCCGGCCAGCACCTTCCACGACAGGCCGGCCAGGAAGATGACGGTAAAACCGGCCGCCACCACCAGCAGCGCCGTGCCCAGGTCGGGCTGGCGCGCGATCAGGTAAACGGGCACCAGCAGCAGCACGGCCGCCGCGGCGAACGATTTCCAGCGCAGGGCACCCGCATTGTGCTGGAAAAACCAGGCCAGCATCAGCGGCGTGGCGATCTTGAGGAATTCGGATGGCTGAATGTCGATCACGCCGATATGCAGCCAGCGCCGCGCACCGAGCTTGATGGTGCCGAACAGCGCCACGGCCACCAGCAGGATGACCGATATCGTATATGCGGGCACGGCGATGCGCATCATCATCTGCGGCGTGACGTTGGCCGCCAACCACATGACGAAAAAGCACAGCAGGATGTTGCGCAAATGGTCTTCGATCTTGCCGGGGATACCGATGCTGGCCGAATACAGCGTCAACAGGCTGGTGCCAAGCAGCATCAGGATGATGATCATCAGCGGCGGATCGAACACCGCCAGATAGGGTTTGGCGCGCCGCCACAGCGAACGCCTCTCGTTAATGGGCATGTGCTTCCTTATTGCCTTGGGGTCCGGGGCGCCGCCATGGCGAGCGCCGCTCGTAATAAGAAACGTTTCATTGTTGTCTGGCAGGCGCCGCCGGGGCGGTCTGCTCGTCGGTGATTTCTTCCAGGGTGCGCACTTCGTCGACATCTTCCTTGGGCACCTTGGTGGTATCCCGTTCCTTGTCGCTCGGGCGCTTGCCCAACAGGTAGTAATCGAGCGCCTTGCGGGCGATCGGCGCGGCCACGCCGGCGCCGAAGCCGGCGTTTTCCACCACGATGGCTATCGCGATGCGCGGCTTGTCGGCCGGCGCGAAGGCCGTAAACAGGGCGTTGTCGCGCAGGCGCTCGGCCAGCAGCTTGGCATTGTACTTCTCGTTTTTCTTGATGCCCACCACCTGCGCCGTCCCCGTCTTGCCGCCCACCGTGTACTGCACGCCGGCGAAGATGCGCGCGGCCGTGCCGCCCTGCTCGCTGGTCACGCCCACCATGGCGCGCTTGATGGTATCGATGTTTTCCTGCTTGAGCGGGATGCGGTAGCTTTCCTTTGGCACCGTCAGGGTCCGCGCGCGCGTACTGGCGTCTTCGATGATCTTCACCAGATGCGGCTTCATCACCACGCCGTCGTTGGCCAGGTTGGCCGTCGCGTGGGCGATCTGCAGCGGGGTGTACGAGTTGTAGCCAGAACCGTTACTCACCGAAATCGTGTCGCCGCCCACCCATTTTTTCTGCTGCGGCGTCTTGAAGCGGTTGCGCTTCCATTCCGTCGACGGCAGCACGCCCGTCTTTTCGTTATTCAGGTCGATGCCCGTCAGCTGGCCGAAACCGAACGGCTTCATGAAGTCATGGATGGCGTCGATGCCCATGTCGCGGCCCAGCTGGTAATAATAGGTGTTGCACGAGACGACGATGGACTTGTGCATGTCCACCGTGCCGTGGCCGCCCACTTTATCGTCGCGGAAGGTATGGCCGCCGAGAATGAAGAAGCCGGGGTCGGAAATCGACTGGCTCGGCGTGCGCTTGCCCAGTTCGAGCGCCGCCAGCGCCATGAAGGGCTTGAAGGTCGAGCCGGGCGCGTAGGTGCCGGACAGCGGACGGTTGACCATCGGCCGGTCCAGCGAAGTATTGAGTTCGTTCCAGCTTTGCTGGTCGATGCCGTCGACGAACAGGTTCGGGTCGTAGCCGGGCTTGGAGACGTAGGCCAGGATGTCGCCCGTGGCCGGGTCGATCGCCACGGCCGCGCCGCGCCATTCGCCGAACGCTTCCTCGACCACCTTTTGCAGTTCGATGTCGATCGACAGGATCAGGTTGTGGCCGGGGGTGGCGGCCGTGCGCGACAGGGTGCGCATGGCGCGCCCGCCGGCCGACACTTCCACCTCTTCATAGCCGGTGGTGCCGTGCAGCTGCTTCTCGTAGCTTTTCTCCAGGCCTTCCTTGCCGATATGGTCGGTGCCATTGTAGTTGGCGGCGTCTTCGCCCTCTTCCAGCGCCCTGGCTTCATTGCGGTTGATGCGGCCGATGAAACCCACGACGTGCGAGGCAATTTCCCCCATCGGGTACTGGCGGAACAGGCGCGCCTGCACTTCCACGCCGGGGAAGCGGAAACGCTGCGCCGTGAAGCGCGCCACCTCTTCGTCCGTCAGGCGCGTGCGCAGCGGCACGCTGACAAAATTCTTCGATTCTTCCAGCAGCTTCTTGAAGCGGCGGCGGTCCTTGATGTCGATCTGCACCAGGGTGGACAGTTCGTCGATCACCGAATCGAGGCTGGCGCTGAGTTTCGACGGCGTGATTTCCAGCGTGTAGGCCGAGTAATTGCGCGCCAATACCACGCCGTTGCGGTCAAGGATCAGGCCGCGCGTGGGCACGATGGGCACCACGGCGATGCGGTTGTCCTCGGCCTTGGTCGCATAGTCTTCATGCTTGATCACCTGCAGCCAGATGAAGCGCGCCAGCAGCAGGGAAAAGCAGACAAAGACGAGCGCGCCCAGTATGGTCAGGCGCATGCGGAAAAAATGCAGTTCGCGCTCGGTATTTTTAAGTTCAGTCATTGCAGGCGCTCGTCAGATCGGGCGGTTGTGGTCACGGTCCACGGCGCGGCGCTGAGGCGCCAGCAAGATCCAGGTGACGATGGGCCACAGGGCGACGGCGACAAAACTCTCGATGAAATTGAGCCAGCCGGGGAAGCGGCCCGAGACGATCAGCCGCGTCAGCAGCTGCAGCGCCTGCGTCAGCAGCAGCAGCGGCAGCACGTGCAGCGCCTGCGTCATGACGGGGAACCACAGCACGCGGCGGTGCATCATGATGGCGAAATACGACAGCAAGGTGTAGGCCAGCGCGTTCTCGCCCAGCAGGGTCGAGTCGTGCACGTCCATCATCAGGCCCATGAAAAACGCCACGCCGATGCCGACCTTGCGCGGCTGGTGGATGCCCCAGAAAACCAGCACCAGCGCGACGAAATCGGGCACGCCGACGAACTGGCCCCAGGGCAGCAAATTGAGCAGGAAAGCGCACAGCAGGGAAAAGCCGATGAACAGCGGGCTGACGGGCAGCAGGATGTAATGC
>CAUSDR010000460.1:0-4396 GCA_963530105.1 uncultured Janthinobacterium sp.
TGTCGGCAACTACGTGGCCGGCGGCGCCGCCCAGGGCGGCGTGCTGACCACCATCGTGGCGCACAGCCCCGTGCGCGCCATGGTCGACCTGTCGGAAGCAGATTTCCAGCGCCTGCGCCAGCACAGCAAGCTGCCGGGCAAGGTGCAGCTGGCGCTCGACGGCGGCGATCCCGCCCAGGACGCCACCGTCGACTTTGTCGACAATGAAATCAGCGCCCGCTCGGGCACGGTGCGCCTGCGCGCCAGCCTGGCCAACGCCGACCGCGCCGTCATGCCGGGCAGCTTTGCGCGCGTGCGCATCCCCGTCGGCGCGGCGCAGGAGCGCCTGCTGGTGCCCGATGCCGCCATCCTCAGCGACCAGAACAAGAAAATGGTGTTCGTGGTGGACGCGGCGGGCAAGGTGGCGCCGCGCAAGCTGGAACTGGGCGGCCTGCGCGGCGACAAGCAGATCGTGCTGTCCGGCCTCGGCCCGCAGGATAAAGTCATCGTTTCCGGCGCGGCCAAGGTGCGCCCGGGCGACCAGGTGCTGGTGGCCGCTGCGCGCGCCAACGGCGCATAAGGGAGAGACCATGCGTTTTTCCCAATTCTTCATCCGCCGGCCCGTGTTTGCCATCGTGTTGTCGATCCTGATCACCCTGGTGGGCGCCGTGTCGGCCATGCGCCTGCCGATCTCGGAATTTCCCGAGATCGTGCCGCCCACGGTGACGGTGAAGGCCAGCTACCCTGGCGCCTCGGCGCAGGAAATCGCCGATACCGTCGCCGCGCCCATCGAACAGGAAATCAATGGCGTCGACGGCATGCTCTACATGTCCTCGCAGTCGGTGGGCGACGGCAAGCTGACCATCAGCGTGGTGTTCAAGCCGGGCACCAACGTCGAGCAGGCCCAGTCGCTGGTGCAGAACCGCGTGGCGGTGGCCGAGGCGCGCCTGCCGGAAGCCGTGCGCCGCCTGGGGCTGGCCGTCAAGAAGGCCTCGCCCGACCTGCTGATGGTGGTGCTGTTCGACTCGCCGAAAGGCACGCGCGACCAGCAGTACATCTCCAACTTCATCGGCACCGCCATCAAGGACAAGCTGGCCCGCGTGGAAGGCGTGGGCGACATCTACACGCGCGGCGCGCGCGACTTCTCGATGCGCATCTGGCTCGATCCGGCGCGCGTGGCCTCGCTGGGGCTGACGGCGCCGGAAGTGATCGCGGCCGTGCGGCAGGCGAACTCGCAAGTGGCCGCCGGGGTATTGAACCAGCCGCCCGGCGGCAGCGACGGTGCCTACCAGGTGCAGGTGCAGGCGCAAAGCCGCCTGCGCGACGTGGCCGAATTCGAGGCCATCGTCGTGGCCGCCCATGCCGACGGCGGCGTGGTGCGCCTGCGCGACGTGGCGCGCGTCGAGATGGGCGCGCAGGACTACACGGAAAGCGGCTTCGTCGACAACCGCACGGCCATCGCGCTGGGCATCAGCCTGCTGCCCGGCTCGAACGCGCTGGCCACCGGCGACCGCGTGCTGGCGCAGCTGGCCAGCATGCAAGCGGAATTCCCGCAGGACGTCGCCTATCACGCCTATTACAACCCGACCGAATTCATCCGCTCCTCGATCGACAAGGTGCGCGACACCATCTTCGAGGCGGCGCTGCTGGTGTGCCTGGCCATGCTGCTGTTCCTCGGTTCCTGGCGCGCCGCCATCATTCCCATCCTGGCCATTCCCGTCTCGCTGGTCGGCACTTTCACGGTGCTGGCCGCGATGGGTTATACCCTGAATACCCTGTCGCTGTTCGGCCTGGTGCTGGCCATCGGCATCGTCGTCGATGACGCCATCGTCGTGGTGGAAAACGTCGAGCGGCACATGGAGGAAGGCATGAGCCCCGTCGCCGCCGCGCAGCGCAGCATGAACGAAGTGGGCTTCGCCCTGGTCGCCATCGCGCTGGTGCTGGTGGCGGTGTTCGTGCCGACGGCCTTCATCGACGGCATTTCCGGCATGTTCTACCGCCAGTTCGCCGTCACCATCGCCGCCTCCACCGTGATCTCGGCGCTGGTGTCGCTGACGCTGTCGCCGGCACTGGCCGCGCTGCTGCTCAAGCCGCAGCACGACGCCAACAGCCTGGGTGCGCGCTGGATGGCCATCTTCAACCGCGGCTTTTCCCGCCTGACGGGCGGCTACGTGCGGCTGACGGGGCGCATCCTCTCGCGCCGCTGGCTGATGCTGCCCGTGTACCTGGCGCTAGCGGGCCTGACCCTGTGGCGCCTGGATGTCACGCCGCGCGGCTTCGTGCCGCAGCTGGACCGCGGCTATGCCATCGTCTCGATCCAGCTGCCGGCCGGTTCCACCCTGGCGCGCACCAGCGAGGTGGTGCAGGACGCCACGGCCCGCCTGATGAGCCATCCGGGCGTAGCCCACACGGCCGCCTTCGTCGGCACCGACGGCGCCACGTTCACCTCGGCGCCCAACACGGCCGTCATCTTCACCATGTTCAAGGACTTCGGCGCGCGCGCCAGCGATGGCCTGGACGGCGCGGCCATGCTGGGCGCCCTGCGCGGCAAGCTGGCGCCCATCAGCGCGGCGCGCGTGATGGTGATCCCGCCGCCATCCGTGCCCGGCATCGGCACCGGCGGCGGCTTCAAGCTGATGCTGCGCGACACGGGCGGCCTGGGACCGCAAGCCTTGCAGGCGGCCGCGCGCGGCATTGCCGAGGAAGCGGCCAAGCTGCCCTCGGTGATGGGCGCCTTCACGCCGTACAACGCCATGAGCCCGCAGATCAAGGTGGAACTGGACCGCACCAAGGCCGAATACCTGGGCGTGCCGCTGCTGCGCGTCAACGAGACCCTGCAAAGCTACATGGCGCCCGTCTTCGTCAACGACATGAACCTGATGGGCCGGGTCTGGCGCGTCACCGCCCAGGCGGACGCGCCCTACCGGCGCAGCGTGGCCGACCTGGCCGCGCTGAAGACGCGCGCCGCCAACGGCGACATGGTGCCGCTGGGCAGCGTGGCCACCTTCAGCGAAGGCACGGCGCCGTTCCGCGTGCCCCGCTACAACCTGTACCCCGCCGCCGAAATCCAGGGCAGCACCAGGCCTGGCTACTCGACGGGGCAAACCATCGCCGCGATGGAAGCACTGCTCAAGGCCCGCCTGCCGGCCGGCTTCGACTACGAGTGGACGGAACTGGCGCTGCAGGAAAAACACGCGGGCGGCAGCACCGGCATGGTGCTGGGCCTGGCCGTGCTGCTGGTGTACCTGCTGCTGGCGGCCCTGTTTGAAAGCTGGCTGCTGCCCCTGTCCGTCGTGCTGATCGTGCCCAGCTGCGTGCTGGCCACGCTGGTCGGCGTGTCGTGGCGGGGCCTGGACAACAACGTGCTGACGCAGATCAGCATCGTGGTGCTGATCGGCCTGGCGGCCAAGAATGCCATCCTGATCGTCGAATTCGCGCGCCAGGCGATGGCGGCCGGCGCCGATGCGCGCGAGGCGGCCATCGCCGCCGCCCGCACGCGCCTGCGGCCCATCCTGATGACCTCGCTGGCCTTCCTGCTGGGCGCAATCCCGCTGATGCTGTCGTCCGGTCCGGGCGCGGAAATGCGCCAGTCGATGGGCACGGCCGTCTTCGCCGGCATGCTGGGCGTGACCTTGTCGGGCCTGTTATTCACGCCCTTGTTTTTCACCTTGCTGAGCAGGCGCCGCGCGGCGACTGCCGCCCGCACGGTCGCGCTGGGAGAAGCCGCATGAGCCGCATGAATCACATAAAAAGCACGAAGCACATGGAAAGCGCGAATCGCATGGAAAGCACGAAACACGGGCCGAAGCTCGCCATGCGCCGCACCGCGCCGCTGCTGGCGGGGGCCCTGCTGCTGGCCCTGACCGGCTGCAGCGTCGGCATGCCCACGGCGACGCTAGCGCAGGGCACGGCGCAGCTGACGGCCCTGCCCTCGGCCGCCGGCGCGCCGGAACTGCAGGCGGGCGCGCCGCCCGCCCTGTGGTGGCAAGCGCTGGGCGACGCCACGCTGGAACAGCTGGTGCGGCGCGCCTGGCAAGACAATTACGACGTGCGCATCGCCATCGCGCGCCTGGCCAGCGCCAGCGAATTCGCGCAGGCGGCGCGCGGCGCCCGCCTGCCGACGGTAGATCTTGATGCCCAGGCCGGACGGGCGCGCCTGGCGGCGATCGAGAGCAACGACGGCCAGCCGCACATCGCCTCGCCGGTGCAGTGGAACGCCGTCTTCAGCTGGGAACTCGACCTGTTCGGCCGCGTGCGCCACAGCATCGCCGCGGCCGAGGCATCGGCGGACGAACGCGCCGCCGTGCGCGACGACGTGCGGCGCCTGATCCTGGCACAGGTGGTGGACGCCTACCTGACGCTGCGCGGCGCGCAGCAGATGCGCGCCAGCCTGCAGGAGCAGCTGTCGAACCAGGCC
>CAUSDR010000461.1:0-4379 GCA_963530105.1 uncultured Janthinobacterium sp.
GTCCTGCGCCACGCCCGGCGCGTCGGCAAAGAAGGGGCGCTGCGCACCGGGCGTGGCCGGGGCGAAGGTGTTTGTAAACTGCGCGCCGAACGAGGTCTGCGTCTGTTCCCGGCGCCAGATGCCGGGGCCGCCGCTCGCCGCGCCGGTATCGCCGCCGCCCAGGGTGGAAGCGGCCGGCAACGGTGCCGGCACGCTGCCGAATGCCGTGGCCGACGTCTGCGCCAGCGCGCGCTGCACGGCGTGGAAGACGAACTGGTGCACGGAGCGGCTGTCGCGGAAGCGCACTTCGATCTTCGACGGGTGCACGTTGACGTCGACCAGCGCCGGATCGAGGTCGAGCGCCAGCACGTACGAGGGGAAGCGGTCGCCGTGCAGCACATCCTGGTAAGCCATGCGCACGGCGTGCACCAGCAATTTGTCGCGCACGAAGCGCCCGTTGACATAAAAGAACTGGCCGTCGGCGCGCGCCTTGGAGGCCGTCGGCAGGCCGGCAAAGCCGTGCAGGCGCAGGGTGCCGGCCGATTCGTCGAGCGCCAGGCGCGCCTCGGCGAAGTCATTGCCGAGGATATGGGCGCTGCGTTTGGCCAGTTCGCTGATATTCCACTGGTCGATGGTGCGGCCATTGTGCGACAGCGAGAAGGACACGTCCGGCCGCGCCAGCGCGATGCGGCGCACGACTTCGGCGCAGTGGCCGTATTCCGTCTGCTCGGATTTGAGGAATTTGCGCCGCGCGGGCGTGTTGAAATACAGGTCCTGCACGTCGACCGTGGTGCCGTGCGCGCCCGACGACGGCGACACGCTGCCGTTGTGCGAACCGATGATTTCCCACGCGTGGGCGGCGTCGGCCGTGCGCGAGGTCAGGGTGACGGCGGCCACCGAGGCGATGGACGCCAGCGCTTCGCCGCGAAAGCCCAGCGTGCCCACGTTTTCCAGGTCGCTCAGCGAGGCGATCTTCGAGGTGGCGTGGCGCGCCAGGGCCAGCGGCAATTGCTCCTTGTCGATGCCGCGCCCGTTGTCGGTGATGGCGATGCGCTTCACGCCGCCCTCTTCCAGGCGCACCGTGATCTGCGTGGCGCCCGAGTCGAGCGCGTTTTCCAGCAACTCCTTGACCACGGCGGATGGCCGCTCGACCACCTCGCCGGCGGCGATTTGCGAAATCAACTGGTCAGGCAGGGCCTGGATCGGGCGGTGGGGCGTGATGGGAGCGTTCATGCCCTGATTATAACGGGTTCGAAAGGGGAGGCGCTGCTGTGCTGATGCCTGAAACCCAAAACGAAGGCTGGGTCGTACCCTGAGGGTACGATCCCGGAATTTGCCCTTCGGGTCGTTTTATTTTGCCATTTCCCGTACCGGTATCGGCGCATTGCACAGGTCGATGTGGCCGGCCGCCACCTTGCTCCACGGGCCGCCGCGGTTGCGTTGCGCTTCCAGCACGGCCTGGTAGGCGGCGCTGTCGGTGCGCATCACTTCCAGGTGGCTGCGCTGCTCGGGCGGCACGCTGGCGGCCAGGCGGATGGCCTTGATCGGCACGCTTTTCTCGGGGCTGTCATAAAAGCCCATGGGCGCCGTGCCGCGTGGCAGGGTGGACAGCAGCGGCATGCCGGCGACGACACGGCCGACGACGGTGATGTCGCGGTCCAGGTGGCGCGGCGACTGGCCGATGACGGCGTACAGCTCCGTGCCGCCGCCGCTGTCGCTGGCGTTGTCGCGTCCCACGCCCACGGTGGCGTAGCAATGCGTGAGCCAGGCCGTGCCGGTTTTCGGGTCGCGCGCGGAAGGAAAGCCGTTCGAGTGGCCCACCTGCGGCGCGTAGCCATCCGCGTCCGGCAGGCGCGTGAAGCTGCTGATGGTTTTCAATGGCACCGTGAATTCGCCGGGCAGGGTGCGCTGGGCATGCGCGATGGGTTTCGGATTTTTTTCGTTCGGATCGCCCCACTGCACCACCCAGTTGTCCTGCGCGCGGTTGATGGCCAGGCCGTCGTAGTACTGCTCGGCCACCAGGGCCTTGATGTTGGCCACGTGCTTCGGCGCGAATTGCGGCGCCAGCTCCATCACCACGCGGCCGGCGGGCAGTTCCAGGTACAGGGTGTTGTCCGGGTCGAGCGGACGCCAGTCGGACGGCTTCGATGCCTTGATGGCGTCGGCGATGCCGGCCTTGGCGGGCAGCTCGGCGGGAGCCTTGATCTGGACGGGCGCCGCGTGGGCGCTCAGTTGGGCCAAGCCCAGTACGGCGGCCATGGTCAGGCCGCTCAGTGGATGCAGGTACATATTTTCTCCTGGTCGGCACGGGTTGCGCCGGTCAGAAAGTGTATACCGGAATGGCAATGTTTTGTTTAAGAAACAGTGCGGATGGACATCCTGGCCGCTGGGCGCGGGCGCGCTCTTTCCTTAACCTTTCCTTAAAATGCCACGGCGCCACGGGCGCTGCCGAATTAATCACGAAATATCGCGCCGGGGACTGCCGTCGGGCAGGCCGGGTGGTGTATGATTCCGCCGCTACCTTTAGGGAAAAATATATGGATTTTGTGCAATTCCTCGACATGATCGTGCATGTCGACAAGACACTGGGTATCTTGATCGAGCAGTACGGCACCCTCGTGTATGCCGTGCTGTTTGCCATTATTTTTTGCGAAACGGGCCTCGTGGTCCTGTTTTTCTTCCCTGGGGATACGTTGCTGTTCATCGCCGGCGCGTTTTGCGCAACGGGACAAATGCACCTGGGCTTGCTGATTTTCCTGCTCGTCACGGCGGCCATCACGGGCAATACGCTCAATTACTGGATAGGCGAGGCCATCGGGCAGAGGGTGTTTACCCACGATTACCGCTGGATCAACAAGGACGCCATGCGCCGCACGCATGAATTTTTTGAAAAGCATGGCGGCAAGACCATCATCCTGGCGCGTTTCGTGCCGGTGGTGCGCACCTTCGCCCCTTTCGTGGCCGGCATTTCCGACATGACGCATACGCGCTTCCAGATGTACAACATCACGGGCGCCCTGCTGTGGGTGGTGGGCCTGGTAACGGCTGGCTACTTCTTCGGCAACATTCCGTGGATCCGCGACCACCTGACCCTCATCGTGCTGATCGGCGTCGGCGCCGCCGTCGTGCCGGTGGTACTGGGCGGCATGTGGAAACTCTACAAGCGCATGACAGGCAAGTCGGCGTAAGGTCATATTGATCCAGGGCAAACATGCCGCGGCACTGCCCGCAGCGCCCTGGATCACGTTTTTCTCCTCCGCATCGCTGTTTCTCTCCTGCTCTGATTCAAGTTTTGTTGCTTTCCAGCCGTAAACCAGAAGGTATTCTTACTTTCTGGATTTCCATGCGACATTTGAGCGCCCTGTTCGCTTGCAGCCTGGCCGTGATGACGGCCCTGGCCAGCGCCAAAGATGCCCCCGCTTCGGCGGCCACCGCCGCGTCCGCGCCAGCAAGCGCGCCCATGTCGGCGTCGGCGCGCGCGGCCGCCATGAAAACCCTGACCGAATCCGTCAAGGGCAAGGAGGCCAAGGTGCCCGTCACGGTGGCGCCCACGGCGCGCGAGAAGGAAGAGGCGGCGGAAGTCGACCTGTCCGAACGCATCGCCGCGCGCCTGGCGGAAATGCGCGCCACCCAGGCGGCCCGCGCCGCCGCCCGCGCCAAGCGCGCCGCCGTCGTCAAGGCGGCGGCGCCGCCGCCACCGCCCGTGCCGCGCGGCACGCACTGGTCGTACGAGGGCGACAGCGGCCCCGCCAACTGGAGCAAGATCAATGTCGACTGGGCCAAGTGCGGCAATGGCAGCCGCCAGTCGCCGATCGACATCCGCGACGGCATGAAAGTGGAGCTCGAGCAGATCAGCTTTGACTACCACCCATCCTCGTTCAATGTGGTCGACAATGGCCACACGGTGCAGGTGGGCGTCAGCGGCGGCAATTACATCACGGTGCAGAACCGCATGTTCGAGCTGCAGCAATTCCACTTCCACCGGCCGTCCGAAGAACGCATCAATGGCAAGGCGTTCGAGATGGTGGTGCACCTGGTGCACCGCGACGCGGAAGGCCGGCAAGCCGTGCTGGCGCTGCTGCTGGAGCGCGGCGCGCCCCAGGCGACGATCCAGACCGTGTGGAACAACCTGCCGCTGGAAAAATTCGAGACCATGCAGCCGTCGATCCTGCTCGACCCGGCCGAGATGCTGCCGGCGCGGCGCGACTACTACACCTACATGGGATCGATGACGGAGCCGCCCTGCAGCGAGGGCGTGCTGTGGATGGTGATGAAGCAGCCGGTGCAGGCATCGCCGGCGCAGATGGCGCTGTTCAGCCGTTTGTATCCCCTGAATGCGCGCCCGGTTCAGCCAGCGAATGGGCGCATCATCAAGGAATCAAATTGAGGCGGGGTCAGAG
>CAUSDR010000462.1:0-4364 GCA_963530105.1 uncultured Janthinobacterium sp.
CACGCGCACCGTGCGTGTTTCGTCCAGCGCTGGCGCCGCCTGCGCCGCCGCCCTGCCGCCCGTCGACAGCAGCGCCAGCGTACAAGCTGCCATGAGTTTGCTTTTTCTCAATCGCATCGCGTCTCCAGTTTTTATGATGTCAGTACGGGACCCTGTCCATCATATACGCGGACACGGGGCGTCCGGATTCAGTATTTTCAAGGAAGGCACCGTGGACCTGACCGACAGCGCTGGCAAGACAACGAAAACCGTCGCCGCCGCCGTGCGCAAGCGCGACGTGCTGCCCTACATCCTGCTGTTCATCCTGCTGGCGGGCTTGCTGGCCGTGCTGGCGGGCGCCCTGCTGCCGCCCTATTACCATGCCGTGCCGGCCCTGCTGTGGAGCCTGGGCTTTTGCGTCAGCGGCATGCTGCTGGGCTTTCTGTTCGGCATTCCCCGTACCCTGCCCTCGGGCACCGTCAACATGGCGCCGCCGGACGACCGGAGCAACGGCAAGAGCCGCGCCACGGACGAGCCACCGGCCGCGGCCGATGCGGCGGCCGGCAACGCCAGCAATACCCTGTTCCTCGGCACGCCCACGCCCATGGAAATCAATTCCAACCTGGTGGAAGTGTCGGACTGGCTGACGAAAATTATCGTCGGCGTCGGTTTGATCGAGCTGAAAAGCCTGCCCGGCAGCGCGCGCAGCATGGCCGCCTTCATCGCGCCCAGCCTGGCCACCGACACGCCGACGGCCATGGCCGTGGTGGGCGGCATCATGCTGTTCTTTTCCGTGCATGGTTTCCTGATCGGCTACCTGCTGACGCGCATCTACCTCTCCATCATGATCAAGCGCGCAGACAGCCTCGTCAAGAACGAGTCCGTGCGCCTGGAAAGCGGCAAGGAAATCGAAGTGACGGAACTGAGCCGCTTGCAGCAAAAGTCGCTGGACGACATGCAGGAAGCCGTCACCCAGCTGCTGCTGGCCCATCCGCCGGACGGCGCGCCCGGCGTCACGGCCCTGGCCGGCATGCCGGCGGAGAAAAAACCCGTCAGCCTCGTGCTGTGGCTGGACGACCATCCGCGCAACAATACCTTGCTGGTGGAACAGCTGGAGCGGGAAAACATCAAGGTGGACCAGGCCGTGTCGATGCGCCAGGCTCTGGCCATGCTGCAGCAGAAACACTATGCGCTGCTGATCACGGACATGGCGCGCGCGGAAAGCGGGCGGCGGATCAAGGATGCGGGCGTGCAGACGGTGCGCGAAGTGCGCCAGGCGCAGCCCGCGCTGCCCATCATCGTGTATTGCAGCAAAGATACGGTGGCCAGCTACGGCACGGCAGCGGAAGCGGCTGGCGCCCGCTTCATCACGACGTCGGGCACCAGCCTGCTCGCCGCCGTCAACAAGCTCGTGCATGAAGATCGCCAGGAGGGCGATCAATCCATCCGGTAAGCGTAGCTGCCCACATGGTGCAGCGCGCTGCGCTGCGGATGCGCCAGTTGATTTGGCGCAAACACGCAGACACAGGTATCGGCCAGCACGCCCTGCGCCTCCGCGTCCGCGCACGCCTGCGCCAGCCAGCTGCCGCCATACGACACGCCGTCGAGCAACTGCGCCAGCGGCGCGGGCGACGCCAGCATGGCGCTTTCAACACAGGCCGGTTCGTAGTGCGTGAGGCCCGTTTCGCGGAAAAATGGCGGCGGCACGGCGTCGCCATCCTGCGTGTACGCGGGAGACAAATATGCCTGCAGCGCTTCCCAGGAGGTGAAGCGGCCGCTGCAGGCAAACACGTGGACCGTGGGCATGGCGCAGACCAACTACAGCTTCTCCATCTTTTGCCGCACGGTCGGCGCCATCGATGCGGCCGGCGCCAGTTCCAGATAGGTTTTATACGCGGCCTTGGCCTTGGCCGCATCGCCCGCCTTGGCATACGCGTCGCCCAGGTTCAGGTAGGCGATGGCGCGCGACGGGTCCATCCTGACCGTGTTTTCAAACCAGCGGGCCGCTTCGCGGTATTTTTCCTGCTTGTAGAAAACAAAGCCCAGGTTGTTGGCTGCCAGCGCGAAGTCGGGGCGCAATTTCAGCGCTTCCGTGAATTGCGCTTCCGCCGCCGCATATTGCTTCTCCTTGTACAGCTGCAAGCCGCGGTCGTTGGCCCGCTGCGCCAGCTGGCGCGCCGAGGTCGGCACGGCGCCCGGCGTGACGATCTTTTGCTCGTTGCCCTGCAAATCCTTGACCGTCACGCTGGCCGCCGCCGGCTTGGCGTCCAGTTTGCTGTTCAGGGCGATGGCTTCCGTCGACAATTGCGCCGTGTTCGGGCTGAGGAACTCCGTTTCGCCCGGCAATTCGAAGACGAAGTCGCCCCCTTCCGAACCGGGCAAGCTGCCAAACGCGGGCGTCTGGTTCGACACGCTGGACACGGCCGGCGCCACGTAGGCCGCCAGTTCCGTCGCCGTGATGAGGCCGTCGCCGTTGAGGTCGCCCTTGCCCGCCAAGCCTTGCAGCAGGGTCCACGTGAACACGGAGTGGCCATTCGGGCCGCCGTCGGCCACCAGCTGGTCGCCGCCGCCGGCCGTCAGCATTTGCCGGCCGATGCGCTTGGCGTTGTCGCGCAGGAAGGAGCTGGAACCGGCGCCGCGCGTCAGGCCCAGGCCGCTGTAGCAGGCATCCATGACGAAGAACGCGTGCTTGGCCGTGAGGCTTTCCGCGATATTCTGGATTTCCGTCATCGGGATCGCATCCGTGGCGAACTGCGCCGGGTCGGAATCGACGGGCACGATGTAGCCCAGGTCGCGCCCGGAACTGAGCTTGCGCGTGGCGCCATGGCCGGCGAAGAAGACGAAGATGCGGTCATTCTTTTGCACGCCGCCATGCGCCAGCTTGTCGTGGAAGGCGGCGAGGATGTTGTTGCGCGTCGCCTCGCCATTCTTCAGGGTCACGACCCGCTCGGGCGCAAAGGCGAATTTCTCGATCAGGGTTTCGCGGATGCCTTGCGCGTCGCGCACCGCATATTGCAATTTTGGCCATTTGGCATAGTCGTCGATGCCGATGACGACGGCCCAGGAATTGGCGTAGCCGGTGGTGACGGGCACTTTTTCCGGCGCGGGCGCCGTGCTTTTCGCCGCCTGGAAGCTCGTGCCATCCCAGCCCGCGAATTGATAGCCTTCGGCGATCAGCTTGTCGAGCACGGCCGGCAAGGCTTTCACCGTGCGTTCATGGATGTCGTGGAACAGGATGATGCCGCGCCCCGCCTTGTCGACGGACGCCAGCACCCGGTTGGTGATCGAGCTGGGCATGGGGTCGGCCCAGTCCAGCGAATCGATATTCCACATCACGGATTTCAGATGCGCATCGGCCAGCGCGGCCATGCCTTCGCTGTTGCGCGCGCCATACGGGAAGCGGAACAGCGCGGCCCGCTCGGGACTGATGGCCTTTAACAAGGTGTCCGTGCCGAGGATTTCGCCTTTCAGCTTGTCGCCCGTCTGTTTCGACAATTGTGCGTGGCTGAAACTGTGGTTGCCCACGGCATAGCCCTCTTTCATCAGCTTGCGGCTCACTTCCGCGCCCGCGTTCAGCTTGGCGTGGCCTTCCGCATCGAGGGAGCCGAGATTGCGGCCCACGTTGAAGAACACGGCCGGCACGCCATACTGTTTCAGGATGGCGCTGATTTCTTCCGTGTAGCGGCGGTGCGGGCCGTCGTCAAAGGTCAGCACGATGGTCTTTTTCGGCAAGCCCAGGCCGAAGATTTCCGCTTCGTCCTTCCTGGGCGCCGGCTTGGCTTCCGGCAACGCGCCAGCCGGCGGTACCGCGTACGGCACGACGATGCCGTTTTCCTTCAGGATCTGCTCGCGGCTGTAGAGCTTTTTCAGCTGCGCCACGTAATCATCCCACCGTTCGCGCTTGAGTTCGATGGCGCGCTGGCCCAGGTTGCCGAAGATTTGCCGGATTTCCTTCTCGTAATTGCGCTCGATCTCGCCCAGCGCGTCGAGGTCTTCCGAAATGCGCTTGTGCAGCTTGATGGCTGGCAGGGAGGAATCCTTGGCCACGTCCGCCAGCATGCTTTGCAGCAATTCACGGAACGCCAGGCGGTCGGCGTCATACAGGCCGGGATCGGATTCGATATACGTCAATAAAGTGTCGAGCGCCTCGAAGCGGCCCGGATTGGTGGGCGCCGTCAGCTGGTCCAGCGCCGCGTCCAGCCTGGCGATGCGCTCCTGGTTTTCATGGAACAGCGCCTGCCCCACCTTGCGCGCCTCGTCGCGCGCGCCTTCCGGCAAGCTTTGCTCGTCGGCCAGCAGCACGATGATCTTGCGGAAATTGGCAAGCAAGTCGCGGAACTGGCTGGCCACGGCGGCCGTGTCGGCGGCGCCGTGCGGGGTGGCGG
>CAUSDR010000463.1:0-4360 GCA_963530105.1 uncultured Janthinobacterium sp.
GGCCGGCGCAGCGCCTGATGCGGCCGCGCCGCTCGATGGCGCGGCCGCCGGCGCCGTGCTGCGGCAAGCCATCGCCAGCCTGGAAGGCGGCCAGCTTGATGATGCACTGATGGCGCGGATTGCCGCCATGCTGGCGCCGCATGGCCAGCAGCAGCGCCTGCAGGCGCTGGCCGGCGCCATCGACGACTTTGAATTCGCGCGCGCCGTGGCCGTGCTGCGGCAATTGCTGGAGTGGCTGGAGGCGCCCGCGCCCGCCGCGCTTTCCTGATCTGGAACGAGACATGACCTTACACGAAGACAAACCGATCCTGCTGCTGGTCGACGATGAAGCGACCAACCTGCAGGTGCTGCGCCAGATCCTGCAGGACGATTACCGCCTGCTGTACGCCAAGGATGGCGAGAAGGCGCTGGAACTGGCGCAGAACAATGCCGTCGAACTGATCCTGCTCGACATCATGATGCCCGCCATGACGGGCTATGAAGTGTGCCGCCAGCTCAAGGCCATGCCCGCCACGGCGGCCATTCCCGTCATTTTCGTCACCGCCCTGTGCGACGTGAAGGACGAGGCGGACGGCTTCGAGGCGGGCGCCGTCGACTACATCACCAAGCCGGTCAGCCCGCCCATCGTGCGCGCCCGCGTGCGCACGCACCTGTCGCTGGTCGACGCGCAGGAATTGCGCCGCTCGCGCCTGCAGGTGATCCAGACCCTGGGCCAGGCGGCCGAGTACAAGGACAACGAGACGGGCATGCACGTCATCCGCATGAGCTATTACGCGCGCCAGTTGGCGCTGGCGGCCGGCTACAGCGCGGCCCAGGCGGAAGACTTGCTGAACGCGGCGCCCATGCACGACGTCGGCAAGATCGGCATCCCCGACGCCATCCTGCAAAAGCCGGGCAAGCTCGATGAGGAAGAGTGGAAAGTCATGCGCAGCCACGCGGAAATCGGCGCCGCCATCATCGGCGAGCACGCGGGCGGCTTGCTGAAAATGGCGCGCACCATCGCCCTGACCCACCACGAGAAATGGGATGGCAGCGGCTACCCGCATGGCTTGAAGGGCGAGGAAATCCCCCACGAAGGGCGCATCGTCGCCATCGCTGACGTCTTCGACGCGCTCACCAGCGAACGCCCCTACAAGCGCGCCTGGAGCATCGACGAAGCCATCGCCACCATGCGGCGCGACAGCGGCACGCATTTCGACCCGCAGCTGCTGGAACTGTTCATCGAACAGCTGCCGGCCATGCTGGAGATCAAGGACCAGTGGCGCGAGCCGGCGTAGGGAAAGTATTGGACCTGTGCAGGTCGGCTAATCCGACCTGCGCCGCTATCGCGATGGCGCCTGATCCGGCCTGCGGCCAACAGCCCGGGCATCTACCCCGATCAAATAGGTCGGCTTGGCGCGGAGCGCGTAAGCCGACATCGCCAAGGGCGCGGCCAGCAAAGCTGCCGGATTACGCGCCATGGGCCAAGCCGACCTGCGCTCGCTCACTGCAAGGTATCGGGCAGCCGCAAAATGCGCCGTATCTCCAGGATCGCCTGCGGGCTTTCCTGCACGCTGTGCCAGGACGGGATGACTTTTTCCGACAGCGCGCCGTCGAGGTGGGCGCTGGCGTAGGGCACGACGCCGTCGCTCGATTCCGCCAGCGGCAGATCCGGCGTGTCGTTGCCCATGATGGAGTGGTAGCGCACTTTCGGGCTGATGGGCAGGTCGGCCACCAGGCGCACGAACGGGTCCTTGTCGCTGAGGTTATCGATGCTGTTGGGGATGCGCAGCGGCTCGCTGCTGCCCGTGTCGAGCTGCGCCAGGCTGCCGGCGGCGTCGGACAGCTGGTCGAGCATGGTGATGGGCAGCGTCACGAGGTTGGCGATCCAGCGCGCCACCTTGTGGTTGGCGAACGAGGTGCCGCGGTGCGGCGCGGCGATGAAGATGGCGCGGTTCACCTGCGGCATGGCCGTGAAATTCAGGTAGGGCGCCAGGCCGGCGCGCACTTTCTCCGCCTTCTTGCCCTTCAAATTGTACTCTTCCGTGATGGCGTCGAGCAGCGTGTTGCTGGCATCGGACACCATCAGGCGCGCCAGCACGCCGCCCATGCTGTGGCCGATCAAGACCATGTCGTTCGCCGCATCGGCCTTGCCTGCCGGGTCGAAATGCGCCAGGGTGGCGTCGAGCGCCTTGCGGATGGCGGCATTGTTCGCCGCCAGCGGCGCGTTGCTGGGGTAGTACACCTGCCAGATCTGGTAGCGCCGGCGCAGCTGCTCGTCGCCCATCAGTTCATTCGCCACGTTGATCCACGCTTCCGGGCTGCTGGCCAGGCCGTGCAGCATGACGATGGTGCGCTTGGCCGGGTCGTAGGGCTGCATCAGGTGCACCTGCGGGCGCGAAATGCCGTCGGCGCGGCCAAACAGGGTGCGCAGCGCCTGCACGCCGAAGCCGGAGCGGGCCAGCCACAGGCCATAGCCGGCCGTGAAATTGGCCGCCACGGGCAGTTCCTGGCCGGCCATGCGGATATTGGCGCTGCGGTAGGGGTCGACCAGCATCACCATCAGCTGCTGCGTGGCCAGCACTTCCTGCAGGCTGCCGCCGTCGAAGCGGATCAGCGCCGTGACGACGGGGAAGCGCGTTTCCTGGAACGCCGCGTCATTCGCCTGCGCGGACTTGGGCATGACGGCCACGAGGTCGGCGCCGAAGCCGTCGCGCCGGTAGACATTGCGCAGGCCGGAAAATGACAGCGAGGTGGCGGGCAGCAGTTCTTCCGGCAGGGTGCCGTCCGCGGGCAGGCGCAGGGCCGACAGCTCGCTGTCGATTTCCCAGCCGGCGACGCGGATCACATGGCCGTCAGGACGGTATTCGCCGCGGTGGCGGAACAGGTTGCCGACGGCTTTCTGCACGGCGTAGTTGTAGTAGTCGCGGATTTGCGTCTGGCGCTCCTCGAAGGCGCGCTGGCCCGGCGTGCGGGCGGTGTAGAACAGGTAGGCATATGCGTAGCGGGCCGATTCGAGCCAGGCGGCCAGCAGTTCCGCGCTGGCATGGCCGCCCTGTTTTTCCTCGGCCAGCGCGCTTTCCAGCCACAGTTCCGAGAGGGTGGCCAGGCGCTGCTCGTCGCTGAGCAGGTCGGAGCGGGCCAGGTCGGCGCGGCAGCTGCCCGCATTGCCTTCGCAGGCGGCGATGTCGCTGCCGATGATGCGCAGCACTTCGCTGGCTGCGGCACTGAGCTTGCCCGTGGTGAGGATGTCGCCGCGCCGCTGCTGCAGGTAGTCGGCCGGGGAGATGGCGCTGACGGTGACGGCGGCGCAGCCGCCCAGCAGCGCCGCGGCGCACAGCAGGGCGCCCAGGCGCAGGCGCCGCATCAGCGTGGCCGGCATGTCAGAACGAGTAGACCAGGGTCAGCGAGGTTTGCGTATCCGTGTTCTTCTTGTCGTCCGGTACGCGCGTGTCGTTGCGGGCGCTGAAGGCGGCCTTCATCTGCATGGTGCCGTTGATCTTGGTGCTGAGGGCCGTTTCGGCGATCGAGTGGGTATTCGAGGTGCCGCGCTCCACGCTGACCGTCTGGGTGAACATGGCGGACTGGCTGATTTTCCACTTCATGGCGGCCGCGCCGCGCACCGTCAGGCCGTGTTCCGATTCGCCGGCGTCGTTGGTGCCGCTGAAATAGCCTGGACCGACTTCCACGTCGACGCTCTTGTCGCTCGACTGGTACCAGCGCGAGCCATGACCGACGGCCAGGGTCGAGTACTTGGTGTAGGCGCCGAACTTGTCGTTCACGTGCGAGGCCAGCACGAACAGTTTTTCATTGTCGGACATCAGCTTGTAGGCGGCCTTGGCGGAGGCGGAAAAGCGCTCGGCCGAGCGTTCGCGGATCTTCGTGCCGTCATCGTTGGTCGTTTCATCTTCCTTGAAGTAGCCGCTGAAGATGTACTGGTTGCTCCAGTCGTCGAGCTCCTGGCGCGCGTCGATCTTGCCCGTGACGGAAGTGCCGACCGTATTGCCCGAGGTGGTGATGGCGCCCAGTTCGGCCGAGGTGCTCCAGCTGCCGATGGGGATTTCATCAAATAGCAGGCTTTGCTTGGTGTCCTTGGCGGCGGCGCCGCCGCAGGTGATGGCCAGGGCCAGCGCCAGTGCGAGAGAGTGGGTCGATTTCATGGCTGTGTGCTTGTCTGTGGCGCGCGCGTGGCGGCGTGCCGGCTGTTCGTTAGTGGCGGTGGTATCGGTGCAGGCCGCGGCGATCCGGAAGGCGCTGTAAAACGTGCGCGCGGGCGCGTCCATGCATTGTCGAGGCTGTATTGTACCCGACCCTGCCATCGTTCGCCGCACGCGCCGGCGCGTCCGAATGCCGCTGTATTGATGGAAAGATTGCACTCCTG
>CAUSDR010000464.1:0-4354 GCA_963530105.1 uncultured Janthinobacterium sp.
GTTCCTGTGCCACGGCGCGGGGGCGATCATCCAGTCGATGGGCCGGAACACGATGCCGTCCGAGTCATGGATATGGTGGTCGCGCACGGCCGCCGTCAGGCCGCCGAAGCCCTTGAGCTTGTCGCGCAGCACGCCGGCCATCGTCGCCTGTTCCAGGTAGGTGCCAAGCGCCCATTCGCTGTTGTAGAACATGTAGGCCAGCTCGGGGCCGATGGGCACATAGCCGGCCATGCCTTCCGGGCCGCGCTGCAGGATGATGCGGTCGATCTCCATCTGTCCGGCGATGCGGCGCGGGATGTTCACGCGGAAGGCCGACTGGCCGTTGTAGGTGGGCGCCAGGTCCACTTCCAGCACCAGCGGGCGCACCTTGGAATAGGTGCCGTCGGCCCCCACCACGAAGTCATACACGCCACTGCTGCCATCCGAAAAATCCACGCGCACCTCAGCGCCGTTGTCGGCGATCGCGGTGAAAGTCTTGTTGTACTCGATGACGACGCCCGCTTCGCGCGCTTTTTTTGTGAGGATTTCATGCAGCTTGGGGCGCGTCACGCCATTCATGGGCGGCAGGTTGCAGTCAGGGATGGTGGCGCCGGGAATTTCGCGCACCTCGTTGCCCTCGGCGTCGAGCACCTTGCCCCAGGCGCGCGTGGCGTAGCCGGCCTCCATGCAGGCGTCGGCGCAGCCGATGGCGGCCAGCGCCCTGAGCGCGTTGACGGGCTGGATGATGCCCACGCCATACACCGAGGAATGCATGTCGGCGCGCAGTTCCACCACCTTCACGGCAAAGCCCTTGTTGCGCAGGGCGATGGCAGCGGAAATGCCGCCGATGCCGCCGCCGATGATCAGAATATCCTGTGTTTTCAAAATTGTCTCCTGTTGTAATGTGATGATGTTGATTTGCCGCATGAAACCGGGATGCCTCCCGTGACACTGAAAATAAGTCCCGCCGCCCCGCTGCCTCAGCCGGGATGGCGCGGCGGCGTCACGTGGCCGCTGATGTCATCGCCCACGTCGCGCGCCAGTCCCCGGTAGAACCAGGCGGCCGAGGCGCTCATCACGCCGGCCAGCACCAGCGCCAGCTGGAAGTCCGGCAAGGCCAGCGCCGCGCCGGCGCGCGTGGTCTGGCTGATGGTCAGCAGCAGCGCGCCCACGGCGACGCCCGCCCCCATGCCGATCTGCTGGGTCAGGGAAGACAGCACGGAAGCGGGCTGGCGCTGCGGCGGCGCGACATCGGCGAAATTGACCATGGTGATGGCCGTCAGCTGCATCGAGCGGCCGGCGCCGGCGAAGGCCAGGATCACCACGTTGAGTGCCAGCCAGGCCTGCGGCGAGACAAAGCCGCACAGGGCAATGCCCAGTCCCGACACCAGGCTGCTCCAGATCAGCGCATTGCGGATGCCGATGGCGGCCAGCACGGGCCTGGTGACGGTCTTCATCAGCAGGTTGGCCAGCATGTAGACCAGCAGCAAGGTGCCCGACTGCAGCGGCGTCATGCCGTAGGCCAGCTGGAACATCAGCGGCAGCAGGAAGGGCGTGGCGCTGATGGCAGCGCGCGAAATGACGCCGCCGCTGATGCTGCTGATGAAAAAGGAACGCACCTTGAGGATGGCGGGGTTGACCAGCGGGTGGGCGGCCGTGGCAAGGTGATGGCGCACGAACAGGCCCAGCACGGCGGCGGCCAGCAGCAGCGCCGCGCCCCAGGACAGCGCACCGTGTTCGCGCAGGCTGAGCAGGTCGAGGCCATACGTCAGCGCGCACAGCGCCAGCGCCATCAGCACGAAGCCCCTGGCATCGAATGGCTTGGGCGCCTGGCGCTCGTTGGGGATGTAGGCCAGCACCAGCGTCATGCCGATCAGGCCCACCGGCACGTTGACGTAAAAGATCCAGCGCCAGTCGGCCATGCCGGTGATGAAGCCGCCCAGCGGCGGGCCGATCACGGGCGCGGCCAGGCCTGGCCAGATCAGCGCCGACAGCGAGCGCCCCAGGTCCTTCTTGCTGGAGGCGCGCAGCACCACCATCCGGCCCACGGGGCTCATCATGGCCGCCGCGACGCCCTGCAGCACGCGTCCGCCGATAAAGACGGGGAAACTGTGCGCCAGGCCGCAGATGACGGAGGCCGCCGTGAACACGCCGATGGCGCCGCAGAACAGGTTGCGCGTGCCGAGGCGGTCCGCCAGCCAGCCGGAAGCGGTGACGCAGGCGGCAGCGGCCATCAGGTAGGCCGTCACGCCAATGCTGAGGCGGGCCACGTCGATATCGAAGCTGGCGGCCATCTGCGGCAAGGCCGTGACGATGATGGTCGAGTCGAGCGTTTCCATGAAAAACGCGATCGCCACGATCAGCGCGATGAGCATGCTGCGGCTGCCGGCGGGCGCGTCCCGCCCCTGGGCGTTCGGCGGCGGCGAGGTGGAAGGAGGAGTCGGCGGGGGGGAAGGATACGTCACGAAAGAACCTCGGTGGTTAGGAGTGAGTTTTTATTATGAAACCTTTGGGTTTTCCAAGTCAAGCAGGTGACCGGCGGCTGTTGTCGGGGGAAAAAGAGGAGGTGTGCGGAGATGGCGGGCCCGTGCAATGCGGGCGGCGCGCACGTCTTCTCACTCGGCAGGAAGGCGGCATCGGCGCGCGCGCCAGCACCTCCAGCGCCAGCGTCCATGCCGCTTGCAGCCATGCTCCCGGGGCGCTGGCGGCGACGAAAAGTGCCAGCGAATCTCGCTTTTGTGTCAAGAAATGTGGCGTCCCGGCCAATCGCGCCGCCAGCACCTGCGGCCAGCTTGACTTGTAAAACCGAATGGTATCTTATTTGTGCGTGGCGTCCCGCGCCACCTGCGCCGCAGGCCATCGGGCCAAGGCGGGGCAACATCACAACAACATGAAAACAAGGAGACAAGCATGAAGAAATGGCATCCGGGCCCGCCAGTGGCCCCATCCCGTAGGCGGCGCGCCAACGGGAGTCCCGCATGAGCGCGGCACCGCTCAGCGCCGCGCAGCAGCGCTACGTGGCCATCGAAGTGGCCATCGGCACGCTGATCGCGGTCGCCTTCAGCGCCGCCTTCACCTTCGCCATCTTTGGCGGCAAGGCGCAGGTGGCGCTGTGGGGCACTGCGGGCTTGGCCGCCGATACCGTGCCGCATACCCTGGGCGTGCTGCTGCCCCTGGTGCTGGTGCCGACCGTGATCACGCGCCGCCGCCTGGCGCGGGGCGTCGTCGATGCGCTGGGCACGCGCCCGGCGTGGCTGCCGCGCCGGCTGCTGGCGCGCGCCCTGCTACTGACGCTGGCGGGATTGCTGCTGGGAGGCGGCGCGATGCTGGTCGCGCTCAAGCTGCTGGGAGTGGCAAGCTTGCCGTTCACCGCGGTGCTGGGGCTGAAAGTCGGCTATGGCGCCGTGCTGGCGCTGGCGACGACGCCAACGGTCATCCGCGCGGCGCTGGCCGACGGGCTGGCGTTGCCGCAGGGCTGGCGTTCCGGCCGGTAGCGGCATGAAAGGTGCCTGCGACAACGGCATCGGCCGTCGCGCAGGCATCGTCGAGGTCCGGCTGGCCGCCCATCAGCAGCGCGCGCGTCAGCCGCAAGCCGCACGTGGCGCCATACAGCATGCCGGCGATGATGTCGGGCGGCAGGTCGAGCACGCGCCGCTGCGGCGGAATGCTTTCGATCGACTGGATCAGCAGCGCGCGGCTCTTGCCGATGCCCATCGCCATGAAGGCATCGGCCAGGCCATGGTTGGTGGGACTCTCGCTGATGGCCAGGCGGCACAGGCCGATGTGGCGCGGCGACAGCACGTGCTCGATCATCACGCGCAGGCGCAGGCGCAGCGCATCGACGGGATCGGCATCGGCCGTGTCGAAGGCGTGCTCGGGCCAGATATACGACGAATCGATGAGCTCGCGCAACAGCTCGTTCTTGTCGGCGAACAAAAGGTACAGGGTGCGCTTGGACATGCCGGCAGCGTTGGCGATCTCGATCATCGTGACCTTTTCATAGCCACGCTCGGCAAACAGCGCCTCGGCGGCAGCGAAGACCGTGGCCTTGCGCTCCTGCGTGCTCATCGCCAGCGGCCGCCCTGTTCTTGCCATGTTGCCTCTTCTTCAAAATGATGCTGCGGATGCGCCCCGCGTCCATGCCGGGCGCCAGGGAAAGATGTGAGGGAAAAGTATACCGCATCCGCATGCGCGGGCCGGCGTTCTCTTCCGGCAACAGTCGCTGGCTGCCCATCACGCGACCGGCTGGCAGCCCTTGCCCTGCCCGACGCCGCCCGCCGTCCCCTCGCAAGCCGTGCCCGGTCGGACCCCCCGGGCACGGCCGCCGCCCGCGCGTGGGCAGCCCCGTCCGCTGCCTGGCGGGCCGCATGACGCT
>CAUSDR010000465.1:0-4348 GCA_963530105.1 uncultured Janthinobacterium sp.
GTACTGGCGTGGCTGGGCGTGGCGGCTGGCGGCGGCTTGCTGGCCGCGCAGACGCCTGCCTGGGATGGCGCGCGCAGCTTGCGCGCCGACTACCGCACGGCCACGGGCGAGCGGCGCGTGGTGGCGCTGGCCGATGGCAGCATGCTGAGCCTGAATACGCGATCGGCCGTGAATGTGCGTTTTGACGCCGGCCGCCGCCTGATTGAACTGCTGGCCGGCGAGATTCTCGTCGTCAGCGGCAAGGGCGCCGGCAGCGCCGCGCCGCTGGAAGTGGCCACGCGCGAAGGCCTGGTGCGCGCGCTGGGCACGCGCTTTTCCGTGCGCCAGCAGGATGGCTACAGCACGGTGGACGTATTTGAAAGCGCCGTCGAAATCCGTCCCCGTGACGGCGATGGCGCGCCGCTGCGGCTGGCGGCCGGGCGCGGCGTGGCGTTTTCACGCCAGGCGCCGCATGCGCCGCATGCCATCGATGCGTATGCCGACGCCTGGTCACGCGGGCAGATGATCGTCGATGACGTGACCCTGGGCGATTTTCTCGCCGACCTGGCCCGCTACCGTCCCGGCGTCATCCATTGCGCGCCGGAGGTGGCCCAGCTGCGGCTGTCGGGCGTGTTCCCGCTGGCCGACACCCAGCGCATCCTGGACATGCTGCCCAACTCCCTGCCGGTACAGGTGCGCAGCCGCACGGCGTACTGGGTGACGGTGGAACCGGCGCCGTAGCCCGTCGAAAAAATATTGTCCAATCGGCCTGCCCGTTTTCGATTCTCGCGGCACCTGTAGTTAAGAGACTCAATATTCAGTATCCATTCAAGGCGCTACGCTGCCGGCTTCAAGCCGCTGCGTGCCGCCGCCATGATCAACCTAGATGGAAGGACGCAGTGTGATGCATCTGATGTACAAGGTCTGCCGCCCGGCACGACAGCCATACCCAGGAGCGCCGCGATGATGAAATCGGCCAACATGATGTTGTTCTCGCGCGTGCTTGCCGCCGTCTTCGGCGGCTATGCGCTGACGTCCGGCGTGGCCGTGCTGCTGGCGGCCGTGCTGGCGCTGTCGCGCGCCGAAGCCGTGCTGACGGCCACCCTGAGCGCCTTTGTCGTGTACACCTGCGCCGTGATCTGGGTCTTTGCCGTGCACGACCTGCGCCGCGTCTGGATCGGCATGCTGCTGCCGGCCATCCTGTGCGGCGGCATCGGCCTGCTGCTGTCGCGAGGTGCCGCATGAACGCCGTCAAGGTGGACAAAGTGGTGAAGTCGCCGCAGCAGGGCGGCCTGCGCCAGGCCATGGCCTGGCTGCATACGTGGAGCGGCCTGTGGATTTCCTGGCTGCTGTTTGCCATTTTCATGACTGGCACGCTGGCCGTCTTCGATGATCCGATCAGCCACTGGATGACGCCCGAGCATGCTCTGGCCGAGGCGGCGCACGCGAACGACCCGCCGCCGCCCAAGGTCACGGACCGCGGCCACCGCCTGGAACTGGCGCTGGACTTCATGGCCAAGGAGCATCCGCAGGCCGACATGTGGGAAATCTGGCCCGTGCAGCGTCCCGGCCAGGGCCTGTCGGCCTACTGGTTCCAGCCCAGCGGCGGCTATGGCTCGGCGGATCTGGATCCGCTGACGGGCGCCATCGTCGAGCATGCGCGCGAAGAAAATGCACGCGACACCATCGCCGGCCACCATTTCGTCGATTTCCACTACGAGCTGCATGCGGGCCGCATCGGCGTGTGGATCGTCGGCATCACCACCATGATCATGCTGGTGGCGCTGGTCAGCGGCGTCATCACGCACAAGCGCATCTTCAAGGATTTCTTCACCTTCCGCCCCGCCAAGGGCCAGCGCTCGTGGCTCGACGCGCACAATGCGGTGGCCGTGCTGACCTTGCCGTTCCAGTTCATGATCGCCTACACGGGACTGGCGTTCTTCAGCGACGACTATGTGCCGGCGCCCGTGGTGGCGCAATACGGCATGGACAATGCGAAGAAATCCTTCCTGAGCGACTGGAACGATGCGGGCAAGCCTTCGCGCATCGGCCAGCCGCTGGCCATCCCCGCGCTGGAACCGTTCGCGCAGCGCGCCGAGCAGGCCATCGGCCAGGAAATCCGCGCCGTGGTGCTGGACAATCCGAACGACGCCTCCATGCGCGTGTGCATGTACGGCTGGAATGAGGAGACCGACACGATGAAGCGCATCAGCGCCAACACGGGCATGGCCTGCTACGCGCTGGCCACGGGCGAGCAGATCGCCGTGCGCCAGCCGGGCGAGTCGAGCACGGGCGGCGCTGGCCTGACGCGCGTCGTCATGTCGAACCTTCACATGGCCGGCTTCGGCGGCACGCCGATGCGCTGGCTGTACTTCTTCTGCGGCCTGGCCGGCACCGCCATGATGGGCACGGGCGCCATCCTCTTCATGGTCAAGCGCCGCCAGAAGTCCGGCGGCGAGTTCGGCGCCTACACGCAGCGCGTGTACCGCGTCATCGAATGCCTGAACGTGGCGGCGATCGCCGGCCTGGCCATCGCCTGTATCGGCTACCTGTGGGCCAACCGCCTGATCCCCGTCGGCATCGAGCAGCGCGCCGGCTGGGAAGTGCGCGCCTTCTTCGGGGTGTGGTTCCTGATGCTGGTGCATGCCTGCCTGCGCGCGGAAAAGCGCGCGTGGATCGAGCAATTGTCCCTGCTGGCCGCCCTGTGCCTGCTGCTGCCCGTATTGAATGTGCTGAGCACGGGCGACAACCTGGCGGCGCAGATCGCGCGCGGCGACTGGGAAAGCGCCGGCGTGGAACTGTGCAGCATGGTCTTTGGCCTGCTGGCCGCCTGGAGCGCATGGAAAGTCCACAAGCGCAAGGAAAAACCGCTGAAAAAGGCGGCCGGCAAGGACAGCCCGGCGCCTTCTGCCAGCCTGCACGTCACCACGGAGGGACAGTCATGATGCATGCCATTCTTTGCGCGCTGGGCCTGTCGTATGCGGGCATGGCCAGCCTCTCGCTGGCGATGGACCGCCATCACGGCCAGGTCTGGGGCACGGACGCGGCGCCGAACGTGCGGCGCGCGCTGCAGCTGGCCGGCGCGCTGCTGCTGGCCCTGGCCATCTGGCCCTGCGTGGCCGGCTGGAGCGCTACCGTCGGCGTGGTCGCCTGGCTGGGGTTCCTCTCGGCCGGCGCGCTGCTGGTGGCCTTGCTGCTGCCGTACGCACCCAAAATCCTCTTTCGTAGTTCCCTGCTGGCAGCCGTCGCCGCGCTGGCAGGTCTTGTGACGTTCCTGCAGTAATTTTGACTGCCTATTTCAAGGATAGACTGATGCACTTTTCACGCCTGGCGACATTGTTTGACGTTGATACTCTTAACAAGGCGGTTTCCTGATGGCGGCCCGCCTGCCTTCCCGCCGCGCCCGCATCCTCGGCGGCGTGGTCTTGCTGGCGCTGTTCGGCGCCGGTGCCCTGTGGGCCACGCGTGGCCCGGCAACCGTATTTGAGACGGCTCCCGTCAAGCGCGGCAATATCGAGGCGAGCGTCTCGGCCATCGGCACCCTGCAGCCGCAAACCTATGTCGACGTGGGCGCGCAGGTGTCGGGCCAGATCACGCGCCTGCACGTGCAGCCCGGCAGCGCCGTGGAAAAAGGCCAGCTGCTGGCCGAAATCGACCCCAGCGTGCAGCAAGCCACGGTCGACGCGGGCCGCGCCGCCCTGGCGGGGTTGCGCGCGCAGCTGGCTGACCAGCAGGCGCAGCACCGCCTGGCGGGCCAGCAGCATGGCCGCCAGAAGCAGATGGCCAAGTTCGACTCCACGCCGCTGGCGGACCTGGAAGCGGCCGAAGCCACCCTGACGTCCGCCGCCGCCAAGATCGACCACCTGAAGGCGCAGATCGACCAGACCCAGGCCAGCCTGAAGGCGGACGAGGCGCGCCTGGGCTATACGCGCATCTATGCGCCGATGGCCGGCAGCGTGGTGGGCCTGGACGCGAAGGAAGGACAGACCCTGAACGCCACCTACCAGACGCCGAACATCCTGCGCATCGCCGACCTGTCGGCCATGACGGTGTGGACGGAAGTGTCGGAAGCGGACGTGCGCCGCGTGCGTCCGGACATGCCCGTGTATTTCACCACGCTGGGCGGCGACCAGCGGCGCTGGAGCGGCAAGGTGCGGCAAGTGCTGCCGGCGCCGCCGGTGCCCGGTGGCACTGCCGCCGGCACGGCACTGGCGCCGTCCAGCAGCAAGGTGATCTTGTATACAGTGCTGTTCGACGTGGATAACGCCGATGGCGAACTGATGCCGCAGATGACGGCGCAGGTGGTCTTCGTCACGGCGGCGAAGCAGAACGTGCTGGCCGTGCCCTTGCCGGCGCTGAAACCATCGAC
>CAUSDR010000466.1:0-4338 GCA_963530105.1 uncultured Janthinobacterium sp.
CACGACCACCTGGTCTGCACGGGCTGCGGCAAGGTCGACGAATTCGTCGACGAAGGCATCGAACTGCGGCAGAACGAGATCGCCGCCGAACGGGGGTTCGTGTTGCACGAACACGCATTATCGCTGTACGGCACCTGCGCCGACTGCACGGCGAAGAAAGTGCCGCCACGCAAGGCCTCCTGAGCCGGCACGCCGCGTAGCACGGGGCGGCCCGCCTGCGCTACACTGCGCGGTATCTCAGCAAAGGAGCAGCATGTATATCGGAGAAATCGCCCGCCTGGCGGGCACCTCGCCCAAGGCCTTGCGCCACTATGAAGCGCTGGGCTTGCTGGGCGACGTGCGCCGCGCTGGCGCCTACCGCGTCTACACGCAGCAAGACCTGGCGCAGGTAAAACTGATCCGCCAGGCGCAGGCGCTGGGCTTCCGCCTGGCCGAACTGCTGCCCATCCTGGCCGGCGATGATACGGACTGGGCCGCCCTGTCGCGGCACATCGCCGCCAAGCGCGCGCAACTGCAGGACGACATCGCCCGGCTGCGCCAGCTCGACGCGGAACTGCGCGACATCGACGCGGAAATCCACGACTGCCTGGCACGCCAGCGCCAGCAGGCCGCCTAACACGGCGCGCTTGACTCTGCCCTCAGGGGCAGGCTTTAGCATGCAAGCTCTTCTTCAACGGACAGCCTGCATCATGAGCAAACGCATTCTCATCCTCCTCGGCCACCCGTCCGGCGACAGCTTCTGCGCTGCGCTGGCCGACGCCTATGCCGAAGCGGCCGGCGCCCAGGGCCACAGCGTGCGCACGCTGCGCCTGGGCCAGCTGGACTTCGATCCCATCCTGCATGCCGGCTACCGCCAGGTGCAGCCGCTGGAAGCGGACTTGCTGGCGGCGCAGGAAGCCATCGCCTGGGCCGAACACCTGGTGTTCGCCTACCCCATCTGGTGGGGCGGCGCGCCCGCCCTGCTGAAGGGCTTTGTCGACCGCGTCTTCCTGCCCGGCTTTGCCTTCCAATACCGCCCCGGCAAAGCCTTCCCCGCGCAGCTGCTGAAGGGGCGCACGGCGCAGCTGCTGGTGACGATGGATACGCCGCCGTGGTATTTCCGCTGGGTCTACCGCATGCCCGGCATCCACCAGCTGCGCAAGACAACCCTGGAGTTTTGCGGCGTCAAGCCTGTCAGGGTGGCCAGTTTCGGCCCCATCCTCAACGCCACCGACGCGCAGCGCGCGCGCTGGCTGGCGCAGGCGCGGCTGCTGGCGCGGCACCGCTGAGTTGCTTGCCATGCAGCCATCTTGCATACGGTTTTGACAAGCTGGTAATCAAGCCGTCACATTCGGCGGCTACCATGATGATATTGCCTGTTTGCCAGCCGCCTTGCCGTGGCGACAACAAAGGCGCCGATCGTCATGTAAAGGTAGCCGCCTGTGGAGTTCAACGCTTCTCGATTGCATCTTCCCCGTTATCGCTCGTCCGTGGCAGCCGACCTGTGCATTCCCACGGAATCCGTGCAGGCCGATGCCAGCAATTTTGCCGTGCTGGAATTGTTTACGGAACGCCGTGACATGATGAGCCTGCCCGTCACGGAACAGCAGCGGCCCATCGGTTTGATCAGCCGCAACATCTTCATGTCGCAAATGTCCAAGCCCTTCTACCACGAAGTGTATGGCAAGAAGAGCTGCATCGCCTTCATGGACAAGGAGCCGCTGATCGTCGATGGCGCCATGAGCATCGAAGACCTCACCTTCCGCGCCGTGGAAGCGGGCGAAAAGGCGCTGGCCGACGGTTTCATCATCACCGAGGATGGCGCGCTGGCCGGCGTCGGTTTCGGCTTGCAGCTGATGAACGTGGTGGCCACCATGCAGGCCGAGAAAAACCGGCAGATCATGCACAGCATCGATTACGCCAGCGTGATCCAGCGCGCCCTGCTGCGCACCTCCGATGCCGAACTGCGCGCCACCCTGCCCGACGCCCACCTGGAATGGCAGCCGCGCGACGTCGTGGGCGGCGATTTCTACTTTTTCGAACGCCATGCGGGCGGCTGGTTCGCCGCCATCGCCGACTGCACGGGCCACGGCGTGCCGGGCGCCTTCATGACCCTGATCGCCTCGTCGGCCCTGAGCCAGGCGCTGCGCGAGCAGGGTCCGCACGATCCGGCCGCCCTGATCGGCGCCGTCAGCCGCGCCATCAAGACCCTGCTGGGACAGGATGGCAGCGCCGGCGGCGAGGCGCCGGGCCATGCCGGCTCGAACGACGGCATGGACTGCGCCTTTTTGAGCTACGACGCGGCCAGCGCCAGCCTGCGTTTCGCGGGGGCGAAACTGGCCCTGCACGTGGTCGCGCCGGATGCGGACAGCGTGCGCGCCATCGACGGCGCGCGCATGGGCGTGGGCTATGTCGACACACCGGCCGGCTACTGCTGGCACAACGAAACGCTGGACGCGCCGGCAGGCAGCCTGCTGTTCATCACCACCGACGGCTTGCTCGACCAGATTGGCGGCGCGCGCGACATCGCCTACGGCAAGCGGCGCATGCGCGAGCAGCTGCTGGCGCAGCGCGCGGCGCCAGCCGGCGCCGTGGCGGAGGCGCTGCTGCAGGACAGCGCCGCCTGGCAAGGCAAGCAGCCGCGACGCGACGACCTGACTTTTTTCTGTTTCCGCCTGTAGCCGCAGGCTGCACTTATCCACGACAACCCGCCGGGCAACCGGCCATCCAGGAGCACTGACGTGCTGTACGAAGAATTCAACGAGTTTTGGGACGTGGCGCGCAAGCGCAACATCATCTTTTTTTACGTGGGCTATTTCTCGCAGCACGTGGTCAGCGCCATTTCCGAGACCATCAAGGCCCGCCTCGACACGGCCGGCGCGGCGGGCCCGACGCGGCGGCGCATCTTTTCCTCGTTCATCGAGATGTCGCAAAACATCATGCACTATTCGGCCGACAGCCTGACGCCCGACGCGCAGCTGGACCAGCAGATGCGGCGCGGCTCGTTTTGCATCGGCACGCGCGGCGACAGCTTTTTCCTGCTGTGCGCGAACCCCGTCTCGACGGACAACGTGGCGCAGATCCGCGCCCGCCTGGAGCCGCTGCACACGATGACGATGGATGAAATCCGCCTGGCCTACAAGAAGGCCCTGCGCGAGGAAGCGCCCGCCGACAGCAAGGGCGCGGGCCTGGGTTTCCTCACCATGGCGCGCGACGCCAGCGAGCCGCTGGAATTCGAATTCGTCCAGGACCCGCAGGAGCCTGGCCACACCATCTTCTGCATCAAAGCCATCATTTAAAAGAGCCGACTCAGGAAAGCATATGCAATTACCGCCACCACTGTTCATCGCCGCGACCCCCAGTTCGCCCGAAATCGACTTCCGTTTCGACCAGCACGCGCTGTCGATCAAGGGCGAGTCGTATCCGGAAAACGCGGCCGCCTTCTACGGCCCGCTGATCGCCGCCGTGCGCGCCTACCTGGAAGGCTGCCGCGACGCCGCCATCACCGTGAATGTCTCGCTGGCCTACTTCAACAGCTCCAGCACGAAGATGCTGTTTACCCTGTTCGATACGCTGAACCAGGCCGCCATCGACGGCAACCAGGTGCGCCTGAACTGGTACCACGACGAGGACGACGACACCATCCTGGAATTCGGCCAGGAACTGCAGCAGGACTTCACGGCGCTCGATTTCCACGACCACGCCGTGAGCGGCAATTAAGACATGCGCGCCGCACTCTCCGAAGCCGAACTGGAGCCCGACCTGTTCACCGTGGAAGCGGCAGCGCTGGCTGCCGCGCGCCGCATGCACGCCGACGCCGGCGCGCCGGGCGCCGAGCAGCGCCGCGTGCTCGGTGAACTGATCGTCCATTATGAACGGCTGATGCGCGAAACGCGGCGCCTGATCGGCCGCAGCGACCGCGCCGAGCGCGACATGCACATGCTGAACCGGCAATTGCAGACCCTGGCCGGCCAGCTCGAATACCGCGCCACGCACGACCCGCTGACGGGCGCGCTGAACCGCGGCGCCGTGATCGACCACGCCTCGCGCTGCCTGGAACAGGGCGACATGGCGCTGATCGTGCTCGATATCGACCTGTTCAAGCAAGTCAACGACGACTTCGGCCACCCGGCCGGCGATGGCGTGATCCAGGCCGTGGTCGACTGCCTGAAGGGTTTATTGGGACAGGAAACGGCCATCGGCCGGGTCGGCGGCGAAGAGTTTTCCGTGGTCTGGCCCACCACTTCGCGCGACGACGCGGCCAGGGTGGCGCAGCGCATCTGCGACACGGTGGGCCGCCAGCGCCATGCGGCGCCCATTACGCGCGCCATCACCGTCAGCGTGGGCCTGAGCTGGAAC
>CAUSDR010000467.1:0-4327 GCA_963530105.1 uncultured Janthinobacterium sp.
TGGCGGCCAGGGTTTCCACGAACGCTTCGGAAGGCGTCATTTTTTGCGGGCCAACGGGCGTGGCTGCGGTGGCCGCTGCGGCGGCGGCTTTTTGCTCGGTCATGTCATTCATGGGTGTCTCCTGGTCTGTGATGATTGAGGCTGTTGAAACGATCAACTGATTTATTAAATATCGGTATATTTTGTTCCGAAATTTGATATACAATTCAATTTAAGCGTTCAGCAATCAAAAGTCAAACAGAATTTCGAGGAAACGGTACAATTTGAGTTCGAAAATGAAATAACTCATTACACCCAACCGAGGCCACCATGGACATGATTTCATCCCCAAAACTTGAGCCGGAAAAACTGGAAGGCGACACGCCCACGATGCGTTTGTTTGCCTTGCTGGAAGTGATTTCCGATAAAGAACTGTTTCTGTCGCTGCAAGCGCTGGTTGAAGAAACGGGCTTGCCCAAGCCCACCCTGCAACGTATGCTGCAACAGCTGGAAAGCGTGGGCGTGCTGCAGCGCGAAAGCGATGGCCGCCACTACAGCACGGGCGTGCGCCTGCGCCGCCTGGCGTCGAACCTGCTGATTAACAACACTTTCCATGGCGCCCGCCGCATGGTCTTGCGCCAGCTGGTCGAGGAAGTGGGCGAAAGCTGCAACCTGACGGCCTTCAGCGGCAGCGAAGTGGTGTACCTGGACCGCGTGGAAACGGCGGCGCCCCTGCGCTTCTACCTGCACCCCGGTTCGCGCGTGCCGGCGCACTGCTCGTCGAGCGGCAAGCTGTTCCTGGCGCAAATGACGCCCGTGCAGCGCCGCCGCCTGCTGGGCCACATGGAATTGACGCGTTTTACGGACAAGACGGAAACGGACCCCGTCAAGCTGGAACGCGAACTGGAAGTGGTGCGCCGCAACGGCTATGCGCTGGACGACGAGGAATTCCTGCCCGGCCTGCTGTGCGTGGCCGTGCTGGTGCCGAACCCGAACGGCCGCTCGAACCTGGCCGTGGCGATCCAGGCGCCCATCATCCGTTTGACGCACGACAAGGCTTTACATTTCTTGCCAGCATTGCAGCGCGCCGCGCAAGCCCTGGCCGCCATCGAATCGGAAACCATGCCGACGTCGGGCGGCGATGACGACGCATTACAGACAAGTAATTCATAACCGCCGCGGCGCCCACGCTGCGGTTTCACAGGAGAACAAGGTGCCAGATTCACGCCAACATCCCCCCGCCGCAGCCGCGCAAACCTTGCAGTCCGTGCGCAGCCTGTTCCACATCGACAGCGACCTGCTCGTGCCCGTGTTCACGGAGCGCGACCCGCACGTGCCCGACATCGATCCCGCCTACCGCTTCAACAAGGACGTGACCCTGGCCATCCTGGCCGGCTTCACGCATAACCGCCGCGTGATGGTGCAAGGCTTGCACGGCACGGGCAAGTCCACGCATATCGAGCAGGTGGCGGCGCGCCTGAACTGGCCCTGCGTGCGCGTCAACCTCGATGGCCACATCAGCCGCCTCGACCTCGTGGGCAAGGACGCCATCGTGCTGCGCGAACAGCAGCAAGTGACGGAATTCCAGGAAGGCATCGTGCCCTGGTCGCTGCAGCGCCCCGTGGCCCTGATCTTCGACGAATACGACGCCGGCCGTCCCGACGTGATGTTCGTCATTCAGCGCATTCTGGAGCGCGACGGCAAGTTCACCCTGCTCGACCAGAACCGCGTCATCACGCCCCACCCGCACTTCCGTTTGTTTGCCACCTCGAACACGGTGGGTCTGGGCAACCTGAACGGCATGTACCACGGCACGCAGGTGCTCAATCACGCGCAGATTGACCGCTGGAACATCGTTGCCACCTTGAACTACCTGCCGCAGGCGGAAGAAACGGACATCGTGCTGGCCAGGGTCCCCGCCATGAACGACGCAGCGGGCCGCCAGCTGGCCGCCGCCATGGTGGCCGTGGCCAGCCTCACGCGCCACGGCTATGCGGCGGGCGACCTGTCGTGCCTGATGTCGCCGCGCACGGTGATCACCTGGGCCGAGAATTGCCAGATCTTCCGCGACCCGGCGCTGGCTTTCCGCTTGTCCTTCCTCAACAAATGCGACGAGGCCGAGCGGCCCATGGTGGCCGAGTATTACCAGCGCTGTTTCAATGAGGAATTGCTGGCGAGCCAGGCATGAGCGCCGAAGCGACGGCGCCTGCCGCCTACACGCGCGCGCAGCAGGAAACGGATGAACTGTGCGCGGGCGCCATCCGCGCACTGAGCGGCGTTGCCGCCATCCGCTACCGGGGCCGGCGCCTGCACGACGGCCACCGCCCCCTGTCCATCCACGCGGCCCATCTGCAAGCCGATGCCGCGCTGCAGGATTTGCCGTCGCTGCGCGGCGCGGCCGACAGCGTGGCCCTGCGCCTGCTGCATACGGATGCAGCCCTGCACAAGTCCCTGTGCCCGGTGGCACCCGTGGCGCGCCTGGTCTTCGAATTGCTGGAACAGCTCAGGGTGGAAACCCTGGCGCCCGAGCAGCATGCGGGCGTCATCGACAACCTGCGCCACCGTTTCACGGCCTGGTCGCACGCGTTTTACGATTCCGGCCTGGCCGAGGGCGCTTCCGGCTTGCTGTTGTACACGGTTTTCCAGATGGGCTGGTCGCGCCTGACGGCCCGCGCCGTGCTGGAAAAAACGGAAGATTTCATCGAAGCGACGCGCTGGTCCCTGTCCTCGCAACTGGGCGGCGACCTGGCGGGCTTGCGCCGCCAGCGCCGGGACCAGGCCGCCTTTGCGCGCCATGCGCTGGCCATCGCCCATGCCGTCGATGCCATGCTGAAAGACGCGCAGGCGGCGCAGGATGGCGGCCAGGACGACGCAGGCGACGCCAGGGCGCAGGCGGCCTTCCGGCTGCTGCTCGATTTCGACAGCGACAACGAGCAGCTGCCCGATGCCGCGCCGCTGGGCGAGAGCCGCGCCTTCAACGATGGCGCTGGCGGCTACAGGGCGTACTCCACGGCATATGACCGCGAAGAAAAAGCGGGCGCACTGGTGCGCCGCGCCCTGCTGCTGGAATACCGCGAGCGCATGGATGAGCACATCGCCAGCCTGGGCATCAACACGGCCCGGCTGGCGCGGCGTTTCAGCCAGCTGCTGGCCGTGCCCCGGCGCGACGGCTGGTCGTTTGGCGAGGAAGAGGGCTATATCGACGGCCGCCGCCTGGCTCAATTGATCAGCTCGCCATCCGAGCGCCGGCTGTTCCGCAAGGAACAATTCCTGCCGCAAGCCGATTGCCTCGTCACCTTCCTCGTCGACTGCTCCGGCTCCATGAAGACGCATGCGCAGTCCGTGGCGGTGCTACTGGACATTGTATTGCGCGCGCTGGACCAGGCCGGCATCGCCACCGAATTGCTGGGTTTTACGACGGGGGCGTGGAATGGCGGCCGCGTCAAGCGCGACTGGATGCGCGCCCGCTCGCCTGCCCGGCCGGGCCGCTTGAACGAACTGGTGCACATGGTGTTCAAGGATGGCGATACGCCGTGGCGCCGGGCGCGGCCCGACATCGCGGCCCTGCTGAAAGCGGACCTGTACCGCGAAGGCGTCGATGGCGAAGCGGTGGACTGGGCTTGCACGCGCATGCTGGCGCGGCCCGAGCGGCGGCGCATCCTGTTCGTCGTTTCCGACGGTTGCCCGATGGACACGGCCACGAATCTGGCCAACGACGAGTTTTATCTGGCGCAGCACCTGAAGCAGGTGGTGGCGCGCCGCGAAGCGCAGGGCGCCGTGGAAATCTGCGGGCTGGGACTGGGGCTGGACCTGGGCGCCTACTACAGCCGCAGCCTGGCCACCACCCTGCCCGCCTCGCTGAACAATGAACTGTTCGGCGAGATCGCCCAGCTGATCGGCGGACGCAAAAAATAGCCGCTATGCGGGCGGCAGCGCCCGTGCCAGCAACTGCTGGCGGTGCGCCTGCAGGAAGGCGTGCACGGGCGACGCCTGCCGGCCCGTCAAGGCCGTGAAGTCATCGCTGACGATGTGCATCGCATCGGTGGCCAGCCAGCGTTCGATGCCCGCCAGCATCTGCGCCATCGGCGCGGGCATGCCCGTATCGATGAAATGGCTTGCGCGCTCGTCGCCATTGACGTTCACGACCTCGATGGACCTGCCAAACAGCTGGGCGGCAATGGCGGCCAGCGCCGGCGCATCGAGGGATGCCGGTCCCGTGATGTCCAGGATGCGGCTGCCACGGTAGCCATCGGCCAGGGCCGCAGCCGCCGCATGCGCGCAATCCTCGCGCGCCACATACGCCACGTGGCCCTGCCCCAGGGCCGTGCGCAGCCGGCCATCGGCGGCG
>CAUSDR010000468.1:0-4304 GCA_963530105.1 uncultured Janthinobacterium sp.
GCGGCGGTGCGGGGCGCCACCGCGGGGGTGGGGCCGGGCGGGTGCGCGCAAGGCAGCGCCGCCGGCCCCGCCGGCGCCGGCCCGACGCTGTCCATCGAACATCCGAGCGGCGAATTCAGCGTCGCGCTGGCGCTGGACCCTCATCACCCCGGGCAAGTCGCACGCGCCGCTCTGCTGCGCACCGCCCGTCCCATCATGCGGGGAGAAGTGCTGATCCCCGCCTCCCTCTGAAAAGGAACCATGCATGCGAGCACCCCTGATTATCGATTGCCACGGCCACTACACGACGGCGCCGCCGGCGCTGGAAGCGTGGCGCAAGCGCCAGGTGGCCAACCTGGCCACGCCGGAACTGGGCCCGAAGGTGGCGGAACTGCGCATCAGCGACGACGAATTGCGCGAATCGATAGAGCTGAACCAGCTGCGCCTGATGCGCGAGCGCGGTTCGGACCTGACCATTTTCTCGCCGCGCGCCAGCTTCATGGCGCACCATATCGGCGACTTCAACACCAGCGCCACCTGGGCCGCCATCTGCAACGAACTGTGCGCGCGCGTGGCCGGGCTGTTCCCCGACAACTTCATCGGCGCCGCGATGCTGCCGCAATCGCCGGGCGTGGACCCTGCCAGCTGCATCCCGGAGCTGGAAAAATGCGTCAAACAGTTCGGCATGGTGGGCATCAACCTCAACCCCGACCCCTCGGGCGGGCACTGGACATCGCCGCCCCTGTCGCACAAATCCTGGTATCCGGTGTATGAAAAGATGGTGGAATACGGCATTCCCGCCATGATCCACGTCAGCACCAGCTGCAACGACTGCTTCCATACGACAGGCGCGCATTACCTGAACGCCGACACCACGGCCTTCATGCAATGCCTGACCAGCGAGCTGTTCCAGGACTTTCCGGACCTGAAATTCCTGATTCCGCACGGCGGCGGCGCCGTGCCCTACCACTGGGGCCGCTTCAGGGGACTGGCGCAGGAAATGCGCAAGCCGCTGCTGGAGCAGCACCTGCTGAACAACATCTTCTTCGACACTTGCGTCTACCACCAGCCGGGCATCGACTTGCTGACCAAGGTGATTCCCGTGAAAAACGTGCTGTTCGCCTCGGAAATGATAGGCGCCGTGCGCGGCATCGACCCGGAAACAGGACATTACTACGACGACACCAAGCGCTATATCGAGGCGGCCAATCTGAGCGACGCGGAACGCCACAGCATCTTTGAAGGCAATGCGCGCAACGTGTTCCCCCGCCTGGACAGTATCTTGAAAGGAAAAGGATTATGAATGCACCCCTGATGAACCAGTTGGGCGTGGTCAAGCGCCACATCGAACGTGCCGGACGCCAGCACGTGGAGCACCTGGGCCAGTTCGGCAGCGCCACCGTGCACGAAGCCATGGGCAGGATGGGCTTGATGAAGCCCTACCTGCGTCCCATCTATCCGGGCGCGCTGGTGGCCGGCACCGCCGTGACGGTGCTGCTGCATCCAGGCGACAACTGGATGATGCACGTGGCCGCCGAACAGATCGAACCGGGCGACATCGTCGTCGCCGCCGTCACGGCCGATTGCATGGATGGCTATTTCGGCGACCTTCTGGCCACCAGCTTCATGGCGCGCGGCGCCAAGGCGCTGGTGATCGACGCCGGCGTGCGCGACGTACGCATACTCAAGGAAATGGACTTCCCCGTCTGGAGCAGGGGCGTCAGCGCCAAGGGCACCATCAAGGCCACCCTGGGCTCGGTCAACATCCCCGTGCTGTGCGCGGGCGCGCTGGTCAACGCGGGCGACGCCGTCATCGCCGACGACGACGGCGTGGTCATCGTGCCGGCGGCCGACGTGGCGCGCGTGGCGGCCATCGCGCAACAGCGCGAAGACCTGGAAGGCGAAAAGCGCGCGCGCCTGGCGTCCGGCGTGCTGGGCCTGGACATGTACAACATGCGCGGCGCCCTGCAACAGGCCGGCCTGACCTATATCGACTGACACGCGGCCGTGTTCCCGCCGGCCAGCCGCAGCGCCCCGTCCACGCGGCGGTTCAAGCCCAGCGGATTGTCCGCCTGCAAGGCGGCCGGCAGCAGCGCATCGGGCATGTCCTGGTAGCTGACGGGGCGCAGGAAGCGCGCGATGGCGCCGCTGCCCACCGACGTGCTGCGGTTGTCCGAGGTGGACGGGAACGGCCCGCCATGCACCATGGCGTGCCCCACTTCCACCCCCGTGCCAAAGCCGTTGACGAGGATGCGCCCCACGCGCCGCTCCAGCGCCGGCAGCAGCGCCGCCGCGGCCGCATGGTCGTCCGCGTCGATGTGCAGGGCCGCCGTCAGCTGCCCTTCCAGCGCCTCGACGATGGCGTGCATGCTGGCCAGGTCGGGACAGCGCACGAGCAGCGACGCCGCGCCAAAGACTTCTTCCCGCAGGGCCGGATCGCGCTGGAACGCCGCCGCCGTGGTGGAAAACAGGGCCGCCTGGCATTGGCAGCCGCCGCCGTCCTGGCCGCGCGCCTCGACGCGCACGTCCGCATGCCCCGCCAGGGCCGCCACGGACGCCGCATAGCTGCCGTGGATCCCGGGCGTGAGCATGGTGGCGGCCGGCGCGTCGGACAGGGCGGCCACGGCGGCGCCGAGGAAGCGCTCCAGGTCCGGCCCGTCGACAGCCAGGAGCAGGCCGGGATTGGTGCAGAACTGGCCCGCGCCCAGGGTCAGGGCCGTGGCGAAAGCCTTGCCGATGGCCTCGGCGCGCGCCGCCAGCGCGTGCGGGAACAGCAGCACCGGGTTGATGCTGCTCATTTCCGCATACACGGGGATCGGCTCCTGCCGCGCCGCCGCCAGCCGCATCAGGGCCGTGCCGCCGCCGCGCGAGCCCGTGAAGCCCACGGCCTTGATGCGATGGTCGCTGACCAGGCCCTGCCCGACCAGGCGGCCGCTGTCGAACAGCAGCGAGAACGTGCCTTCCGGCAAGCCGCAGTCGAACACGGCTTGCTGGATCGCCCGGCCCACCAGGGCCGACGTGCCCGGATGCGCGGAATGGGCCTTGACGATGACGGGACAGCCGGCCGCCAGCGCCGAGGCCGTATCGCCGCCAGCGACGGAAAACGCCAGCGGAAAATTGCTGGCGCCGAAGACTGCCACGGGACCGAGCGGGATCTGGCGCATGCGCAAGTCCACGCGCGGCAGCGGCTGGCGTGCCGGCTGGGCCGGGTCGACGCGCAGGTCGAGGAAATCGCCGGCGCGCACGACGGCCGCAAACAGGCGCAGCTGGCCCACCGTGCGGCCGCGCTCGCCTTCCAGACGGGCGCGCGGCAAGCCGCTTTCCTCCATGCAGCGCTCGATCAGCGCATCGCCGATGGCCAGGATATTAACGGCGATCTGTTCCAGGAAGGCGGCCCGCTCTTCCAGCGTGGTGTCGCGGTAGGCGTCGAAGCCTTGCCAGGCCAGCGCGCACGCCTGCTCCAGCTGCTCGAGCGTGGCGCCGCCAAAAGCGGGCTGCAGGATGGCGCCCGTGGCGGGATTGGTGGCGTGGATGGCGCCGTTGCTTCCCGCAACACGGCGGGCGCCGATGAGTAAATCAGTCGAAACAGACATATTCTCCTTCAGTAAAATAAAATCGTGTGGCAAATCGTGCGCCAATTAGGGCATGAAACTGAGATTGACGGGCGTGGCCACGGCCACCGAAATGCCCGTGTCCGACAGCCTGCCGCTGGCCGCGTCGACGCCGAAGACATGCACGCCGCCGCTGCGCTGGTTGGCCACCAGCAGCCATTTGCCCGATGCATGCAGGGCGAAGCTCCACGGCGTCTCGCCGCCCGAGCCGATGCGCTGCAGCAGGGCCAGCTGGCCCGAGGCTGCATCGATGCCATACACGAGCAGCGCGTGCTCGCCCCGGTTGGCGACATACAGGAAGCGGCCGTCGGCCGAGCGCGCGATTTCCGCGCCGCTCTTCGTGCCGGCGAAGCCGTCGCTGCTGATGGCCACCGTCTGCAGCAGCGACAATCGCCCCGCGTCCGCGTCCCAGCCCAGCGCCATGACGTCGGCGCTCAATTCATTGAGCAGGTAGACGAAGCGCCCGTCCGCGCCAGCCACCAGGTGGCGCGGACCGCTGCCGGGCGGCGCGCTGAAGGCCTGCCCGGGCGACAGCACCCGCGTGGCGGCGTCGTAGCCATACACGAAGACGCGGTCGGCGCCCAGGTCCGGCACCAGCAGGTGCTGGCCGCCGGGAGCGATGGCGCTGGCATGCGCATGCGCGCTGGCCTGGCGCCGGTGCGGGCCGGAGCCCTGGCCTTGCAAGGTGGACACCAGCGGCCCCAGGCTGCCGTC
>CAUSDR010000469.1:0-4298 GCA_963530105.1 uncultured Janthinobacterium sp.
TCCAGGTGCTGTTCGCGCAAGGCCGCGTAATCAAGATCGCGCCCTGGCGCCAGCTCCATCGGCACCAGATGGCGGTCGACCAGCAGCACGTGCTTGGGCTTGTGGCTGGCCAGGCGGATGGCTTCATCGAGCAGCGGCTTGTAGGCAATCGCCTTGCCATTGCGCGAGCCGGCATCGGCGGAAAACACCAGCGTG
The DNA here is from genome assembly GCA_963530105.1 of uncultured Janthinobacterium sp. GTDB lineage: Bacteria > Pseudomonadota > Gammaproteobacteria > Burkholderiales > Burkholderiaceae_D > Janthinobacterium. The sequence continues at coordinate 196 of CAUSDR010000469.1, forward strand.
GGTTGCGCATCGTCGATGCGGCTGGCCAGGCTGTTGGATGCAAAGCCGCCAAACACCACGGAATGCACGGCGCCGATGCGCGCGCAGGCCAGCATGGCGAAGGCCGCCTCGGCGATCATCGGCATATAAATCAGTACGCGGTCGCCCCTGCCGACGCCCAGCGACAGCAGGATGGCGGCGCAGCGCTCCACTTCGCGCTGCAGTTCACGGTAGCTGTAAGTGCGCTCGGTATTCGACTCGGTGGAAATGGCGATTAGCGCGGCGGCATCGCCCTGGCTGTCCACCCAGCGGTCGACGGCGTTGTGGCACAAATTGGTGGTGCCGCCCACGAACCACTTGGCGAAAGGCGGGCGGGAATAATCCAGCACTTGCGAAAACGGGGTGTTCCAGGCGATCTTTGCCGCTTCCTCGCGCCAGAAAACCTCAGGCGTGTCGATCGAGCGTTGATAAAATGCTGCGAAATTCATGTCTCCTCCGGTGTGCGTGCAATCTGTCGTTGTTATTTGCTCATGGTGCCTGCTTATCTGTTCATCAGCGCCCTCCAGTATGGCCATGCTGCGTGGCGAGCAGCCGCGTTGCAAACAATGATGGCTGCGCCGCCGCGCAGGGGCCGCGTTCCTGTGCGATCCGTTCGCGGTTCGATTCCAGGCTGGCGCCGTCGAGCAGCACGCCGAACCGCGCGCCACCGGGCACGCTCTCCTGCGGCGCCATCAGGCGCCGCAGCACGATGTCGCCCAGCGCCTTCTTGAAATGCCCCGCTTCCCAGTACCAGCGCGTGGCCGCGTCCCGCTCACCGGCGGCGGGAATGCGCTCGCAGTTGAAAACGCCGTAACCGCTGAAGTCCGTCACGGTGATTTGCGCCTCCGGATACCGCTGCCGGACCGCGTCAATTTCCTGCACCAGCCGTGCCTTCCACTCCTCGAACAGGGGCCACAGCCCGGCAGCTTCAAACATGGCCAGCATTTGCGCGTGATACGGGTAGATCACCAGCTTGACGTCGGCCTGCGTGGCCGCCATCGCCAGCAGGAAGGTGCGCAGCAATTGAAAATCTTCGGTGGCCAGGCCGCGCGTCGATTTGCGGCGCAAGTTGGCGGCGCTTTCCTGCGCCCGCTGCGTGAACATCTTGTGATAACCATCCTGGCGCGCATGGGCGCCATACTCCAGCAAGGGATTGAAGCCATCGGCTGACAGGGTGGCCGCCTCGCCGTCATGCTGGATGCGCAGGGTATGCACGGCGTCCTTGAGCGATGCCAGCGAAAAGAGCGTATCGAAGCGCCAGCAGGCGCGTGACTGCGGCGGCGACGCGGCGGCCACCGCAGGGCTGGCCACGGGCGGCACGGCGGGATTGAGAAAATCGATGAATTCCATGCCGATGATGACGGTACGGGGCCGGACGCCAGCCTGGCGCAATTGCGCGAACTGGCTGGCGGCCGTGGCCAGGCCCGTGCCGGGTATCGCCAGGTTGTAGCCGGCGCCCAGCGCCGACAAGGCGCTGGCGCGCGGATCGAAGCCGATCTCGGCGCGCGAATTGCCGAGAATGACGAAGCGCGGCTGCCGGCGCAGCGCATGTGCCAGCTTGATCTGGTTCTGGTAGCGGCTCAGGCCAGGCTTGACGGCGTTGAAATTGGCACGCTGGACAACGCCGTACAAGCCATAAGGGTCGACGATCGCCACGAAAGCGCCAACCAGCAGCACGCCGCCCGCCAGCAGCAGCGCCAGGGTGATAAGGTAGGATTTGAATGGGGATGCCATCATCGTCCGCCCTCCCCTAGAACTGAAAATACAGGAATTCGGCGGGCCGGTTCAGGGCCAGCATGCTCGCCAGCGCCAGCACGGCGATGGCGGCGGCCCACGCGGGCGAGGCGCGCCAGGCAAGCCACTGCCGCCCGCTTGCCTGGAAATCCAGCGCGGGATCGAAGCGGCGCATGATCTGCTGCGTATTTGGCAAGGCAAAGGTGATCAGCGCCGCCACGGCGATCCACATCCACGTCTCGACGAAGAGCGTGCCGCCGCCCAGGTAAAAGCCGACGCCCATCGCCGCCAGCACCGGTTGCAGCGGCAGCAGATGGGGCGCCAACGCATCGGGCAAGGCCAGGCCGAAGCCGCCCGCGATGCCTTTCAAGATCGTCAACGCCGCCGGCATGTCGGGCGCGCGGAAGAAAACCCAGGCCACGCAGACGGCGGTGAAGGTAAGCATCGTCGCCAGGACGCCCCCCGCCCGCGTATCGGCTGGCAGCTGGAAGCGGTGCGCGAACGCGCTCCAGCCCTTGTGGATGGCCAGGTAGCTGCCGTGCAGGAAGCCCCAGACGATGAAATTCCAGCCGGCGCCATGCCACAAGCCGCCCAGCACCATGGTAATCATGAGGTTCAGGTAGCGCCGCAGCGGGCCGCAGCGCTTGCCCCCCAGCGGGATATACAGATAGTCGCGCAGGAAGCGCGACAGGGTCATGTGCCAACGGCGCCAGAATTGCGCGATATTGCGCGCCTTGTAGGGCGAGGCGAAATTGAGCGGCAGGCGCACGCCGAACAGGCGCGACAAGCCGATGGCCATGTCGGAATAGCCAGAAAAATCGAAGTACAGCTGGAAGGCATACGCCAGCACGCCAGCCCAGGCGAGCAGCAAGGACGGCGCGGCGGAACCGTCGAACAAGGGCGCCGCATACGGGCCGATGTTATCGGCGACCAGCACTTTCTTGGCCAGGCCGATGAAAAAAATCGTGCTGCCGATGGCGACATTGCCGGCCGAGAGGCGGAAAGTGCGACTGTCGGCGAACTGCGGCATCATTTCCTTGTGGTGCAGCACGGGGCCGGCGATCAGGTGGGGGAAATACGTGACGAACAGCAGATAGTGAATGAAACGGCTTTCCTGCGCCTTGCCCTTGCAGGTATCGACCAGGAAGGCGATCTGGGTAAACGTGAAGAACGAGATGCCGATCGGCAGAATCACGTGCAGGGCGGGCATCGGGCGTTCCAGCAATGCAGACAGGCTTGCGGCGAAGAATCCCGCATACTTGTAATAGGCGAGCAGGCCAAGGTTGGCGGCGATGGCGCCCGCCAGTATCCATTTGCGGCGCGCCGGCGCGCTGGCGGCCAGCCACGCCGCGCAGCCGTAGTTGAAGACGACGGAGCCAAGCAGCAGCGGCAGGTAGCGGTAATCCCAGTATGCGTAGAAGAACAGCGACGCCGCCGCCAGCCAGGCCGCGGCCCACAGCTGGCTGCGGCGTCCCAGGATGAAGAACCCCGCCACGGTGACGGGCAGGTAGGCAAACAGGAAGACATAGGAATTAAATAGCATCTGTTCACCATGGAGGATGGAGGTTCGCACATTTAACGCATCATTCGGGCCTGCCCGGCGGCCGCACCCCGTGCGGCATCCTTCCATTGTCCTGTTCGTTCAGTTTTTGGATAGCGAAAAAATCAATTTTTCCCGAGATTCATGACAAGCCGGGCCACCTGCGGCCCGGCCTGCGAGGCTTACACCGGGAAGGAATCGCCGGGCACGCGCACAAAACCCTCCATCAGCACGCGCGCGCTGCGGCTCATAATGGCCTTGGTGACGCTCCAGGCGCCATCGACCTGCGCCGCCTCCGCCCCCACCATCAGGGTGCCGGACGGGTGGCCGAAGCGCACGCTGGTTTTTTCGCCGCCGCCCGCCGCCAGGTTGACCAGGGTGCCGGGGATGGCCGCCGCCGTGCCGATGGCCACTGCCGCCGTGCCCATCATGGCGTGATGCAGCTTGCCCATCGACATGGCGCGCACCAGCAGGTCGATGTCGCCCGCTTCCACCCGCTTGCCGCTGGACGAGACATAGCCGGCCGGCCTGGCGACAAAGGCGACTTTCGGCGTGTGCTGGCGCTTCGCCGCTTCTTCCAGCGTGGAGATGAGGCCCATGCGCAGGGCGCCATGCGCGCGGATGGTTTCAAAGCGGGCCAGCGCGGCCGCATCGCCATTGATGGCGTCCTGCAGCTCCGTGCCCGTGTAGCCGATGGCGGCCGCGTCGACAAAAATCGTCGGGATGCCGGCGTTGATCATGGTGACTTTCAAGGTGCCGATGCCGGGCACGTCGAGGTCATCGACCAGATTGCCTGTAGGGAACATAGCAC
>CAUSDR010000470.1:0-4289 GCA_963530105.1 uncultured Janthinobacterium sp.
GGGAAAGCAGCCCGCCAAGGCGCATTTTCCCGTGCCGGCGGGTGTGGTATTGTCCAGACAATTGTTTTGGCGGCAATGAAAATGGCCGGGCGCTTGCGCGGCCCGGCCAGGTGTCAGGTGCCGCCGTGTCAGGCGTCAGCGTATTTTGCCGCGGCGCAACAGATTCACGATGCCCAGCAGGATGACGGCGCCCAGGAACGAGACCAGCAGCGAGGCCAGGCTGAAGTTGTCGCTATTGATGGTGCCCGTGCCAAACAGCGGGGCCAGCAGCCAGCCGCCGAGGAAGGCGCCCACGATGCCGACGACGATGTTGAGGAAGATGCCCTGCTGCGCATCGGTTTTCATGACCATGCTGGCCAGCCAGCCGATGACACCGCCAATAACGATCCAGATAATGAAATTCATGTAATCCTCCGCGCGATGGGTAAGTGGTTTCTTCATGTCAGAAAGGCATCATGCCAGCTGATAGTGATGCCGCACGATAGAAAAGTCCAGTGGATTCGTGCGCGCCATGCAAAAGCCCGCCTGGCTGCGGGCAGCGAGGCGGGCTTGATGTGTCGCAAAGTGCGAGTTAGTCGGCCTTGATGGCTTCCACCTGGATCGCCAGCTTGACTTCCGGCGAGAAGGCCGGCAAGCCGTAGTTCAGGCCAAAGTCGCTGCGCTTGAATTCGGCCGTGGCGTCGGCGCCGCACACTTCACGCTTGTAGCGCGGGTGCATGATGCACTTGAATTTGCTCACGTTCAGCTTGACGGGCTTGGTCACGCCCAGCAGGGTCAGTTCGCCGTCCACTTCCACCAGTTGGTCGCCGTTGAACTTGAACGACTTGCTCTTGTAGGTGATTTCCGGGAATTTTTCGACGTTGAACATGTCCGCTTTTTTCGCGTGCGTGTTCATGGCGTCGAGGCCGAAATCGATCGAATCGGCATCGATGACCAGGTCCAGGCTGCCCGTCTTGGCCGCGCGGTCCAGGGTCACGGTGCCCTTGGTCTTGTTGAACTTGCCGCGCCACACGGACATGCCCATGTGATCGGCTTCAAAGCTGGGGAAGGTATGCGTCGGGTCGAGGTTGTAGGTCTCGGCGGCGGCCATGGCCGAACCCGCGCTGGCGGCTGCCAGTACGGCGATCATCAAGTGCTTAAGTTTCATCAATATCCTAAAAAGAATCGGTGGGTGGTGTGATTTCAATCCGTAACGGTTGAAAAACGTTCAGGACAAGGCGCCTTGCCGCAGGCGGTACGCATGGCACGACAAGGCAAGAGCAACGCAGTCATGGACGGTTTCTCAGTCCTTACTGCGCGGCGACGTGGAACTTGATGGTGACTTCATCGGCGACCATGCTCGTGTCTTTCCACTCGCCTTCGCCGATGTTGTAGGTCAGGCGCTTGATCGGCAGGGCGCCGTCAAACGTGTATTTGCCGCCGTCGGCTTTCACCGTCAGGGGGAAGGTGACGTCGCTGGTCTTGCCTTTGATGCTCAGCTTGCCAGTCACCGTCAGCTTGCCCGCGCCGGCCGCCTTGATGCTGCTCGAGACAAAGGTGGCTTTCGGGAACTGGGCAGAGTTGAACCATTCTTTCTTGGCCACTTCCTTGTTGTACTCTGGGTCGCCGATATCGATGCTGGCCGTTTCGATGTCCACCGACGCTTTCGAGGCGTCCGGCGTGGCCGGATTGTAATCGATGGCGATATTGAATTTCTTGAACTTCGCTTCCACCGGCACGTTCATTTGCTTGAACACGGCCGAGACGCTGGTCTTGGCAGGGTCGACTTTCAGCAAGGTGGCGGCGGTGGCGGCCACGGACAGGCCCAGCAGGGATGCGAGGACGATGCGTTGGGTGGTTTTCATCTTGTTTTTTCCTGGAGTTTCAGTGAGCAAGGGTAAGTCGGTATCAGGGCAGCATGCGCTTGAGTACGCCATCGCGGTCGATGAACTGGTGCTTCAGCGCCGCCAGTACATGGGCGGCCACGGCGGCGGCCATCGTCATGTTCAGAACATAATGAATTTCTTTTAAGAGTGGCTTAAGTTCCGGGTTCGGCGCCATGATGACGGGCAGCTGGAACAGGCCCAGGTAGACCACCGGCACGCCGGCGGCCAGGGTATACAGGTAGCCGGAGATGGGCACGGCAAAGATCAGGATGTACAGCAGCACGTGCATGGCATCGGCCGCCTTCTTTTGCCAGGCCACCATGCTGGCAGGATGCGGCGGCGGCACATTGGCCTTGCGCCACAGCAAGCGGATGGCAGCGATGGCCAGCACGGTCACGCCCAGCCATTTATGCCACGAGAAATATTTGAGCTTGGTGGGCGTCAGGCCGGGAATATCGACCATGACCAGGCCCATGATGAAGGCGCTGATGATCAGCAAGGCCGTCAGCCAGTGCAGGATGATGGCGGTGGTGGTGTAGCGTTGCATCGGCGAGGCTTTCTTGAAAGTAGTACGTGTTAGGACTAATTCAGCCTAATATACCAAAGAAAAGCAAATTGCGCAGAGTGCTGGAGATTCTACAAGAAAGACGGCCGGAAAAACCGCGGGGCGGGCAGCATTTGTGTGCTGGCCGCCCCGCGAGCAGGGTCGCATGGACCCCGATGTGGAAACTACTTAACTGGCTTTGCTGCTCAGATGGCCTTGGCCAGCTGCGCCGCGATGCCGATGTAGTTCGCCGGCGTCATGGTCAGCAGCACGTCCTTGGCATCCTGCGGGATGGCCAAGCCGTTGACGAATTCCTGCAGCGCCTCTTTCGAGATGCCCTTGCCGCGCGTCAATTCCTTCAGCTGCTCGTACGGGTTTTCGATGCCGTAGCGGCGCATCACCGTTTGCACTGGCTCGGCCAGCACTTCCCAGGTCGCGTCCAGGTCTTGCGCCAGGCGCGCGTGGTTCACTTCCAGCTTGTTCAGGCCGCGCAGGCAGCTGTCATACGCCAGCAGGGTGTAGCCCAGGCCGACGCCGATATTGCGCAGCACGGTCGAGTCGGTCAAGTCGCGCTGCATGCGCGAGACGGGCAGTTTTTCCGACAGGTGTTTCAGCACGGCATTGGCCAGGCCCAGGTTGCCTTCCGAGTTTTCGAAGTCGATCGGGTTGACCTTGTGCGGCATGGTCGACGAACCGATTTCGCCCGCTTTCAGTTTCTGCTTGAAGTAGCCCAGCGACACATACGTCCAGATGTCGCGGTTCAGGTCCAGCAGGATGGTGTTGGCGCGCGCGAAGGCGTCGAACAGCTCGGCCATGTAATCGTGCGGCTCGATCTGGATGGTGTACGGATTGAACACCAGGCCCAGGCGCTGTTCGATGACGGCCTGCGAGAACGCCGGCCAGTCGAAGCCCGGGTAGGCGGACAGGTGGGCGTTGTAGTTGCCGACGGCGCCATTCATCTTGCCGAGGATTTCCACTTGCTCGATGCGTTTCACGGCGCGCTGCAGGCGCGCCACGACGTTGGCGAATTCCTTGCCCAGGGTGGTCGGGCTGGCCGTCTGGCCGTGCGTGCGCGACAGCATCGGCACGTCCGCGTTGTCGTGCGCGATTTGCGTCAGCTTGGCCACTAGGCCCGTCAAGGCCGGCAGCATCACGCCATCGCGGGCGGCCTTGAGCATCATGCCGTGCGAGGTGTTGTTGATGTCTTCCGAGGTGCAGGCGAAATGGATGAATTCCGACGCCGCCACCAGTTCCGGCACGTCCGCCACTTGTTCCTTCAGCCAGTATTCGACGGCCTTGACGTCATGGTTGGTGACCGCTTCGATGGCCTTGATGCGGGCCGCGTCGGCTTCCGAGAAGTCGGACGCCATTTTCTCGAGCAAGGCGTTCGCTTCCGCCGAGAATGGCTTGATTTCGGCGAAACCGGCTTGCGACAGCGCTTGCAGCCAGGAGATTTCCACTTTCACGCGGTGGTGCATGAAACCGGCTTCGGACAGGATCGGGCGCAGCAGATCGGTCTTGCTGGCGTAGCGGCCATCGAGCGGAGACAGGGCCGACAGCGTGGAATACGGAGTAGTAGAAGTCATGAGAGCGGACGCAAGTTAAAGAAACGGTTGGCGCGTGGCGCGCGGGGAGGGCAGGGCTATTGCAATAAAGCAACACTGGCGGCGCCACAGTAAAGGGCGATTTTACCACCGCTGGCGCCCTGGCAGACGTGCGCCGGGCGCCGGCGCGCCGCAATCGGGCCGAATCGGGCGCCGATGCGGCGTGCCCGCCACACTGCGGGGCGCACGGGGCGCGCACTGCCAAATGCGGCTGCCGCCGATGCTATACTGGCCGCTGCTCCTTTACCTCAAAGTGTCTATGAAACTGATCGGTTC
>CAUSDR010000471.1:0-4267 GCA_963530105.1 uncultured Janthinobacterium sp.
GCGCCGGGCGGCGCGCGCGGCCAGGGCGGCATGCGGCCGGCCAGCGGACGCTGGGCGCGCCAGGGCCATAAAATCGTCCTGTACGGCGTCTGACATCATGGCCATCGGCGCTTACGCGGCCTGGATGCTGGCTCAGGAGGCGCGCTCGCTGCTGACGCGGCTGGCGCGGCTGGAACCGTTCGCGCTGATCGAGCCGACGGTGCTGGCCGCCGCCCTCATGCCCAGCGCCCAGTCGGCCATCGAGAGCCAGCTGGTGCAGGGCCGGCGCGAACTGCGGCGCATGGTGGCGCAGTTCCAGCGCTGGCTGCGGCGCGAGGCGGCCGACGGCGCCAGCATGGTCACGGCCGCCGAAGCGCAGCGCCGCTTCACCTTCCTGCGTTTGAAATTCAATGCCGCGCTGACCCAGTTCGACCTGTTCAACGAGGTCATCACGCAGCGCAGCGAGCACAAGACGGGGGTGTGGCTGGCCGGCCTGGACATCGTTGCCGCCGACGCGCTGGCGCTGCCCGGCGAGGTGTACCAGGCGCCGCCCGTCATCTGCTACCTGGACCGGGGGCCGGGCGCGGCCATCCGCCGCGCGCGCACGCGCCTGCCCGGCGGCGGCGACAATCCCGTGGCCATCATCCGCCTGCCGCGCGAACGCATGATCGGCAGCAGCATCGCCTCGTCGCTGGTGCATGAAATCGGCCACCAGGGCGCGGCGCTGCTTGATCTGGTCGCCTCGCTGCGGCCCGTGCTGCAAGCCATGCAGCACGGCGGCAGCGGTGCCGTGCACGTGTGGCAGCTGTGGGAGCGCTGGATTTCCGAGATCGTCGCCGATTACTGGTCGCTGGCGCGCGTCGGCGTGGCCGCCACCCTGGGCCTGATCGGCGTCGTCAGCCTGCCGCGCGTGTTTGTCTTCCGCCTCAACGTGGACGACCCGCACCCGGTGCCGTGGCTGCGCGTGCGCCTCAGCTGCGCCATGGGGCGGGCCCTGTATCCGCATCCGCAATGGAACCGGCTGGAGCAGCTGTGGCTGTCGTACTACCCGCTGGCCGGCCTGCCTCTGGCGCAGCGGCTGCTGCTGGAACAGTTGCAGGCGAGCATGGCAGCCCTGGTCGGCCTGCTGGTGCAGCACCGGCCAGCTGCCCTGCGCGGCGGGACCCTGGCCGAAGCCATGGCCGTGCATGCGCGCCAGCCGGCCCTGCTGGCGCAGTTGTTTCGCAGCTGGAACCTGGCGCCGGGGCAGATGTACCTGGCCACACCCACCCTGGTGTTTGCCGTGCTGGGCCAGGCGCGCGCCAGCGGCAGCCTGAGTCCTGAAGATGAAAGCGAACTGCTGGGACGTTTGCTGACCCACTGGGCCTTGCGCAGCACCCTGGACACGTCGGAACTGTGCGCTGATGTCGTACGGCATGGCCGCCAGCCGGGCAGGCCGCTGCCACCGCTGGCATCGCGTTTGATTATCCATTGAGGAGAATGACATGAGCAGCAAGATGAGCAGCAAGATGAGCAGCAAGGGCGGGGGGGCGGGGCAGGCGGGCCCGAAAATCCGGGGCGGCAGCATCGCCGTCACCGTACACGAGCAAAATAGCGGAACGATGGTCGTCAATGCCGCCATCAGCCTGTACCGCGGCGCCGAGGCCGATTGCCATAATTTCATTGCCGCCACCTGGGTGCCGGACCCCGCCATGCTGGTGGGCGTGCGCTGGACGGATGGCCATGGCGGCACCGTGTTTTCCGACCTGCCGACGGGCAGCTACGTGGGGGTGTACGGCAATTTCCCCGTCACCTTGCCGCAGTGCGTCACGGTCCAGGCCGGTTGCAGCGCCGTGCTGTGCTTCAAGCCCCTGCTCAATCCGCAGGTTGGTCTCGTGTTTGAAACGGCCGATTGCCATCCCAGCGACTGCAATTTTGGCCGCGTGGGCGACCGCGCCATCGCCACCGTCTCGTTTGACGGCGATCAAAGCGCCGATGGCCGCGACCAGGTGCAAGTGCTGGCCGCCTCGCCGTGGGTGCCCATGCGCGGCGCGGCGAACACCTTTTCCACCCCCGTGCGGCGCGCCGGCATGCACCGCTTCGCGGGACAGATGATGCTGTCGCAGCGTGCCGATTTGCGCAGCGCCCTGCCCGTGCCGGAAGGGCTCAGCCCGAACGCCATGCTGGCCGTGGATGCGGAATACGAGACGGAGGATCGCCAGCCCACGCCCATCTCGGGCAATGTGGGCGTGTCGCTGACGCGCACGGAAACGGAACCCACCGAAGACTTGCCCCTGTGGACCCTGATACGCAACAGCACCGAGGCGATGTCGTTTACCAATTACCTGCATTTCATGGATAGCCTGTTCTGCAACGACCTGGCCAACGTGCGCGGCTTCGAGCAGGAGCGCTTCGTCAAGAAGGCCGACATGTTCCAGCAGCTCAAGCAGCGCCGCGCGCTGCCGTTCTCGGACTCGGATTCCTACCGCGTGCTGAAAGTGGCGACGGAAGCGTTCGTGATGGTCAATTGCGGCGTGCTGAACCAGCCGCTGGCCTTCAATCCGGCGGAAGACAATGCCTATCTGGACCGCCGCGACATCCCCCTGGGACGCGATCTGGAAACAGTGCTGCGCAATGACTACCTGGAAAACATCGACGGCTTCCAGACCTTGCCCTACCTGGCCGTGATCCGCCGCAAGCTGCCCGACATTCCCATCAGCATCCCGCGCGGGCAGGAAGGCGAAGTGGACCTGTGCTTTGGCATCATCCAGGAAAAGCTGGCCAATCCCTGCCTGCTGGAACTGATCTGGTCGTACTGGCACGAAGAAGGCATGCTGGTGCAGACCATGAATGCCATCGCGCAGCGCTTCCAGAACCTGCGCGCGCCGGGCAGCGGCCTCGACCCGCTGTCGAACACGGAAATCGACATGTTGCGCCCGCTGAACAATTTACTCTGGGGATACACGCAAGATGAGCAGCATCGGCTGACCGTGGTGCGCCGCAACTACGAGTACGACCACCATTACGGTGTGCGGCTCGATGGCAAGGCAGTGCAGCACTTCCGGCCAGCCGATAGCCGCTCCAAATTCCTGGAGGCATTCCACCACCTGCTGCGCCTGCTCACTTCCTTCTACAAGCAGGATGACGACACCACCGTGAAGGCCGACGCCTTCCCCGTGCTGAATGCCTTGAAAGAAATACACCTGATCCTGTCGCAGGGCGCGCATAACCAGTTCGGCGACTTGCCGTCGACGGCGCGCATCGAGATGCTGATGCAGCAATGGATGCTGGCGCGGCCCGAATTCCGCGAATTCTTGCCCACGCGCGTGATGGTGGCGTATCCGGAACCGTGGATGGACCGGGTCGACGCCATGAAAAAACTGCAGGGCTGGACGGATACCAGCGTCATGCACTTCCGCAACCTGGCCATTTTCGGCGAACAGCTGCTGCTGTCGGTGCGCTATGGCAACTGGAGCGACATCTATGAACCCACGCAGGCGTTCAACTGGGCGCGCTTCTGGCGTCCGCAAGTGCAAGGCTATATCCACGGCTACTGCGCGGCCACGGGGGTGGACTTGTCGGTCGACAGCAGCGACCCGGCGATCGAAGCGACCATGCCGTCGGTGCTGCTGCGCCAGCGCCTGAGCCAGCAGCTGCGCAGCGTGTAACGGGGAGAGGGGGCGCCTGCATGCTCGACTTCAGCAGCGCCCTGTATCTGGGCATGCGCCATCCGGCCGCGGCCCTGGACCCATGGAGCAGCTTGAGCCTGGGCAAGCCGGCGGCGCTGCAGGAACCGCCGGGGGCGCTAGCGCTGGCGGCCGGGCTGGCCGCGCTGCAAGGCTGTGAAGCGGCCTGCGTGCTGCCATCGACCCTGCACCTGTTCTGGGACCTGTTCGGCATGCTGGCAGGCGAGCCCCTGGTCGTACTCGTCGATGGCGGCAGCTACGCCATCGCGCGCTGGGGCGCTGAGCGGGCGCAGGCGCTGGGATTGCCGCTACAGGTGTTTCCCAGCGGTGAAGTGGGCGTCCTGCGGCGCCTGGCGGCCGCCTGGCTCAGGCAGGGACGCCGCCCGCTGATCCTCGCCGATGGCTATGTGCCGGGCAGCGAGCAGGCGCCGCCGCTGGCCGCGTATGCGGCCATCGCACGGCAGGGCGGCGGCATGCTGTTGCTTGATGACACGCAAGTGCTGGGCGTGTCTGGCCCGCAGGGCGGCGGTTCGGCGCGATGGCATGGCTTGCTCGGCGGACACGATGACCATGGCGGGCACCTGCTCATCGGCGCCTCGCTGGCCAAGGGCTTTGGCGTGCCG
>CAUSDR010000472.1:0-4259 GCA_963530105.1 uncultured Janthinobacterium sp.
CGCCGAAGGCCGTGCTGATGTCCGACATCATCAAGGGCATCCTCGACCAGCAGCTGCCGTGGACCCTGGTGCTGTTTGGCGTGATGATCGCCGTGGTGCTGGAAATGGCCGGCATCCCGTCGCTGGCGTTTTCCGTCGGCGTGTACCTGCCGCTGTCGTCCACCTTGCCCATCTTCGTCGGCGGCCTGGTGCGCTGGCTGGCCGACCGCCGCAACAACAAACTGGAACACAACGCCAAGCTGAACGAGGAAGAGCGCCAGCTGGCGGGCGACCGCAGTTCCGGCGTGCTGCTGGCGTCCGGCTATATCGCGGGCGGCGCGCTGGCCGGCATCATCATCGCCATCACGGCCGGCGTGCTCACGCACTTCGACCAGATGATGGCCGACTGGGCCGAGCACGGCAACCCGTTCTATGCGGGCCTGCATTCGGATGCGCTGTCGCTGCTGCCGTATGCGGCCATCATCGTGCTGCTGTACATCGTGGCGCGCGAGAAGAAGGCATCGCAGGTGTAAAACGCCCGCCGCCAGTGTTCGTGGCAAAAAACCGCCCGGCTCAAGCCGGGCGGTTTTTTTTATGCGCGGCGCTCGCTGAAAACAAAAATTTGTTATAAAAATGCAATCAATCATCGCCAGATGGTGTATTGTGACTGCTATTTAAAATACAACAAATTGGAGGTGGGTCCATGTCCACGCTGCGCTGCCGTATCACGCTGCAAGGTCTCATGCACGTTGTCCTGCTGGCGGCCTGTCCCGCCCTGCATGCGGCGCCTTTTCCCGTCGAGGCCATGTTTGAAGCGGAAGCGACGGCGCCTGGCGCGCCGTGGGCGCTGGAAAGCGCGGGCAGCAACGCGGTATCCGGCGGCGCGTATCTGGCCACGCCGGCCGGCCTGGCGCGCGACGACTCGCCCGGCGCCGCGGCGCAGCTGTCGTATGCCGTGAGCGTGCCGCGCGATGGCAATTACACCATCTGGTTGCGCGTGCTGGCGCCGGCGGCGAACGCCGCGTCCCTGTACCTGGCGTTCGACAATGCCGCCTATGCCAGCGTGTCCGTGCCGTTTGCCGCCGGCCAGGCGCCGCAGTGGACCTGGGTGCCCGTCACGCGCTGGCTCACGGCCGGCCAGCGGGAATTAAAGCTCAAGTACCGCGAGGGCGGCCTGGGCATCGACTGCCTGCTGGTGACGGCGCTGGCCGATTTCGTGCCGCAAGGCTATGGCGTGTATCCGCTGCCCGCCGTGCTGCCGCCGGCCGGGGAGCATCCGCGCGTGTTTGCCAGGGTGGGGGACCTGGCCGCGATACGCGGCCGCTTCGAATCCGGTGCGCAGGAGATGCTTGCGCACCGCGCTGTCTTGAATGGCTTTGTGCAGGCGCCGGCAGTGGTGGCGCTGCCGGCATTCGTGCCCGGTGGCCCGTCGAGGACGAATCACCAGATCGATGTGGTGAGCACGATCAAGGCGAAAGCGCTGTATTCGCTGCTGTACGAATACGGCCATCCGCCAGCGCAGGCGCAGCGGGGCCGCGAAGCCGTGCAGATGCTGCTCGACTACCTGGCGGCCGTGCGGTTTGCGCCCGGCTACAGCCATCCGAATGAAAAAGGCGAGATCATCCTGGCCAGCGCCATGGTGTATGACTGGTGCTTCAATCTGCTGAGCGCGCAGCAGCGCGCCTACGTCGTCACGCGCTTCACGCAGCTGGCGGCGACGATGGAAATCGGCTTTCCGCCATCGCGGCAGGGCGCCGTGGTGGGCCATGGCAGCGACAACCAGCTGCTGCGCGACCAGCTGGCCGCCGGCATCGCCTTTTATGACGAGGCGCCGCTGGTCTACAACATCGTTGCCGGGCGCTTCTTTGCCGACTATATCGCGCCACGCAATTACGCCTACGCGGCGCAAGCCTATCACCAGGGCGCGTCGTATGGCACGGTGCGCTTCCTGGCGGACATGTACGCCGCGTGGATCTTCCGGCGCATGGGCGCCGCCCCCGTGTTCGATCCCGTGCAGCAGATGACGCCGTATCACTGGCTGTATACGCGCCGCCCCGACGGGCAATGGATGCGCGACGGCGACGTTTACCATTCCTCGTACACCAACAGCACGCAATACTGGAGCGAACCGCTGGCCTTCCTGCTGCCCGCCGCCTATTACAACAATCCCACCTTGAAGCATGAGTATTTGAAGCAATCGCAGCAGCAGTCGACCAGTTTCATCCATTCCAGGGACAGCATCTGGCCTGTGCTGCTTGGCAATACGACCATGGGCAGCACGCCCAGCCCCGCGACGTTGCCTTTGACCAAGTATTTCCCCGATCCGGCCGGCCTGATGATCGCCCGCACGGGCTGGAGCGATGGCATCGAGGTGAATTCAGGCAATGTCGTGGCGACGATGAAGCTCGGTGGCGACTGGTTCGGCAACCACGAGCATTACGACGCCGGGCATTTCCAGATTTATTACAAGGGCGCCCTGGCCATCGATTCCGGCATCTACAGCGGCAGGGATGTGGCCGACCCGTCCATTTCCCTGGAATACGGCAGCGCGCATGACATGAATTATCACAAGCGCAGCATCGCGCATAACACCATGCTGGTGTATGACCCCGGCGAGCAATTCGACGGTTATGCCAATGACGGCGGCCAGCGCTTTCCCGGCGAGGAGCCGCAAACCCTGGCGGAACTGGCCAACGGCTACAAGGTGGCCACGGTGCTGCGCCAGCAGCAGGTCGGCGCCGTGGCGGGCGCGCCCGACTTCAGCTACATCAAGGGCGACCTGACGGCCGCCTACAGCAGCAAGGTGCGCCAGTTCCAGCGCTCGTTCGTGTTCATGAACTTCAAGAACACGGACCACCCGGCGGCCCTGGTCGTGTTTGACCGGGTCAGCGCCAGCGACGCGGGGTTCAGGAAGACGTGGCTGCTGCACAGCGAGAATGAACCGGAGATCAGCGGCGACACCGTGGTGATCCGCCGCACGGAATGGGACTACAACCACACTTACCAGTACAACGGCAAATTGATCAATCGCACCGTGCTGCCGGCAAATGCCGTGCTGGCCAAGGTGGGCGGCAGCGGCAATGCATTCAGCGTCGGCGGGACGAATTATCCGATCCAGCCGGAAGCCGAGTATTCGACCGAGGAAGCGGGCGCCTGGCGGCTGGAAGTATCGCCTCCGGCGCCCAATGAAACGGACCTGTTCCTGAACGTCATGCAGGTGATGGATGCCGGCAGCGCGCTGCCGGCGCTGCCGACGACGGCCATCGATTCGGCCCTGCTGGCCGGCGTGCAGATCAAGGACCGCGTGGTGCTGTTCTCGAAGAGCGGCATGCCGCTGGGCGGCACGGTCAGCGTCGAACTGCCGGCACAAGGCGCGGCCGTGCAAGTGCTGGTGGCCGATTTGCAGGAGGGGACGTGGACGGTGCGCAAGCGTGGCACGGGCGGCCCCATCGAGGATGAGGTCAGCGCCGACGGCGGCACCTTGTCCTTTGTCGCCAGCGGCGGCGGCATCTACGATTTGCAGCGCATGCCCTAGGCGGCGGGTCGCGGCGTCACCCGCCGTGCCCTGGCAGCAGGTGCGGGACGGGCCGCGCCGCCAGTTGCGCGGCGGTGGCGTAGATCGTCACATGCTCGCTGGCCAGCTGGCGCAGGTGCTCATGAAACGCCTGCGCCGGTATCAGCCACGCCGCCGCAGCGCCCACCTGTCCATTGCTGCGCAAGCCGGCGGCGTCGAACTCCCTGTGAAAATACTCGCGCAAGTCGCCGCGGCTCGGATGGTCGATGCGGCGCTGCGCGACGGCGGGATCGAACGGGCGCACGGGCACTTGCCAGCGCTGGCCGTCGTGGTCCAGGCAGGCCAGCAGCGCCGTTGTTTCTTCCCAGACGGGCACGGGAAAGGCGTCGCCCATGGCGTCTTCCAGCGCATGATAAAACGTCACGGGGCCCATGGAAATGCCCAGGCCCAGCACTTTCGCCTCGCCGCAGCCGATGAAGCGCTGCCACGGCGACCCCATGCCGAAGATCGAGGGCGCGCGGTGGTGGCCTTCGGTGAGGTGAGCGGCATGCCGGCCCCAGGCGGACACGGAGTGCGTGGGGTGGACGCTGCGGTGGATGCCTGCGCTGGCCAGGAACGCTTCGGGCAGGCGTCCCATGTGCGTGCCGTGGCGGCGCGGGTCGAACACGTAATCGTGCATGGCGCAGGCGGCGCGCACGGTGCCGCCGGGCAGGTAATACGTGGGCAGCAGCAGGCCGCCTTGCGGGCCGACGGCGTCCTGCAGGGC
>CAUSDR010000473.1:0-4243 GCA_963530105.1 uncultured Janthinobacterium sp.
GCCTACACCCTGGTGCTGGCCTGGCTGCCGCCGTTTTATACGGAGCTGGGCTGGAGCGCGGCCGACAGCGGCTTGCTGCTCGGCGGCCTGACCCTGATGGAAGTGCTGGCGGGACTGGCCGTTTCCAGCGTCATCCACCGCTTCCCCGACCGCCGCATCCTGCTGCTGGCCGTGCTGCTGGCCGTGCTGGGCGGGCTGGCGTGCCTGATCGTGGCGCCTGCGCAACTGGCGTTTGCCGCCGTGATATTACTGGGCTGCGGCATCGGCGCCTTGTTCCCCCTGTCGCTGATCGTCAGCATGGACCATGTGACGGACCCGGCCGGCGCCGGCGCCCTGCTGGGATTCGTGCAGGGCGGCGGCTACATCATCGCCAGCAGCATGCCCTTCATTGCCGGCCTGATCCGCCAGCATTCGTCCAGCCTGGCACAGGCGTGGATGGTGATGGCGGGCGGCGTGGCGCTGCTGCTGCTGATCGCCTTGCGCTTCGCGCCGGGAGCGCGGCTGGCTGCCCGCGGTGATTCCTAAAATCAATTAAAAAGCAGAATTCGATAGTTTTTGCTGCTGCGTCCGTTTGGGCAAGCGGGCGGCCTTACAATGTGAGGTTATACGTTTTCGTGATATCAGACTGTGGCTAGCGGAAAATACCTAGCTAATTGAAAGAATCGGTCTGATAAAATCCGGAACACCCGATCGATCAAACAGGAAGGCAGCACAGCATGGATTCGTCATCTGATAAAAAAGAAGAATTGCGTCAACAATTGCGCTTGGCCGCACTCGAATACCACGAGTGCCCGCGCCCCGGCAAAATCAGCGTGACGCCGACCAAACAACTGACCAACCAGCGCGACCTGGCGCTGGCCTACTCGCCAGGCGTGGCCGCTCCCTGCGAAGAAATCGTCATCGATCCGGCCAATGCCTATAAATATACGGCGCGCGGCAACCTGGTGGCCGTCATCACCAACGGCACGGCCGTGCTGGGACTGGGCAATATCGGCCCGCTGGCCGCCAAGCCGGTGATGGAAGGCAAGGGCGTGCTGTTCAAGAAATTCGCCGGCATCGACGTCTTCGACATCGAGATCAACGAGATGGACCCCGATAAACTGGTGGACATCATCGCTTCGCTGGAACCGACCTTCGGCGGCGTGAACCTGGAAGACATCAAGGCGCCCGAGTGCTTCTACATCGAACGCCAGCTGCGCGACCGCATGAAGATTCCCGTCTTCCATGACGACCAGCACGGCACCGCCATCATCGTCGGCGCGGCCATCCTGAACGGTCTGAAAGCCGTCGGCAAGCAGATCGAGGATTGCAAGCTGGTGGTGTCGGGCGCGGGCGCGGCGGCACTGGCCTGCCTGGACCTGATCGTCGACCTGGGCTTCCCGCTGAAAAACATCTACGTCACCGACCTGGCCGGCGTCGTCTACAAGGGCCGCACGGAACTGATGGACCCGGACAAGGAACGCTTCGCGCAAGACACGCCGCTGCGCACCCTGGCCGAGATCATCCCGGACGCCGACATTTTCCTCGGCGTCTCCGCCGGCGGCGTGCTGAAGCAGGACATGGTGCGCAAGATGGCGCCCAATCCATTGATCTTGGCGCTGGCCAACCCGAATCCGGAAATCCTGCCGGAAGAAGTCAAGGCCGTGCGCAGCGACGCCATCATCGCCACCGGCCGTTCGGACTATCCGAACCAGGTCAACAACGTGCTGTGCTTCCCGTACATCTTCCGCGGCGCCCTCGATTGCGGCGCCACCACCATCACGCGCGAAATGGAAATCGCCGTGGTGCACGCGATCGCCGACCTGGCGCATGCCGAGCAGTCGGACATCGTGGCCACCACGTATGGCATCAGCAACCTGTCGTTCGGTCCTGAATACCTGATCCCGATGCCGTTCGATCCGCGTTTGCTGATCAAGATCGCCCCAGCGGTGGCCAAGGCAGCGGAAGAGTCCGGCGTCGCCACGCGTCCGATCAAGGACTTGCAGGCGTATGCGGACAGCCTGCAGCAATTCGTCTACCGCAGCGGCACCTTCATGAAGCCGCTGTTCCTGATGGCCAAGTCCACGCCGGCCGACCTGAAGCGCATCGTCTACGCCGAAGGCGAAGAAGAGCGCGTGCTGCGCGCCGTGCAAGTGGTGGTCGATGAAAAACTGGCGCGCCCGATCCTGGTGGGCCGTCCGCCCGTGCTGGAAGCGCGCATCCAGAAGTTCGGCCTGCGCCTGAAGCAGGGCGTCGACTTCGACGTCATCAACCCGGACTTCGACGAGCGCTATCGCGATTACTGGAATACGTACTACGCCATGACGAGCCGCAAGGGCGTCACCGAGGAATACGCTAAACTGGAAATGCGCCGCCGCCATACCCTGATCGGTTCGATGATGATCCACAAGGGCGATGCCGACGGTATGATCTGCGGCACCTTCGGCACCACCCAGCTGCACCTGAAATACATCGACCAGGTGCTGGGCAAGCGCGCCGGCAGCAATGTCTACGCCGCCATGAACGTGCTGATCATGCCGGAACGCCAGCTGGTGATGGTCGACACGCACGTCAACGAGAACCCGGACGCCGACCAGTTGGCCGAGATCACCATCATGGCCGCCGAAGAGATGACCCGCTTCGGCCTGTCGCCGCGCGCGGCCCTGCTGTCGCACTCGAACTTCGGTTCCAGCGACAGCGCTTCGGCGCAAAAGATGCGCGCCGCGCTGGCCATCATCAAGGAACGCGCGCCGGACCTGGAAATCGACGGCGAAATGCATGGCGATACGGCGCTGGACAGCAAGCTGCGCCAGAAAATCATGCCGAATTCGGCACTGAAGAACGACGCCAACCTGCTGGTCATGCCGAACATCGAATCGGCCAATATCGCCTACAACCTGGTGAAGACGGCGGCCGGCAACGGCATCGCCGTGGGTCCGATCCTGCTCGGTTGCGCCAAGCCCGTGCACATCCTGACGCCATCGGCCACCGTGCGCCGCATCGTCAACATGACGGCGCTGTGCGTCGTCGACGCCGTGGCGCAGCGCAAAGCCTAAGGTTGTAGCGCTTGCCTGAAAGCCGCGCCACCCGCAAGGGGGCGCGGCTTTTTTTACATGGGCGGCACGGGCAGGGCCGCGGCGGGCGGATGGCGGCGCAGGTAGTAATGGCGGTACAGCATGATCTCGCCCCATACCAGCAGCAGCGCCGCCAGCGCGAACAGGCCCAGCGTGATCTTGAGCGAGTTGAAATAGGCGCCGGCCTGGCGTTTGATGGCGTCGATGAAAAGCATCGGCACCGACTTGTCGAGTTTGCTGAAGTCGGCATGGCGCGCGACGTCGGTGCTCAGGCGCACGGCCAGGTCGGTGCCCAGCGCGGCCAGTTCGCCGGTCGCCTGGCCACGGAAGTTGGCGCCCTTGAGCGCGTCGCCGAGCATGTCAACCCTGGCGATCAGCTGTTCCTGCAGCACCTGCGTCAGCAGCACGCTGCCGCGGCGCAGGATGTAGTCATTGATCCAGCGCGCCTTGCTGCGTTCCCAGTAACTGTCTGAGGTGGGGCGGTAATACATGCCTTGCACGAATGGCTCGAGCAGGCTGCGCACGCTGATGGGCTGGCCCGGGGCGATCAGCCTGACCTGCTGTTCCAGGTAGACGCGCAGCGCCGGCATCTGTGCTTCGACCACGGGCTGCAAGTCGCGCTCGAGGGCGTGGTCGACCACGCGGTGCACGCTGTGCACGGCGCCCAGGCCGGCGCCGAGGAGCGGCAGCGCGAGCAGGATCAGCACGTAGCTGAGCTTGGCCGCCACATGCCAGGCGGCGGGACGCCGCACCAGCAGGCATTTGCTGGCCAGCTGGTAGCAGATGGCGGCCGCGAGGATGAAACCGGCCGCGCTGCACAGCAGTATCCACGGCACGGCGGTCCACAGCAGTTCGCCGCCGAACGGCAGCAGGCCACTGCCCCACTTGGCGAGTTGTTGATGCATGTCCATTGCCTTGCCATGAATAAACAGGCAAGTATACCCATTATGCAACGACGTGGAGCGCGCCTGGCGTCAGTGCGCCATCAGCACCGGCAAGGTCATTTGCCGCAGCACGGTTTCCGTCACGCCGCCCAGCAGGATTTCGCGGAAGCGCGCATGGCCGTAGCCGCCCATCACCAGCAGGTCGGCATGCACTTCGGCCGCCATCGCCAGCAGCGCCGCGCCGATGTCGCCCGTGGTGACGGACGGGCGCACTTCCACCGGCACGCCGTGGCGGCTCAGGTAGGC
>CAUSDR010000474.1:0-4243 GCA_963530105.1 uncultured Janthinobacterium sp.
CTTGAAATAATTCTGGCTCAGCCTCTAAATTCCTGCATTAAGGCGCAAAAGTTTGATAAATATCCAGTATGGCTGCCAAGTCGCGCTAAGATACGCCTTGCGGTGCGTCCGGCAGGCGGGGATGCGGGATCAATCTTTCATAGGAGAACCAAATGGCAGCGAAGAAAATTCTGTTTTTGACCGGCGATTTTGCAGAAGATTATGAAACGATGGTGCCTTTCCAGGCCCTGCTGATGCTGGGCCATACCGTGCATGCCGTCTGCCCCGGCAAGAAAAGCGGCGAGACGATCAAGACGGCCATCCACGATTTCGAGGGCGACCAGACCTACACGGAAAAGCCGGGCCACCTGTTCACCCTGAACGCCAGCTTCGACGAGATCGACCCGGCCCACTATGACGCCGTGATGATCGCCGGCGGCCGCGCTCCCGAATACCTGCGCCTGAACGAGAAAGTCATCGCCGCCGTGCGCCATTTCGCCGACGCGGGCAAGCCTGTCGCCGCCGTCTGCCACGGCGCGCAATTGCTGGCCGCGGCCGACGTCATCCGTGGCAAGCGCATTTCCGCCTATCCCGCCTGCGCGCCGGAAGTGAAACTGGCGGGCGGCACGTATGCCGACATCGCCGTCACCGACGCCGTCACGGATGGCCAGTTCGTCACGGCGCCCGCCTGGCCCGCGCATCCGGCCTGGCTGGCGCAGTTCGTCAAGCTGCTCGGTACCGAGATCCATTTGTAACCTTTACCAGCCCGGCAGGCCGCAGTCGCGCTGGCCGGGCGCATCACTTTTCAGATTCGAGTTTTTCATGCAAGCGCCGCGCAGTCATTCTTCCCGCAAACAACTTCCCGCTTCGCGCTGGCGTCAGCGCCGCCTGGCGCAATCGTCGGGCCTGAGCGCCGCGCAGGAGCGCCAGCTGGCCACCCTGCACGAGATTTCCACCCTGCTGGCAGGCCAGCACGCCATCGATGCGCTGTGCCGGGGCTTCTTGCGCCACGTCATGCAGTTCGCGCAAGCCGAGGGCGGCACCGTACGCATTCTCGATCCGCAGCAGGATACCGTGCACATGATCGTGCATGAAGGCATTTCCGATGCCATGGTGGAAGAAGAACATTGCATCCGCAATAACGACTGCCTGTGCGGCGCGGCCGTGGCGCAGGGCGTGATCCAGATCCGCGATTTCCGCCAGGCCGATGCGCTGCAGCGCTACCGTTGCCAGGATGAAGGCTTCATCGCCATCGCCGTCTTCCCCATCCTGGCGCGCGAGCAGGTGGTGGGCAGTTTTTCGCTGCACTTTGCGCGCCCGCAAGCCGTGCATGCGCAGCAGCAGGGCTGGCTGGAAACCCTGGGCCAGAGCCTGGGCATCGCCATCGAAAACCAGCGCCTGATCGCGCGCGAAAAGGAATTTGCCGTGGCGCGCGAACGCAGCCTGCTGGCTGAAGGCTTGCATGACAGCATCGCGCAAAGCCTCAATTTCATCAGCCTGCAAGTGCAGATGCTCGACGATTCCGTGCGCCGGGGCCAGCTAGACGAAGCGGCCGAAGTGCTGCCGCTGATGCGCATGGGCGTCGAACAGAGCTACCAGGATGTGCGCGAATTGCTGGTCAATTTCCGCACGCGCTGGCATGGCAGCGACCTGGAAAGCAAGCTGGCTGAAGTGCTGGCCAAGTTCGAGCTGCAGACGGGCGTGGCGGGCACCCTGGAGATGAGCGGCAATGGCGCGCCGCTGGCGCCCGAGCAGCAGTTGCAGATCCTCTTCATCGTGCAGGAAGCGCTGTCGAATATCCGCAAGCATGCGCAGGCCGGCAATGTGGCGCTGCGGGTGGAAAACGGCCGCGATTTTGCCCTGCAGGTGCGCGACGATGGCGAAGGTTTCGCCGCCAACCTGCGCGACAAGAAAACGGAATTGCAGATCGGCTTGCGTATCATGCAGGAACGGGCCGAGCGGCTGGGCGCGCAATTCGCCATCGACAGCACGCCCGGCGGCGGCACGACGATCTCGCTGGCCTTGCCGGCGGCGCGGCGCCAGGCCGCGTAACAGATGAACCATCCCTTTCAGGCAAAAGATATCAACACAGTGAACGCACCAATCAAAATCCTGCTGGTCGACGACCACACCTTGCTGCGCAGCGGCGTCAAGCTGCTGCTGCAGCGCAATCCTCTGTTCCAGGTGGTGGGCGAGGCATCGAACGGGCTCGACGGCGTGCGCCTGACGGCCGAATTGCAGCCCGACGTGGTGCTGATGGACTTGAACATGCCTGGCGTGTCCGGCGTGGAAGCGCTGCAGCTGATTCTGCAAGACCTGCCGCAGATGGTGGTGCTGATGCTGACCGTGTCGGAAAACGCGGCCGACCTGGGCGCGGCCCTGCGCGCGGGCGCACGCGGCTACTTGCTGAAAAATATCGAAGCCGAGCAGCTGGGCCAGGCCATCCTGCGCGCCGCCGCCGGTGAATCCGTGATTGCCGATGCCATGACGGCCAAGCTGGTGTCGCAGTTCCGCGCCGGCCAGAGCGCGCCCGAAGCGGACTACGATAAACTCACGCCGCGCGAGCGCGAAGCCATGGCCTGCCTGGCGCGCGGCCAGAGCAACAAGGAAATCGCGCGCCAGCTGGACGTGGCGGAAAGCACGGTCAAGATCCACGTGCAAAACATCCTCAAGAAGCTTAAGCTCAGCAGCCGCGTGCAGATCGCCGTCTACGCAGTCGAGCGCGAATTGGGCAAGTAAGGCCTGTCCCATCAGATGAATACATTTCCTGCTGGCGCTGCTCGGAAGCGGGACTGCGTTGTGCATCGCTGCCTGGCCCGCCATGCGGCCTCCGCGCTCCCGATGCGCTGCAGGCAGAAGGCGCTCGCTGCCGGGACAGGCCATAAAAGTCAAAAAAAGCGCAAATTTTCTGCGGAGAATGCGCGATTGTTTGACCTGCATGGCGTTCCGGCCTAGACAACCCTAGTTCCTTTGACGTATGGCCTTGACCGTGCCCGCGCATTACACTCTTAGTCATTCGCTAATCTAATAAGAGAGTGTCATGCATAAGGTCAACGTCGATGGCTTGCTGTCGAGCCAGGCTCTGTTCCGCCATATTTCCCCTTCGCAATTAGAACAATTGCGCCAGGATGTCGTGCGCGTCGAAGTGGAAAAAGGCAAAGTGCTGTTCCGCAAGGGTGAAGTGGCGGAAGGCGCCTACGTGGTGGTCTTCGGCCTCGTCAAGCTCAGCGTGTTTTCCATGGAAGGCACGGACAAGGTCCTGGAATTGATCCGTCCGGGCCAGAGTTTCGGCGAAGCCATGATTTTCCTCGATGAACCGTATCCGTTCTGCGCCGAAGCGCTCGAGCACTGTCTGCTGCTGCGCATCCCGCCGCACGCGCTGCTGCGCCTGCTGGACCAGTCGCCGCGCATTGCGCGCCAGATGATGAATAGCCTGTCGCACCACCTGATGGGCTTTATCCGCAACGTGGAGCGCTGCTCCGTGCAGAACGCCACCCAGCGCGTGGTCGAGTATCTGCTGCAGGCATCGGACCAGCAGCGCTCGAACGAGGTCAAGCTGGACTTGAAGAAGAGCCTGCTGGCATCGTTCCTGAACCTGGCGCCCGCCACCCTGTCGCGCGTGCTGCACCAGTTGACGGACTTGCATTTGATTAAGGTCAGCGGTTCGCTGATCCAGATCCAGCCCGATGCGCTGAAAACCTACCGCCATGGCTCCGCCGCGGCCATGCTGAACTAAGCCCCCGGCCTGGGCGGCCTCGACAAGCGGCTTCGATGAGCTGTATCGACAAGCTGCTTCGACAAGCTGCCGCGACAAGCCGCTGCGCGTCGCGATGCGGGGCCGCCGCTGCGCACTGCTTTGGCGGCCCCGTGCATGTGCACCGTTGCGCTTCTCAGCCGCCACCCACTGGCGCTGGCGACGGTTCTGTCAGGCGCCCTGCGTTTCTTCAGCAGGCAAGGTCAGCCGCCAGAACAGCAGGGCGAGCAAGCTGACCGCCGCGCCCAGCGCACTCACTCCATGCCAGCCCGCCAGCGCATGCACGCTGGTGGCGGCGATGGCGCCGAGTCCGCTTCCCACCGCATAAAACAGCATGTAGCACGCCACCAGGCGGCCGTGCGCATCGCTGTCTTCCTTGAAGATCAGGCTCTGGTTGGTCACGTGGATGGCCTGGCCCGCCAAGTCCAGCGCGATGATGCCGGCGATCAAGGGCCACAGGGCCGTACCGGCAAAGCTCAGCGGCAGCCACGCGGCCAGCAGCAGCAGCAG
>CAUSDR010000475.1:0-4226 GCA_963530105.1 uncultured Janthinobacterium sp.
GACCAGGTCACCGTCGTCGGCTCGCGCGCGCGCAACCGCACGGTGTTCGACAGCAGCGTGCCCATCGACCGCTTTGGCGCGCGCGAAGTGGACAATGCGCTGGCGTCGGGCGACGTGGGCGCGGCCTTGCAGGCGCTGTCGCCGTCGATCAACTTCCCCCGCATCGAGTCGAGCGGCGCGTCGGACTCCGTGCGCGGCATCCAGCTGCGCGGCCTGGCGCCGGACCAGGTGCTGGTGCTGATCAACGGCAAGCGCCGCCACACCAGCGCCGTGCTCGACACGGAAAGCAGCTTCGCCGGCACGGTGCCGGTGGACATCAACGCCATTCCGCCCAACGCCATCGACCATATCGAAATCCTGCGCGACGGCGCCGGCGCCCAGTACGGCAGCGACGCCGTCGCCGGCGTGATCAACATCGTGCTGAAAAAAGCCCGCACGGGCGGCGCCGCCTCCGTCAGCTATGGCGCCAACCACACGCATTTCGACCCGACCGGTCAAACCCTGACGGATGGCCAAAGCGTCATCGTCAACGCCGACTACGGCGTGCCGCTGGGCGACGCGGGCTACTTCCGCTTCGGCGCGGAAACGCGGCGCCGCTCGCCCACGGAACGGGCCGGCCCCAGCGATGCGGGCTGGACGTCCTACAATTTCACGCCCGCCGACCAGGCGCTCGATGGCAAGGTGGTCTTCAAGTCGGGCGACTCGCGCCAGCGCAACCACTATCTGTTCTACAACACGCAGCTCACGCTCGAAAACGGCCTGGACGTGTACTCGTTCGCCACCTTGAACGAGAGAACATCCGATGGCAGCGCCTACTTCCGCTACCCGGGCGACCCGTCGAACGTGTTGGCCCTGTATCCGAACGGCTACCGCCCCGTCACCAATGGCGACAAGCGCGACCTGAGCGTGGTGGTCGGCGTGCGCGGCAGCGCAGGGGCGTGGAACTGGGACGCCAGCGCGCGCCACGGCAGCGACCGCTTCGACTACGGCGTGAGCCACTCCGTCAACGCCTCGCTGGGCGCGGCCAGCCCCACCAGTTTCCACCTGGCCGGCTTCGACTTCCGCCAGGATGCGCTGAACGTCGATGCCACGCGCAGCCTCGACATCGGCTTGCCAGCACCCCTGAGCCTGGCCGTCGGCGCGGAATGGATGCGCGAGCGCTACACCAGTTCGGCCGGCGATCCTGCCTCGTATGCGGCTGGCGGCAACACGGATGCGCCGCCGGGCGCGCAGGCGGGACCGGGCCTGCGCCCGTCGGACGCCTACGACGGCAGCCGGCAGATCCGCTCCGTGTACGCGGACGTGGAAACCGACCTCACGCCGCGCCTGCTGGTGGGCGCCGCCGCCCGCTATTCGGACTACAGCGATTTCGGCAGCGCCAGCACGGGCAAGCTGTCAAGCCGCTACAAGGTGACGGACAACTTCCTCGTGCGCGGCTCGCTGTCGAACAGCTTCCGCGCCCCAGCCCTGGTGCAGACGGGCTTTCGTTTCGCCACGCTCAATTTCAACGCGGATGGCACGGCCCTGCAAACGGCGGCCCTGCTGCCGGCCAGCGACGCGCTGGCACGCAGCTTCGGCGCGCAGCAGCTGAAGCCGGAAAAGTCCACCAACGTGTCGCTGGGCCTGGCCTGGAAACCGGCCGCCGCCACCAGCCTGACGGTGGACGCCTACGTGATCCGCATCCGCGACCGCATCACGCGCTCAAGCGACTTGCAAAGCGACGCCGTTACCGCCTACCTGGCCGGCGCGGGGCGCAGCGACATCCAGTCCGTGGCCTACCTGGCCAACCTGCTCGACACGCGCACAAAGGGTCTCGACGTGGTGCTGAACCACGACGTGGCGTTCAGCAAGGGCAAACTGAACCTGAACGCGGCCCTGAACCTGAACAGGACCAGCCTGGACAAGGTACGCCAGAGTTCTGCCGCGCTGGCCAACATCGATCCCAGTTTGAGCCTGCTGACGGAGACGAGTTTGTTCCGCATCAAACATGCGTCACCCAACAGCAAGCTGATCTTGGGCGCCGACTGGCAGGCGGCCGGCTGGGGCGTGCAGGCACGCGCCACGCGCTTTGGCGAGCTGAAGGATTTCTCGTATGACAGCGATGCGCCATTGATCGATGGCATCCCCGCGCAGCGCTTCGGCGCCGTCTGGTCGCTGGACCTGGAAGGCCAGTTAAAACTGAGCAAGCAGCTGACCCTGAGCGTGGGCGGCAACAACATTCTCGACCGCTATCCGCAGCGCGTGCGCGAAACGAATAACGCCACGTATGGCGGCGACCTGCCCTACAATTTCATCAACCCCATCGGCGTGAATGGCGCGTATTTTTACGCCAAGCTGAGCTACAACTTCTAAAACACGGAAACGCCATATGATCACCCACCGAATTTCCCGCCACATTTCCCGCCTCGTCGCCGGCGCCTGCCTGAGCGCCCTCATGCTGTCCGCCGCCCAGGCCGCTTCTCCGCTGGTGCTGATGACGGACTTCGGCACGGCTGACGGCGCCGTGTCCGCCATGCATGGCGTGGCCTATGGCGTCGACCCGCATCTGACCATCTCGGACCTGACGCACCAGATTCCCGACTACGACATCTGGCTGGGCGCCTACCGCCTGTACCAGACGGCCAATTACTGGCCGCAAGGCACAGTATTTGTTTCCGTCATCGATCCGGGCGTGGGCACGAACCGCAAGTCGGTGGTGCTGAAAACCAAGGGCGGACGCTATTTCGTGGGACCGGACAATGGCCTGTTCACCCTGATCGCCGAACGCGACGGCGTGGCCGAACTGCGTGAAATCGATGAAAAAGTGAACCGCCTGGCCGGATCAGGCGAGTCGTATACCTTCCATGGCCGCGACGTCTACGCCTACGTGGGCGCGCGCCTGGCGTCGGGCGCCATCACCTATGAACAGGTGGGCCCGCAACTGCCGAGCGAATCGGTGGTCAAGATTGCCTATCAAAAACCGGTACGCATCGGCAATACCATCCGCGGCATCGTGCCCGTGCTGGACGTCAAGTATGGCAATGTGTGGACGAATATCCCGAAGTCCCTGCTCGATGAATTGCAGGTAAAACTGCACGACCCGCTGCAAGTGCGCATCCTGCACAAGGGCAAGCAGGTGGCCAAGGTGACGGCGCCGTTCGAGCACACGTTTGGCGGCGTCGCCAAGGGCAAGCCGCTCGTCTACCTGAACAGCCTGCTCGACGTGGCCGTGGCCATCAGCCAGGGCGACTTTGCCGCCAAGCACCACATCGAATCGGGCGTGGATTGGGAAGTGGAAGTGAGCAAGGTTTCACCATTTAAATAAGCATGGCTTGCGGCCGGGACGCCCTGTCCTGGCCGCGGGCATTCCCCTGCTATTTGCACTGCCGTCGTTCCCGTTCCTGTGGCCTGCTTGCGCCACATCAAAGCACACCGTTTATGTCGCCGCCGAGCACCGCTGATTTGTAACTACGGTGAACCTGCGCACGCCCGCCCACTCTAATTTTTGCAAGCGATGCCAGCATTGCTAGCACTGCCGGTTGCACGCTGCCGGTTGCATGCTGCCTGTTGCACGCTACCTGCGACTGCATGCAGCGGGCAGCCTGGCGATGTACGAAGTCTCACGACCGCTTTCCAACGAGAAAGGAACCATCATGACGGCCCCACTCCTTAGCACCAGCAAGCTAGTCCTCGGCACCGCCATCGTGTGCGCGCTGCTGGGCGGCTGCAACAAGCGCAACGATACGACAACCGCCCCGGCCGCCACGCCGGATGCCGCCCCCGCCACCACGCCCGGCACCAGCGGCAATTCCGGCACCTCGGGCACGGGTGGCAGCACGACGCCGGACACCACCGTGCCGCCCGCCACCACGACGCCGGGCGTCACGCCAGGCACCACCACCAATCCCGACGGCACGACCACGCCCCCCACCGTCCCGCCCAACAATGGCACGACGCCAGGCACGGGGACAGGGACGGGCACGACCACGCCGCCACCAAGAAACAGTTAGCTGTTCACGGCCGCACCGCAGCAGATTGCAGTTGTTAGGACAGGGGTGACGCAACGCCTGCGCAACGCCTTGCATGCCGAAGAGCCTTTCTGAAAGGCTCTTCTCTTGCGACGGTTTTACTTTGGCCTTGGCTTTGACCTTGGCTTCTGCTCTTTTACCTCTGCTCTTGCTGTTGCTCCCGCTGCTGCTTTTGCTTTTGCTTTTGCTTTTGCCGATGTCTGTATCTGTGTCTGTGTC
>CAUSDR010000476.1:0-4208 GCA_963530105.1 uncultured Janthinobacterium sp.
CGCCACGTCCAGGCGCGCCTGTTCGGCCAGCGCCAGCAAGGCGCGCGCCCGCGCCAGCAGCAGGCGGCCGGCGTCATTGAGCAGCAACTGCTTGCCGGCGCGGTCGAACAGCGGCGCGCCGATGTCTGCTTCCAGGCGGCGCAGGGCTTTCGAGACAGCCGACGGCGTCAGGTGCAATTCCAGCGCCGCCGCCCCCAGGGTCGGCTGGCGCGCGGCGCTGCAAAACACGCGCAGGTCGCCCAGATTCAAGGGCATGTTGGTTTCCATATGGGATATGAAAAGTGAAAAATGGTTGCTGTACCGTTCATGATAGCGCCCCTATCATCGAGGCATGCCAACTCTTCGCCAAAACCCATGCTGCGCACCCTTTTCCTCGCCCTGTTGCTGATGGCTTCCAGCCTGGCCCGCGCCGCGCCCCTGACGTGGGGCGTGCACGGCATGGTGCTGTTTGGCGGCAAGCAAGGTTTATATGCCTCGCACCTGCCCATGTTCCATGCCCCGCACGACTACCAGGTGGTGCTGCAAGTGCATCTGGCCGATCCCGTCCTCGATGCGCGCCTGCGCGGCTTGCTTGACGGCCGCACCGCGCTGTGGACGCTGGCGCCGGAACGCTTCGAGCTGGCGCGCCTGCTGCCGGACGCGCCGCAGCCGCTGCGCCAGTTCCGCGCCACCGTGGTGCGCGGGCATTTCGAGCAGGATGGCCAGGCGCAGCCCGGCTACCGCGACGCGGCCATCGTCGTCGAGCGCGTGCTGCTGATGCGCCAGCTGTCGCCGGCACTGGCCGGCAATGCCAGCGCGCGCTACCTGCAGGTGGGCGAAGGCACGCAGCGCTTTCTCGTCAAGCGCATCGACAGCCGGCCCGACTTCGAGCATATCGTCGCCTGGAACAGCCTTGCCGGCGCGCCGCGCGGCGACGTCAGCGTGGCGAAGACGGGCGTGCGGGAAACCCCGGCCGCCGCCTTGCGGCAAGCCCTGCACGGGCAAGTGGCGGCAACGGCCACCCTGCTCGGCACAGTGTATTTTTCCACCGAGGACGTGCGCTAAAACAACATGCAGAGCGATGGCATCGCGCCGTTGCGGAACATGACACAGCGTCATGATGGCGTCACATTGGATTGCTATCTTGCTAGCTCTTTCAAACCTAGCCGGATGAACCACATGACACGCAGAAAAATTTCCGTCGCTGGCTGCAGCGTCGCTATCACCCTGATGCTGGCCGCCTGCGGCAGCGACGCCAAAAAAGAAGAGGTCGTAGCCGAAGCGCCGCCGAAAAACGTCATCTTCTTCCTTGGCGACGGCATGGGCCTGACCACCATGACGGCCGCGCGCATCTACTCGGTGGGCGAAGACGGTTCGCTGACCATGGATACCCTGCCGGAAACGGCATTCGTCAAGACCTTCTCGAATGATGCGCAAGTGACCGACAGCGCACCGTCGATGGCCGCCTACATGACCGGCGTGAAGATGAACAATGAAGTCATCTCCATGTCGGCCAACACGGTCGCCATCGATCCGGGCACGGATGCCAACGGCAACAAGCTGGTCAACAAATGCGGTACCGGCAACGGCACGCCCGCCACCACCCTGCTGGAACTGGCCAAGGCCAAGGGCTTTGCCGCCGGCGTCGTCAGCACGGCGCGCGTGACGCACGCCACGCCGGCGGCCACGTATTCGCACATCTGCCACCGCGACCTGGAAAACGATATCGCCGCGGCCCTGGTGCCGGGCGGCACGGGCTACAACAGCGCCCTGGGCACCACCGGCCTGGAAGTGGTGCTGGGCGGCGGCGCGCAATTCTTCAAGCCATTCAAGGATGGCGGCAAGCGTTCCGACGGCCGCGACCTGGTTGCCGAGCTGAAAGCCAAGAGCTACACCGTCGCCAACACGGGCGCCGACTTCAAGGCCGTCGATGCGGCCAAGACGGACCGTCTGTTCGGCGTGTTCACTTCCAGCCACATGAGCTACGACCTGGACCGCGATGCAAGCAAGGAACCTAGCCTGGCGGAAATGACCACCAAGGCGATGGACGTGCTGGCAAAAAACAAGAAGGGTTATTTCCTGATGGTCGAAGGCGGACGCATCGACCATGCGCTGCATGAAACCACGGCCAAGAAGGCGCTGCAGGACACGGTCGCCTTCGACAACGCCATCAAGGCCGCCATCGACAAGGCCAAGGCCACCGACCCGACCCTGGCCAATACCCTGATCGTCGTCACGGCCGACCATGACCACACCCTGGTGCTGAACGGCTACGCCAAGCGCACGGGCAAGACGGCCGCCGGCAACGCGGGCGTGCTGGGCGTGGTGAAAAACTACGTCACCGGCGCGGTGGAGAAAGACCTGGACGGCGCACCGTATTCGATCATCGGCTTCGGCAATGGCGAAAACCGCACGCAGTCGAGCCGCGCCGCCATGGCCAGCCTGGACGAAACCGTCACCAGCGCCAACACCTACCACCAGGAAGCCGTGATCCGCACCTCGGCCGGCAATGAAACCCACGGCGGCACCGACGTCTTCCTGGGCGCCATCGGCAAGGGTTCGGAAACCTTCCTGGGCACCATCGACAACACCAAAGTATTCGGCCTGGTCAAGACCGCCGGCGGTCTGTAATCCCCAAGAGACAAGAATTGGACAAGCACATGAAACTTGCATCGAAACCCGCCGCACTGAAGTCGGCCCTGAAACTCTCCCTGCTGACCACGCTCGTGGCCGCCAGCGTTGCCAACGGCGCCCACGCCGCCGACGCCAAGAACGTCATCTTCTTCCTCGGCGACGGCATGGGCCCGTCCGTCGTGACGGCAGCGCGCATCTACCAGTACAAGGAAGACGGCAGCCTGACGATGGACACGCTGGAGCGCACGGCGCGCATCAAGACCTTCTCGAACGATGCGCAAACGACGGACAGCGCGCCATCGATGGCCGCCTACATGACCGGCGTCAAGATGAACAATGAAGTCATCTCGATGGCGCAGGACACGATCGCCAAGGAGCCCAGCCGCGACGCCAACGGCAACCTGGGCGTGGACAACTGCCCGGCCGGCGGCAAGACCGTGCCGACCATCCTGGAACTGGCGAAAGCCAAGGGCAAGGCCGTGGGCGCCATCACCACCACGGAACTGACGCACGCCACGCCGGCGACGACCTTCTCGCACATCTGCAACCGCAATGCGCAATACGCGATCGCCGCGCAAACCGTGCCAGGCGGCACGGGCTACAACGCCGCCCTGGGCGACGGCGTGGACGTGCTGATGGGTGGCGGCCGCAACCACTTCACGCCGTGGTCGGCCAGCAACAAATATGGCCGCGCCGATGGCCGCAACCTGCTGACGGAATTTGCCGCCAAGGGCTACACGGTGGCCGCGACGAAAGCGGAAATGGCGGCGGCGCCGAGCGGCAAGAAGTTCATCGGCCTGTACAGCACCCGCAGCCACCTGGAATATGAACTGGACCGCACGGCCACGCCGCCGCTGGGCGAAGGCGCGACCCAGCCTAGCCTGTCGGAAATGACGTTGAAAGCCATGGACTTGCTGTCGAAAAACAGCAATGGCTACTTCCTGATGGTCGAAGGCGGCCGCATCGATCACGCCTTGCACGGCATCAATGCCAAGCGCGCGCTGACGGACACCATCGCCTTCGACGACGCCATCAAGGCGGCCATCGCCAAGATCAAGGAAACCGATCCCAAGCTGGAAAACACCCTGATCGTCGTCACGGCCGACCATGACCACACCCTGGCGTTCAACGGCTACGGCAAGCGCGGCAACCATATCCTCGACATCAACCGCGGCTACAAGGATAACCAGCCAAGCAAGGACGTCGATGGCAATACCTACACCACCCTGGTGTTCGGCAATGGCCCGAACCGTCCGGACGTGCGCACCAGTATCGACAGCGCCACGGCGCTGAAAGATAACTACCTGCAAGAAACAGGCGTGCGCCTGGCCAGCGAAACCCACGGCGGCGGCGACGTCAAGCTGCTGGCCACGGGCGCCGGCGCCAAGGCCTTCAAGGGCACCCTGGACAACACCAAGGTATTTGACCTGCTGAAGGCCGCATTCGGCTTTTGATGTAGCACAAGCAGCGTAACCCCCACCGGGGCGGATGGCATAGGCCCTCCGCCCCCTTTGCACAAAAAGGCAGCACCATGAAACCGACCCTGATCGCCATCCTCCTCGCCGCCGGCTTTGCTGGCAGCGCCCAGGCAGCGC
>CAUSDR010000477.1:0-4201 GCA_963530105.1 uncultured Janthinobacterium sp.
ATGCCCGGCGCCAATGGCGGCGCACGCCGCGTCAGGCTGGCCGAACTGGAGCAGGACGCGGTGCTGGCGGCGATGGATGCGCATGGCTGGCGCATCAGTGCCGCGGCTGCGGCGCTGGGGGTGTCGCGGCCGTCGATGTACAAGCTGCTCGACGAGCACCCGCTGGTGCGCACGGCGGCGGCCATTCCCGAGGTGGAATTGCGCGAGGCGCTGGCTTGCCATGGCGCCAACTTCGAGCGTTGCGCCACCGCCCTGAAAACCCCCAGCGAAGCGCTGCGGCGCCATTTGCGCCAGCACGGCCTGCTGGCGTGAGCGCGGGCGCCGATACCCTCAGGGGCAATCGGTTTTCATGGTGCCGGTGGTGCCCACTTCGCTTTCCGGATCGAACGACAGCACGCGTACTTCCTCCACCGCGCCGCAGCCGCGGATCACGCATACCGTCATGACAAAGGACATGGACCAGAAGCCGGGGTTGAAGCCCACGTTGAGCGCCTCTTTCCAATCCATGGTGACGACGCGGCGTTTTGGATCATCGGTATTGATGCTGGCGCGAAACTCCAGGGGCAGCGAGTGGACGGCGCTGCGCGCCTGCAGGAAAGGCGAGGGCGCGGCAAACCAGGTTTTCA
Organism: uncultured Janthinobacterium sp.; assembly: GCA_963530105.1. Taxonomy (GTDB): domain Bacteria; phylum Pseudomonadota; class Gammaproteobacteria; order Burkholderiales; family Burkholderiaceae_D; genus Janthinobacterium. The sequence continues at coordinate 627 of CAUSDR010000477.1, forward strand.
TTCCGGCGGCGCGCTGTACCACCTGCGGCTGCGTAATGAAAGTGCAGTCGAGAATGTGGAAGGACAGGAAGTTGTTTTGCGTGCTGCCGCCGCAAGTGATCTGCAGGCCGAGTTCCGCGCCTGGCGAAAAATAGATCGAGCCGCTGCCAGTGCCGAGGCCCTGTTCCAGCGACGGCGGAAGGTCTGCCTCGTTCACTGGCACTAACGTGTAATCGAGTTGCGAACTTGCCTGGTCGGCGTCGAAGCTGATTTTCAGCAGCAGCTGGACAGGGGCCTGAATGGGGCGTGCGGTGACGGCGTTCATCTTGAAGACTCCATGGTGAAAGACAGGTAGCGGGAATCGCGGCGGAGCGCGAGGAAGTCGGGCTCCGACTCGATCAGTGTCGTCGGGTAGCCCAATGCATGAGCGCGCGCCAGGTGGGCCAGCGCGGCCTGGCGGCGGCCGCTCAATTCATTGGCCAGCGCGGCGCGGAAGTGGGCGTCGGGATTGTCCGGCGCCAGGCTGGCGCCATGGTCGGCCTGGTCGGCGGCGCCGGCCTCGCCGACATGCGCGGCATACACCGCCATGCGCGTCAGGTAGGTCGGATCGTCGGGCTGGCGCGCCAGAATGGGGGCGAGCAGGCGCATCGCGCGCTGATAGGCTTGCCGCGCTTCCTGCTCCCGGCCGGGCAGCCAGCGCAAGGCATCGGCCAGGTTGGCCCAGCGCAGGTAGTCGTGCGGCCCGCCTTTATTCGCCGACACGGCATGCGTGAAGGCGCGCACGGCGCCGTCATAGTCGCCGCGCGCAAACAGCGCCGTCCCCAGATTGCTGTAGAGCAGGCCGCTGGAACGTACTTGCAAACCTTGCTGCAGCACCTGCAATGCCTCGTCGCCTTTGTTTTGCCGCAAGAGCGCCGCGCTCAGATTGGCGTACGCTTGCGGGGCGTCCGCTTCTATGCGCAGGCTGCGGCGAAACGCCTGCTCCGCTGCCGCATAGTCGCCGCGCTGGAATTGCAGCGTGCCCGCCAGGTCGGCAAACAGCCGTTCGCCGGGAAAGCGCCGCGCGCCATCGTCGATCAGCTGCTGCGCGGCGTCGTGGCGGCGCAGGCGCAACAGGATGTTGGCCTTGGCGTTCAGCGCCGGTATGTCGGCCGGATCGAGCTGCAGGGCGCGTTCCACCGCTGCCAGGGCCGCGTCTTCCTGGCCCTGCAGGGCCAGCACCCAGGCGTGCGCCGTGTGCGCCAGTGCCAGCTGGTCATTTGCCTGCAATGCCTGCTGGGCGCCGGCAGCGGCCTTTTTCAGCCAGGTTTCATCGCGCCCGTCGCCGATGTAGCGCATGCTGTCGGTCAGTGACAGTCCCGCCGTCGCCGCCGCGTGGTGTTTGTCGTGCGCCAGGATGCGATTGAACTGCGCGCTGGCGACATCGAGTTCGCCCGCGCGGTCCGCCAGGCGCAGCGCTTGCAGTCCGGCCTGCATGGCGGAGGTTTCGGAATACGGCCGCGCCCAGTCCCGCTCGAGGCCGGGCAGCCACCACATGCCGGCCAGGCCCAGCACGCTGGCGAGCGCCAGCCCGGCGGTGATCCGGCGCCAGGCAGGGCCTTGCCTGCCGCGTGGCGTGGGCGGCGGCAGCAAAACCTGCGCCACGCCGGCGTGCAGGTGCAGGACATGCTCGCGCACGCTGGCCATGGAGGCGAGCCGGTGTTGCGGTTCGCGTGCCGTCATGGCGCGGATCAGCGCGACGAGCGGCGCGCTGGCATGGGCAGGGAACGGCCACTGGTCCGAGCTGGTCTGCAGCTGCGCCGCCGCCAGCGCCAGTCCGTGCAGGCTGGCGAGCGGACGTTCGCCCGTCGTCATTTCATAGAGCAGGACGCCGAGCGCATAGATATCGCTGCTGGGCTGGAGCGGGCTGCCGGTGAGCCGTTCCGGCGCCATGTAGGCGATGGTGCCCAGGGGCGCCGTCGCGTCCAGGGATTGCGTGGCCAGCGGATCGGCGTAGCGGGCCAGGCCGAAGTCGAGGATGCGCACGGCGCCGCCTGGTTCGAGCATCAGGTTGCTCGGCTTGAGGTCGCCATGCACCATGCCGGCGGCGTGCGCTTCAGCCATGGCGGCGGCGATTTGGGCGGTGATGTGCAATACCTGGTCCGGACGCCGGCTGATCTGGGGCAGGCACAGCCGCAACGTGTGGCCGCGTATCAGTTCCATGACGATGTATTGCGCGCGGCCATCGTCTTCAAAGGTGAAAATCTTGACAAAGGCGCCGTGGTTCAGCGCTGCGGCGTGCCGCGCCTCATTGATGAGATCGCCTGGTCCCGCCGCCACCGCCGTTTTCAGGCGCTTGATGGCGACGCTGCGCTGCAGTTTGTCGTCCCACGCCTCGTAGACATGGCCGTAGCCACCTTCGCCCAATGACTTGCCCAGTCGATAATGGCCGACCTGAATGACCAGCTCATTGGCTGCAGTGAACTGCTTCAAGACGCTGTCCTTCGGGGTGGGTGGCGAGTGCGCGCGGCGGTACGAATTGCGGTCAATTATCAGTTTCAAAATTTGCAATGTCAATAATATTTTTTTTGAGAAATATCAAGAATGGCCCGCAGGATGCATGCCTTGCGGCGTCGCCCGGATGCCTGTCCGCGCCGTCCTGCGGGACGACAGTGGCGGCTGGCGGCCTGGCATGGGGCGGCAACGGCGCCGCCGTTCGCCGCCTTCCGCTGGCGCGCCCGCGCTGCGCGCGTTTCGATTACAAATAATAATGATTCTCATTTATAATGCGGATCAACGGGGTGGATGACGGGCAGGCGCCAGCGCGCCGCAAGCAGTGGAGGAGGGCAGAATGGGCAATTGGTACGGCATTGAGGACAGCATTGCGCACGAGCATCGTGTCCTGCTGGGCGAATACGGCCGCGCGCAGGCGCGTTGCAGCGCGATGCAGGCCGAGCAGATGGCACAGGCGGCGCGCATCGCGCAGCTGGAAGCACAGCTGATGCGCGCCCGGGCGCAGGTCGTCATCCGCGATACGAGGCTGGCGCTGGCGCGCGACGCGCTGGCCGAGCTGGCCGCCGCCGCGCCGGGCTTGCCCACGCGGGCACGGCTGGCGCGCAAGGTGGAGTGGCTCAGCGAACGGGTGCAGGACCTGATGCGCGAATTGCTGCGCCTGCAGTGGGTGCCGGCGCCATCCGTGGCGCCCCTGTCCGCGCTGCAGCCCGATCTGCTGGCCGGCCTGCATGAAAAATCCGTGCTGTACGTGGGGCGGTACGCGGACCAGGCCTTGCCCCGGCGCGCGGAAGGCGCCAGCGTGGCGCGGCAAGCCATCGAGCAGGCGGGCGGCCGTTTCCTGCACCACGCGGGCGGCGACGACGGCGTGGAAGACGTGGCCGCCTTGGAGGCGAGCCTGACGGCGGCCGACCTGGTGATTTGCCAGACGGGCTGCGTCAGCCACGACGCCTACTGGCGCGTGCACGATCACTGCAAGCGCACGGGCAAGCAATGCGTGCTGGTGGACCAGCCGCAAGCCATGCATTTTGTGCGCAAGGCAGTCGCGCAGCCCTAGCCGCCGCGCGCGCCAGGCCCCGCTGCGCCGGCGGCCCTTTCCCTCGCGT
>CAUSDR010000478.1:0-4194 GCA_963530105.1 uncultured Janthinobacterium sp.
CGCAATAGTCCATCAGGTAGCCCGACATCCAGCGCCCGGCCAGGATCAGGGCCAGCAGGGTGACCAGCAGGCGCGGCAGGAAACTCAGGGTCTGCTCGTTGATCGAGGTGGCGGCCTGCACCAGCGCCACCACCAGGCCCATGAGCAGGCCCGGCACGACCAGGATCACGACGAGCAGCATGACGATATGCAGCGCTTCGATGATCAGGTCGACGGCGACTTCAGGCGTAAACATGGGTCAATAGCCCTGTATGCTGGTAACCAGGGTGTTCACCGTCAGCGTCCAGCCGTCGACGAGCACGAACAGCAGCAGCTTGAACGGCAGGGAGATCACCAGCGGCGAGAGCATCATCATGCCCATGGCCATCAGCACGGAAGCCACCACCAGGTCGATGATGAGGAACGGTATGAACAGCATGCAGCCAATCTGGAACGCCGTCTTGAGTTCGGACAACACAAACGCGGCCAGCTTGACCGTGAAGCTGTGGTCTTGCGGGCGCATGGTCGACGGTTCGCCCGCCAGGTGGGCGATCTGCGCCAGCGCCGCCTTGCTCGTCTGCGCCAGCATGAAGCGCGAAATCGGCACTTCGGCGATCTTCAGCGCTTCCTGCATGCCGATCTGGTCGCGGTCGTAGGGCACGAACGCTTCCTTCCACACCTGGTCGCCGATGGGGCGCATGACCAGCAGGGTGAGGATCAGGGCGATGCCCGTGACGATGCGGTTGGGCAAGCCCTGCTGCAAGCCCAGGGCCTGGCGCAGCAGGGACAGCACGATGACGAAGCGGGTAAAGCTGGTCATCATCATGACCATCACGGGCAGCAGCCCGAGCAGGGTCATGACGACGAGGATCTGCATCTTGACCGACAGGTCGGTCTTCGCGCCCGGCACCACGCCGGACAATAAATCCTGCGCGCCAGCGGCGCTGCAGCACAGCATCAGAAGCGGCAAGGCGAGCGCCGCCGCCAGCGGGCCGTGGCGCCGGGTCACGCCGGGTACCGCCAGCTTCATGCTGTCATCAGGTCGAGATTGAGGCCGTCGAGGTCGATGACTTTCAGGCCATAGTTCTCGCCCGCCACCACCACTTCGGCGCGACCGATCGGCGTGCCGTTGACCTTGATCACCAGCGGTTCGCCGGCCAGCATGTCGAGTTCGATCACGCTTTCCGGGCCGATGGCCATCAGCTCTTCCAGCGAGATGCGCGCCGAACCCACTTCCAGGGTCAGGGTGACGGGAATCTTGCGCATCATTTGCGGAATGTCGCGGCGCGCGCGGGTGCTGGCAACGTCGGCGACGTCGCCCTGGTCGATGATCATATCGTCGCCCAGGTCTTCCAGCAGGGTTTCGCTCTGGTTGGTATCGGTCATATTCATATTATTCGACATCTTCAAATGAGGTTAAACAGAGCTTGCCCTTGTGTTCGGAAACCGCTGCTGTAAATAAACGGGAGTCATCGAGCATCACATCGGTGCGGCTCAGGCTGACGGGAATCACGTCGCCCACGCGCAGGTCGAACAAGGCGCCCAGTTGCACCTGCTTGCTGACGAGGCGGCCTTCCAGCGTCACTTGCAGGCGCGAAGCGAGCGGGCGCACGCTGCCGCGCAAGGCTTTCTTCGCCTGCGCGCGCTCGGGCAGCAGGCCGCGCAGCACGTCGGCCATCAGCCGCTTGTCGAGCGAGAACCAGAAAGTGCCGCTCTGCCCCGCCTCGACATCGCTGAGCGCGACGGTGACGATCCAGCCGCCGCGCGCCGGATGCACGCCCGACTGCACGGCCAGTTCGGCGCCGGCGTCGATGGCGCTGGACTTGCCCAGCGTTTGCAGGTTGCGGTCGATGCGGGCGAACAGGCTGGTGACCAGTTGTTGTCCCAGCACCACAGCCAGGCGCTCTTCCGTGGCCGTCACGCGCACTTGCGCCGGATCGGGCAGCGCGCCCTTGGCGCCGGCACTACCATAGCGATAGTTCAGCACGCTCAACAGGATCTGGCGTTCGAGGGCAAAGCCGGCCTGGCCGGCGGGCGTGGAAAAACTCAGCCAGCGGTTCGCGCTGTCTTCGCTTTCGACGCGCGACAAGGTCACGGCATCGATCTGAAAATTACCCCAGTAGCGGCGGCTCATGGGCTGGCGCAGGGCCAGGGCCAGGTCGTCGCGTAGCTGGGCGCCGAATACATGCAGCAAATGGACAGGACGTCCGAGCAGACAGGAATCCAGGACTTGATGGCGCGCAGTTTGATCTGTCTTGGTAATGGTTGTCATGTAGTGGTCATGTCGGTATTGCGGTGGCAGAACAAATTATACGGATCGCCCGAAATTAAATACAGCATCATCTTGGCCTTGCTGACGGCAGCGCAAGCAAACGATTGCGCATCGTATCGCATGCTAGAGGACTACGGTGCTGAACAATACATGAAAATCCTAAATATTGCCATGTATCAATATTCCTTGAGCCAATCCTCTCTTTACTTTATAGTTGCCGCGAGGTAAGCTTATAGCGACAAAATGTAGATTTGCAGTGCGCCATTCCGCTTACCTGATTCCGGTTTTTATGGCAATTTTTAGTTCCTGTTATTGCCGCCTGTAGAAACTTTTATCAGCTATATATTAGTTGTCATGGCCTTGCAAATAGTGTGCGTTCATCAGCATGAATATGCTGAGCCTGTGCTTGGATCTGCTTCTGGCGGATGGTGTGGCAACTGATAAAACTGATGGGTCCTGCGGAAGCGCCGGGACTGGACTGGCAACACCAGTATTTCTGATTGATACGTCACCGCATATTGAAAGTAGAGGGCAAGATGAGCAATGAACTCGCAGGTCTGATCAAGGCCGATCTGGCAGCACTGACCAACGATGCGCGCGCCCTGGGCGCCAGCATCCTGCCTGCCGCCCAGCTGGGCGCGCCGGAGCAGGCGGGCTTCTCGTTCGCGCAAAGCATGCAGGACGCCGTCGGCAAGGTCAACAGCGATGACCGCATGGCCGCGCAAAAGATGAGCGACGTCGACAGCGGCAAGAGCGACGACCTGGTCGGCGCCATGCTGGCCAGCCAGGAAGCGAGCCTGTCCTTCTCCATGTTGATGCAAGTGCGCAACAAGGTCATGGGCGCCGTCGACGAACTCATCAAACTACCTCTGTAAGATTCACGCCCAGATCCACGCCCAGCCTCCCAGCGAAAGTTACCCCAAGTGATTACCCCCATGAAGTCCGCATTTGCGCGCTGGCGCCTTGGCGCCCAGCCCGCCATCCCGCCCGCCCTGCTGAAAAACCTAGTTCCCATCGTCGTGCTGGCCATCGGCATCACCGCCATGGTGACCATGTACTTCTGGCGCGACCAGGCCAACTACAAGCCGGTCTTCGGCGCGCGCGAAAAAGTGGCCGTGACGGACATGATGGCAACGCTCGACGCCGAGCACATCCCCTACCGCCTGCATCCGGACAGCGGCCAGGTGCTGGTGCCCGACGCCATTCTGGGCAAGGTGCGCATGCTGCTGGCCGCGAAGGGCGTGACGGCGCAGCTGCCGGCCGGCCTGGAGCTGATGGACAAGAATGACCCGCTGGGCGTGTCGCAATTCGTGCAGGACGTGCGCTTCCGCCGCGGCCTGGAAGGCGAACTGGCGCAAAGCATCATGACGATGGACGCGATCGCTTCGGCGCGCGTCCATCTGTCGATCGCCAAGTCGACCTCGTTCGTCGCCAGCGATGGCGACAAGTCGTCCGCTTCCATCGTCGTGGCGCTGAAACCGGGCCGCACGCTGGCGCCGGAACAGATCGCCGCCGTCATCAACATGGTGTCGGGCAGCGTCGCCAGCCTGGCGCCCACGCGCGTGAGCCTGGTCGACCAGGGCGGCAACCTGCTGTCCTCGCACATCGACCTGACGGATGGCTTCGACGCTTCCGCCGCCGGCAACGAAGGCGCCAAGCGCTTCCAGGATGACATCCGCCGCAACGTCACGGGTCTGCTCGGCCCCGTCATCGGCGAAGACAACTTCAAGCTCAGCGTGACGGCCGCCGTGAACAACGACCGCGTGGACGAAACGCTGGAAAAATACGGCGAAGCCCCGAAAGTGACGAGCGAAGCGATGCGCGAAGAGCAGGAGCGCAACCGCACCGTGGCCGGCATTCCCGGCAGCCTGTCGAACCGTCCGCCCGCCGCTGCCGTGCCCGCCCCTGCCGATGCGGCCGGCGCCGCGCCCGCCGATGGCGCG
>CAUSDR010000479.1:0-4186 GCA_963530105.1 uncultured Janthinobacterium sp.
CCCTAAGCGTGGGCGGCGGCGCGGGCGGCGCCGTGGCGGCGCTGTCGGCCGCGCGCTGCCAGTAAGCCATCCGCCAGCACGCCGCGCGCACACGCCGCGCACGGCATGGACCCGTAAAAAACACGCAATCGAACACGCAATCAACAACACCCGATAAACACGAGGAGAAGCGACATGGGCATGGCAGCGAAAGTCTTGTGGGGAGAAGGCCTGTTCCTGCGGCCGCAGCACTTCCAGCGCCAGGATCAATATCACGAAATGCGCCTGCATCGCACGGCCAGCGCGCTGCATCCGTATCTGTGGGGCGTGGCGCACATGGAGTGGGACCTGGCGGCGCTGAAGACGGGCACCCTGCGCCTGCAGGCGCTGTCGGCCATCTTCCGCGATGGCGAAGTGTTCGATGCGGCAGGCGATGGCGCGACGGGCAGCGATGCCTTGCCGCCGCCGGTGGACCTGGAAGCCTTGCCGCCGTCCTTGCAGGAAGTGACCTACTACGCGGCCTTGCCCGTGCTGAACCGCGAAGGCATGAACTACACGGTCCTTCCAGCGGCGGGCGCCGGCAGCACCGGCACGCCGCCGGCCACCCGCTTCGTGCACAGCATGCGCGCCACGCCCGACCTGTTTACGGAATCCGCCGTGGCCGACGTGGCCTACCTGAAAAAAACCCTGCGCCTGATGCCCGACAGCGAGGCGCGCGGCTCCTACGACTGCCTGCCGCTGATCGCGCTGCGGCGCACGGTGTCGGGCGGCTTCGAGCCCGTGCCCGCGTTCATGGCGCCCAGCCTGGCGATCGCCGGCGCGCCGCGCCTGCAAGGCGTGCTGGAACACCTGCTCGACGCGCTGCAGGCCAAGGTGGGCGCGCTGCACGGCCATCACCGCGAGCCAAGCCGCAACGTGATCGAATTTCGCTCCGGCGACGTGTCGTCGTTCTGGCTGCTGCACACGGTCAGCACGGCCGCCGCCGCGCTGATGCACTACGTGCGCCATCCCGCGCTGCATCCGGAGCGTCTGTACGAAGCGCTGCTGGGCCTGGCGGGCGGCTTGCTCAGCTACTCCAAGCACTACACCCTGGCCAGCCTGCCCGCCTACGACCACGCCCAGCCCGGCGCCTGCTTCGACGCCATCGACGGCATCATCCGCGAACTGCTCGACACCGTCATCTCGTCGAAGTATTTTTCCATCGCCCTGCTGGAGGACAAGCCGTCGTACTACCTGGGCAAGCTCGATTCGGGCAAGATCGACCAGCACACCACCTTGTACCTGGCCATCCGCGCCGCCATGCCCGCCATCGAGCTGGTGGACGTGGTGCCGCTGCGCGTCAAGGTGGGTGCGCCCGACGACGTGGAAAAATGCGTGCTGTCAGCCATGCCCGGCGTGAAACTGTCGCACGCGCCCCAGGTGCCCGCCGCCATCCCCGTGCGTCCCGACACCTATTATTTTGCCGTTGAAAACCGCGGCGTGCTGTATGAGCACATGCTCAAGGCGCAGTCGATTTCCGTGTATGTGCCGGCCGGCATACGCGACCTGCAGCTGGAACTGATCGCGGTGACGGCATGAGCCAGCTCATCGAACGGCGCGCGGCGCCTTCCCTGCTCGGCCCGCGCGGCCCCGCATCCACCAATGCCGCCGGCGCGGCCAGCCGCCATGCGGGCAGCGCCCTGCTGGACCTGATGCACGAAGGCTTCTACATGCTGTTCATGCTGAAGAACGGCTCGGCGCCCGGCGACGAGCAAAGCTTCATGGACCGCATCACGGCCTTTCTCGATGACTTCGAGCGCGAGGCGAAAAAGATCCGCGCCGATGGCGACGACATCGAGGCGGCCAAGTATGCGTTTTGCTCGGCGGTCGACGAAATCATCCTCGCTTCGCCCTTCACCCTGCGCAAGCAGTGGGAACGGCGCCCGCTGCAGCTGCTGATCTTTGGCGACCAGCTGGCCGGCGAGCATTTTTTCGACCGCCTCGACGCGCTGCGCGGCAAGGGCGCCATGCGCGTGCAGGCGCTGCAGGTGTTCCACATGTGCCTATTACTGGGCTTCCAGGGCAAATATGCGATCGACGGCGGCGAAAAACTCAGCTACCTGACGGGCCGCCTGGGCGACGAGATCGCCCACATCAAGGGCAAGAGCCGGGGCTTCGCGCCGCGCGCCGAGCGTCCCGACCAGGTGGTCAACAAGCGCCGCAGCGACGTGCCGCTGTGGGCCTTGTCCAGCATCTTCGCCCTGCTGGCCATCTGCGCCTACCTGGGCCTGAAAACCCATCTGACGCACGGCACGCAGACGACGCTGGCGGCGTATGCGGATCTGGTCAAACTGGCGCCGCGGCCGGCCAACCTGACCATCACGCTGCCCTGAAGCGCGGCTGACTACTGCGCGATCCTGAACTCGATGCGCCGGTTGCGCGCCCGGCCATCGGCCGTGGCGTTGCTGGCCACGGGGCGGTCCGGCCCCTGGCCCGAGGTCAGCACCATTTCCGCCTTGATGCCTTGCGTGGCGAAATAACTGCGCACGGCGTCGGCGCGCGCCTGGCTTAGCGCCACGTTGCTGGCGCGCAGGCCCGTATTGTCCGTGTGCCCGATGACTTCCACCTTGCGCTCCCTGAGCTTGAGCATGACGGCCGCCATCTCGTCGAGGATGGCCAGGCCGGCCGGCGTGATGCTGGCCTTGCCGCTGTCGAATTCGATGATGCGCTTGTCCAGCGCCGCGTCGAGCATGCCCTGCTCGGCCTCGGCCGCCTTGACCCGCAAGCCGTTGTTGACGATGTAGGTGGGATTGAGGCTGGTGGCGATGTCGCTGGCGATCTGCTGGCGCTGCGCCTCGTTGGCCACTTCGCCGCGCACGCTGACGTTGCTGCCGTCGATGCTGATCTGCCCGCGCGAAATGAGCTTCAGGTTCGGCGCGATCAGTTTCTGCACGTAGGCGTTCCAGTTGGCCGGCACGGCCACGTTGCCGATGGCGATCTGGTCGACCACGCGCTCGGCGCCATACAGTTCGCGCAGGCGGGCCAGCACGGCCGCCTTGGCCGCTTCATCGGCCAGGGTGCCCGTCACCAGGATCTGCCCCGGCAAGGGCGTGGCGGGCGCCTGCGCCTGCGCCAGCACCTGCGCACGGCAGGGCATGGCGGCGGCCAGCAGCAACAGCAAGAGAACGGGAGGTTTCATCGCAATCCTTCAGGCAAAGGTATCGGCAAACAGGCTGCAGGCCGAGCGCAGCGACAGCTGTTCCTGCTGCAGGCAGGCGGAAAAGCGGCGCAGCGCCGGTTCCGATTCCAGCTGCTCGTCGACCCACTCCAGCTGGTCGAAGACGACCAGCCGTTCGCCGGCCGACTGCGGCTCGATCAGGGCGCGCAAGCCCTGCGGATCGGCGCCGCAAAAACCGATCACCAGCACCGGCGCCTCGTCGAGATGGGCAAAGAACAGCGCCAGTTCGAGATCGGCCTGGCGCAGGAAGGGCGTGACCAGATGCAGCCAGAAGCTGGCCGCCAGTTCGCGCGCGCCGGCATCGTGCGGCAGCGGCAACACCAGGCTTTTTTCCAGGCGCGGCCGGCCGCTCTGGCGCACGGGCCGCAGCAGCAGGCCAAGTCCCAGCAACAGCTCGCGCACCGTGACGGGAAACGCGGGCGAAGCGAGCATGGCTTGCAGGCTGTGCACCGTCTGCGCCTGCAGGAAGGCGGAAAAGCGCGCCGCGTGGCTGGCGGCGCCCGTGTCGACTTCCACCACGTTGCCGGCCAGCGCCAGCAGCGCCGCTCCCGGCTCGGCGCTGGCGACGATGCCGTGCGACAGCTGCTCCACGCGCTGCCACAGGGGCGCCAGCACCAGCGGGCTGCAGGCGACAAAGGCATCGGCGTCGTCGACTTCCAGCGCGCCCATGGCCATGAAGGGAAAGCGCCGGTGCGACTGGTCGCTGCTCGCTTCCAGGCGCCCGGCGATGGCGCGCCGGCTGCGCGTGCCGACAAAGGCGAAGCGCAGCGGCGGCAAGGCGTCGTAATTGAGCTTCCAGCGCGGTTCCGACGTCAGCGCGTTCATGACCTGCGCCAGCCAGTCGTCGAGCAGCTGCACCAGCGCGTGGTTGTCGCACGCCTTGATGAAATCGCCGCGCGCGGGGATCTTGCCAAAATAGCCCAGGCGCACCTGCTGCGGCGCGCGCATCACGGCGCCACCCCGGCCACCGCCTCCGCCACGGCCGGCGCC
>CAUSDR010000480.1:0-4171 GCA_963530105.1 uncultured Janthinobacterium sp.
TGCCCCGGGCGTGTGTGTGCAGCCAGTGTCGAATCAGCGGCGGACGCGCGGCGGCCGCGTGGCCAGCCGCACGTCCGCTTCGAAAAGTGCACCCGGTCCCGCTTGCCAAATGATGGCGTAAAACGGCACGGCCTGGCGCGAGGTCGGATACAGCGTGATGGGGTCGTTGTCGCCTTCTTCGCTGCCGCAGCTGTCGCCGGGCAGGCCGGCATGCGTGCCGGCATCGTGGCAATCGGCAAAGGCAGGCGTGGCGGTATCGCCGGCGGCGACTGCATGCTGGAATGGGGAAGGGCTGGCGTAAGCCATGCTGGCAAACGCCTGGGGTAACGCGATGAAAACAAAAAGGCAGAGCAGGACGAGAGCTCGTCTCATATACAGGCAGATAGTTCTGGAACGGTCGAGTATAACACGGCCACATAACAGCTTGATGACAGGGGCTTGCGTAAGTGACAAGCATGCCGTAAATTGCGAGAGCAATCATGTCACCGGGCAGCGAAGACGCAGCGCGGGTCCGGCGTGCATTTTTGCGTTTGTATCGCCTTGCGCTCGCGCTTCTTTATATAACGTAGTGTTACCAGGACCCTGCCTTGAAACCAATTACCGCTCTCCTGCTTGCCGCCGGCATCCTGTCGCCGTCGCTGGCTTTCGCCGCCACCCCCGTGCAAGCCGCCCCGACCCAGAAGGCCGGCAAGGCCGCCGCCAGCCGCGCCGCCGCCGTGAAAGTCACGTCCGTCGAAGGCATCACCGAATACCGCCTGGCCAACGGCTTGCGCGTGCTGCTGTTTCCTGACGCCAGCAAGCCGACCCTGACCACCAACATCGTTTACCTGGTCGGTTCGCGCCATGAAAACTACGGCGAAACGGGCATGGCCCACTTGCTGGAACATCTGCTGTTCAAGCCCAGCGCCAACTTCGGCATCCGCAAGGGCACGAAAACCCCCGTCGAGATCCTGAACTCGACGGGCGCGCAATTCAACGGCACCACCTGGTACGACCGCACCAATTACTACGCCACCTTCCCCGCCAACGACGACAACCTGCGCCAGATGCTGGCCATGGAAGCGGACCGCATGGTCAACGCCGCCATCGACCAGAACGACCTGTGGAACCCTGTCACGCAAAAAGGCGAGATGACGGTGGTGCGCAACGAGTTCGAGATGGGCGAAAGCGACCCGATCGGCGTGACGAGCGAACGCATCCAGGCCATCGCCTACGATTGGCATAACTATGGCAAGTCGACCATCGGCGCCCGTTCCGACATCGAGCAGGTCAACATTCCCCGCCTGCGCGCGTTTTATCATAAATATTATCAGCCCGATAACGCCGTGCTGATGGTGGCGGGCCGCTTCGACGAAGCCAAGGTCCTGGCGCAGGTCAATGAACTGTTCGGCAAGATTCCGAAGCCCACGCGCGTGATCGAACCGACCTACACGGCCGAGCCGGTGCAGGATGGCGAGCGCGCCGTGACGGTGCGCCGCAGCGGCGGCACGCAGTTCGTCGGCGCCGGCTACCACGTGGCGCCGTCCGGCAACCCGGACGCCGTCGCCATCGAGGTGCTGGGCCACGTGCTGACGGATGCGCCTGCCGGCCGCCTGCACAAGGCGCTGGTGGAAACCAAGCTGGCCAGCAAGATCGAATACAACTCGGTGAGCAACCTGGAGCCGGGCTACAACCTGTTCGGCGCGCTGGTGCCCGTCGATGGCAACCTTGACGCGGCGCAAGCGGCCATGCTGAAGGTGCTGGAAGAATTGAAGTCGCAGCCCATCACGGATGCGGAAGTGGCGCGCGTGAAGCAGCAGCTGAACAAGCAGGTGGAACTGATCACCTCGAACACGGCGCGCATGACGATCGCCCTGACGGAATCCCTGGCGGCAGGCGACTGGCGTTTGTTCTTCCTGCAGCGCGACTTGCTCGACAAGCTGACGACGGCGCAGGTGCAGGCGGCCGCCGAGAAGTACCTGAAGAGCTCGAACCGCACCCTGGGCCGCTTCATTCCCACCGATGCGCCGGACCGCACGGTGGTGCCGGCCTATGCCGACGTGGCGCCGCAGCTGGCCGGCTACACGGGCCGCGCCGTGGTGGCGCAGGGCGAAGCGTTTGATCCCAGCCCCGACAATATCGAAGCGCGCACGACGCGTTTCACCTTGCCGAACGGCTTGAAGGGCGCCTTGCTGCCGAAGAAAACCAAGGGCGGCACGGTCAGCGTCGTGCTGAAACTGCAGATCGGCAGCGAAGAAAGCCTGCGCGGCAAGGCGCAGGTGGGCAGCTACACGGCCAATCTGCTGGCGCGCGGCACGGATACCCTGACGCGCCAGGAAGTGAAGGACAAGTTCGACCAGCTGGGCACGCAAGTGGCCATCACGGGCGGCGCCGAGGGCGTCACCGCCATGCTGACGGGCAAGCGCGAGAACTTGCCGGCGGCCATGGACCTGCTGGCGCAAGTGCTGCAAAAACCGGCCCTGAGCGAGCCGGAATTCCTCGAATTGCAGCGCGAGCGCGTCGGCCGCGCCGAGCAGGAATTGCCGGAGCCGCAGCCGCTGGCCGTGAACGCCTTCCGCCGTCTGCTCGACGCCACGCCGGAAGGCCATGTGCGCCACGTGGCCACCTTGCCTGCCGAACTGGCCCAATGGAAAGCCATCAAGGTGGCCGATGTGAAAGCCTTCCATGGCGCCTACTATGGCGCGTCGAACGCCACCTTTGCCGCCGTCGGCGATTTCGACCCGGCCGCCCTGAAGGCGCAAGTGGCCAGCCTGTACGGCAGCTGGAAGGCGCAGCAGCCGTATGTGCGCATTGCCGATGCCGTCAAGCCCGTCAGCGGTGAAAAAGTCACCCTGGAAACGCCGGACAAGGCCAACAGCGTGCTGTTCGCCATCCAGCCGATTCCCCTCAAGGATGATGCCGCCGCCTATCCCGCCTTGCTGATGGCTAACCACATGCTCGGTGGCGGCGCCTTGCGCAGCCGCCTGGCCGACCGCATCCGCCAGAAGGAAGGCCTGTCGTATGGCGTCGGTTCGCAAGTGACCGTGCCATCGCGCGAGCCGGCCGGTTTCTGGATGGCCTACGCCATCAGCGCGCCGCAAAACACGGCCAAGGTGGAAGCGGCCCTGCGCGAGGAAATCGCCAAGGTGCTGGCCGACGGCTTCACGCAGGAAGAACTGGCGGAGGCGAAGAAAGGCTGGCTGCAATCGGAAGAAGTGGGCCGCACGCAGGACAGCGGCCTGGCGCGCGAACTGGCCGGCTACCTGGCCGAAGACCGCACCATGGCCTACGACAAGGACCTGGAAGCCAAAGTGGCCGCCTTGACCCTGGCGCAAGTGAACCAGGGCCTGCGCGACTACCTGAAGCCATCGGCCGTCTCCATCGTCACGGCCGGCGACTTTGCCAAGGTGGCGAAAGAGGGTGACAGCGGCGCCAAGGCAACGACGTCGAAGTAAAACGTCTGTACTTGACGTAAAAAACCGCCAGCAAGGAAACTTGCTGGCGGTTTTTTTTATTTGACTGGCATCAGCGTCACGACACCAGACAAAACCGCGCGAGCGGCGATGATTTGTGGCCGAGAAGCGCAACCGTACGAAGGTACGGTGAGCATCGCAGGCCGCAAAGCGCGCCGCGCAGCAGGTTTGGTCAGGTGTTATCCACGCGGCGCCATTTCGGCGACGTAGATCTCGACACGGCGATTGCGCGCCCGTCCCGCCGCATCGGCATTCGAGGCGATCGGTTCGCGCGCGCCGCGGCCTTCGGTGACGATGCGTGTCGGCGAGACGCCGCGCATGGCCAGGTAGTCGCGCGTATGGGCGGCGCGTTCCACCGACAGCGGTTCGTTGATGGAAGCGCTGCCCGTGCTATCCGTGTGGCCGATGATGCTGACCGTGGTGTTCGGGTTTTCATTCAGCGTGGCGGCGAAGCGGTCGAGAATCGGGCGGAAGTTGCCCTTGATGTCGGCGCGGTTGGTGTCGAAGGAAATATCGCTGGGAATTTCCATTTTCAGGCGGTTGTCGGACGTCTGCGTCACTTGCACACCAGTACCCTGCGTGGCTTGTTCCATCGCGCGCTTCTGGTTTTCCATGCGGTTCGACCAGATATTGCCCACCACGGCGCCCGCTGCCGCGCCCAGCAGGGCACCGCCGGCCGTGCGGCCGCTGCTGCCGCCGCCCGTGGTGCCGCCGATCAA
>CAUSDR010000481.1:0-4167 GCA_963530105.1 uncultured Janthinobacterium sp.
GCGTGGGCGCCGGCATGGCGACGCGGGCCTTGCTGAAAGCACGCTAATTACCCCAGCGGCGAAAGGCCGGGGTCAGTCACTGCGTGACCGGAATGCTTCCCATTGGGAGCATTCCCCCCAGTTTGCTTTTGGGGTACTTTTACTTCTTCACCCGGTACACTTCCCCGCTGCGCACCTTCTGCACCACCCCATCCCCGCCAAACAAGATCACATATTCGCCCTGCGCGCCCGAGGCCGCCGGGTAGGTGTACATCCACACTTCCTTGCCGCTGTCGAAACGGATGGCCGTGCTGTCGCCCAGCGCGGCGCGCACCTGTTCGCGCGTGCTGCTGCCCACCTGCACCGTCTGCTCCAGCGTAGCGTAAGGCACATTCTTGCTCGCTTGCAAGGCACGCGTGCCGGAGCACGCGGCCAGCAGCGCCAGCATGGTCAGCGACAGCCATTTCATGGCGCCACCTCGTCCATGTAGCTAAATTCCAGCAGCGTATCGTCGGGCCAGCCCGCGTCCCACAGGGGCGCGTAATACGTGCGGTCGAGCAAGACCTGGCAATCGCAGTAGGGCAGCGAGGCCGGCGTCTGCTCGCCGCCCGCGTACAGCATGCGGAACGGCAGCGCCAGGCGGCGCTCGCCATGCACGAGGGTGACGCCGAACAGGGGCCGCTCCGTGAAGAACAGATAATTGCCGTCCGGCTCGGAACACACCTTGTCCGTGCTGTACAGCATGCTGGACAGCCAGGCGATGATTTGCGGGTCGTTCGAAATCAGGCCCGAATCCATGCCGGCGCGGCATTCCAGCCGCAGGTCGCCCAGGCGCCGCGTGCCGGGCGGCAAGCCCGGCGTGATGACTTGTGCGCGCCAGCTCATGGTGGTGGCCTTGCGGTTGGCGATCAGCACGGCATCCTCGCGCGCCGCCTGCGCGTTGCGCACGGGGGCGAAGCTGTTGTCCTCGGCCAAGGGCAGGGGGATGCTGACCGTGTCGCCGGCGATGCGCAGCTGCACGCCCGTCATGTCCACGCCGGGCTGGCGCGGCAGCAAGCGGAAGCGCAGCACCGCCTGCGGCGCCAGCGCATGGTCGCGCTCGAAGCGGTCCACGCCCTGCAGCATCTTGCGGTAGGACTTGTCGACGGGGTCGCGCGTGGCGTCCACCTTGACTTGCGGCACGGGCGCTGTTTGCGCCAGCGCAACAGGGCCGTGCAGCAAGCCTGCGATCAGTAGTAAGGGATAAATACGCATGGCCCGATGCTACGCTGTTTTGCGCGGCAGCCACGCACGTCTGGCCGTCGCCTGCCGTCAGTACTCGCTATATTTGCGGGCGTCGCCGCGCACTTGCTGCGCCGGGTACTTCAGCGCATTGAGTTGCATTTTCTCCAGCACGGCCGCGTGCAGGTCGACGCCGCTCTTGTCGGCCAGGCGCACCAGATACATCAGCACGTCGGCCAGTTCGTGGCGGATGCCCGTGCGTTTGGCGTCGTCCAGCTCGCCATCCGCGCCCGTGGGCAGCCACTGGTAGTGTTCCACCAGTTCCGCCACTTCCACGGACAGGGCCATGGCCAGGTTTTTCGGCGTGTGGAACTGGTCCCAGTCGCGTTCTTGCGCAAAGGCGCGCAGGCGCGCGCGGATATCCGCCAGGCTGTCGGGCGGCGCCACGGGTTTTTCCATGAAGACACTCAACGGGTCGTCAGGATAGCCGCCATACGGCCCGCGCCGCTGATAGCCGTGGCGCGCGTACAGGGCGATGGCTTGCAACTGGTGGATGCCTGTCTCCAGCGTCAGCAAGCGGCAGCCGCGCGCCAGTGCCTGCTCTTCCAGCAGGGCCAGCAGGCGCGTGGCCAGGCCCTGGCCACGGCTGTCCGGATGCACGTACATGCGCTTGAGCTCGCCGAAATCGGGCGTGACGACGATGGCGCCGCAGGCGCGCGCGCGGCCACCGGCATCGCGGGCGACGGCGAACAGCACGCTGTCCGGCGGCAGGGAGGCCAGGTCCAGCGAATACACGGACTCGGCCGGATACAGCGATTGTTGATAAGCATCAAGCTCGGCGATCAGGCTCTGCACGTCGGCTTGCTGCGGCGATTCCAGGCGAAGGGTCATGGGGAAAGATCGGGTGAACGGAATATCCCCATGGTATCACCGCGGCCGCGCCAGGCGCAGCTTCAGGCCGATGGGCGACATGACGAACCCCATCAGTTCCTGCGCCTCGCCGCCATCGGGCGTATCGACGCCGGCGATATCGAAACTGCCCAGCAGCATGGCCATGGCGATCTTGATTTCCAGCAAGGCCAGATAGCGGCCGGGACAGGTGCGCAGCCCCGCGCCAAACGGCATGGCGGCGTGCTTGCTGTGCGCCTCGCTGTTGCCTGCCAGCCAGCGCTCGGGCTGGAACGCTTGCGCATCGGGAAAGTGCGCCTCGGACACGCTGTCGTGGCGCATCACGCACCACAGCATGCTGCCGGCGGGCACGGCCACGTCGCCCACCACCGTGTCGCGCAGCGCTTCGAGCGGGATGTAGGGCGCCACCGGTTTCAAGCGTATGGCTTCGCTGGCGCAGGCGCCCAGGTAGTCGAGGCTATCCATTTGCGCCAGGGTGAACTGCGCCGCGTCGGGCGCCAGGCGCCGCACTTCCTCGCGCGCCTTGGCCAGGCTGTGCGGATTGCGCTGCAACAAATAGATGATCCACGAAATCGTGTTGGCCGTCGTGTCTTCGCCGGCCAGCAGCATGGTCAGCACATTGCCTGCCACGGCGCGGTCATTCACGCCGCTATCGGGCTCGTCGGCGGCGGCGATCATGGCTTCGAGCAGGTTGGGCGGCCGCACGCGCCGCGCGGGGTCGTGCTCCATGCGCGCGCGCGCCTGGCGCACCAGTTGCGCCACGGCCACGTCCAGCGCCGCGACGTCGCGGTCCAGGCGCCGGTCGACGGGCAGTTTGAAGTAGCGCCAGTAGGGCAGCATCGACAGGCTGCGCCGCGCCACGGCGGGCAGGATGGCGTCCAGGTGGCGCTGGATCACGTCCTCGCCCGCTTCGAGCGTGTTGACTTCACTGCCGAAGGCCAGGCCGGCGATGATGTCGACCGTATAGCGCTTCAGGTCGCCATCGAGGTCGATGGCCTGGCCTTGCGTGGCCGCATGCTGCCAGCGCCGCTGCAGGCGCTGCGCCACCGTCAGCAGCGCGGGGAAATACGCCTTGATGGCGCCCGGCGCCATGCCGGCCATCACCATGCGGCGCTGGTTGCGCCACGCGCTGCCTTCGGCCAGGAAGACGCCGGGATTGCCGCCCATTTCCTCCGAGACAATGTAGCTGCTGAGGGGGCGGCGGAAGCCGTCCGGGCGGTCGCGCAGCACGGCCGCCACGGCCTCGCTGTCGGCCACCACCAGCACCAGGGTGCGGCCGAACCAGGCGCGCACGTAGGGCCCGTAGCGGCGCACCCAGCCCTCCACGTCGCGGTGGATGCGCGGCAGCCTGACTTGCAGCGCGTTGCCGATGATGGGCAGGGCAAACGGCCCCGGCAAATGGCGGATCTGGCGCAGCACGGGGGTGGTGGCGGGCGCGGCGGTGTGGTCGAGTGGCGGCATGGCAAGCTCCTGGTGTAGTGGGAACGATGGCATGACTGTAGCGCGCCTGCGGGACCGCGTCTTGAACGAATACGACATCGCGCGGCGCCGGAAATTGCCGGTACAATCGTCGCCATGCCTGCCGCCCCTACGCCCCTGACCCGCCTGATCGCGCCACGCCTGGCGTTGGCTTCCTGCGTGCGCGCCTTCCTCGTGCGCGACACCATGCACTGCGCGCCGCTGCCGCCCCAGCAGCGCCTGAACCGTTTTCCCGCCACGCCCATGTGCTGCCTGCTGTGGACCATCGCGGGCGAGGTCGAGGCGGCGGCGCCGGGGCTGTCGCTGCCGGACGTGCGCATGCCGCCCGCCCTGTTCAGCGGCCCGCGCGGCTATCCGCTCGTCAGCTACAACCCCGGCCCCGTGCACTCGTTCATGGTGATGCTGTATCCGGCCGCCCTGCATGCGCTGACGGGCATCGACATGGCGGACCTGTTCGACCAGGTGCGTCCGCTGTCGCCCCTGTTCGACGCCGACTGGCTGGCCCTGTCCGACGCCGTGCTGGCCGCGCCCGACGACGCGGCGCGCATCGCGCTGGTGGAAGCGTTCCTGGCGCCGCGC
>CAUSDR010000482.1:0-4146 GCA_963530105.1 uncultured Janthinobacterium sp.
AGTGCTGGGGTCGGACCCTCAGGGTCCGACCCCAGCTCTTCGCCCTTGGGTTGGGAAAACCACTGGCCAGGAAGCGTTGATACTTACTTCAGCAAACCCGCATTGCGCGCAGCCGCTTCGATATCCTTGTAGTTCTCGGCCTTGGTCGGGATGAACTTGGTGGCGCGCTGCAATTCCAGGATTTCCTTGCCTTCCGGCGTGGACGGATCCAGCGCCAGGAAAGCGTCCGTCAGCTTCTTGCGCACGACGGGGTTCATGTCGGCGCGCACGCTCCAGTTGTAGTCGTAGTAGCCGGGCGTCGTGTAGAACACGCGCACCTTGCTGGGATCGACTTTTTTCGCTTCGACCAGTTTTTCCCAAACGGAAATGTTCAAGGTGCCCGCATCGACCTTGCCGCCGGCCACGGCCGCCACGGTGGCGTCATGCGCGCCCGAGAAAGCGATGCGCTTCATGTCGGTATCGGGATTGATCTTGGCGGCCAGCAAGTAGTAGCGCGGCATCAAGTGGCCGGAAGTCGACGATTCCGAGCCGAAGGTGAAATTCTTGCCCTTCAGGTCGGACAGCTGGTTGATGTCCTTGCTGGTGGTGACAAACACGGAGCGGAACTTCGTGTCCTCCTCGCGCTGCACCAGCGGCACGATCTTGCCGCCGCTGCGCACGTTGGCTTGCACGAAAGTAAAGCCGCCGAACCAGACCATGTCGAGCTTGTTATTGATCAAGCCTTCCACGGACGCCGCGTAATCGGTGACAGGCGTGAATTCCACCTTCATGCCCAGCTTTTTCTCCAGGTAGCTGCCCAGCGGCTTGAACTTGCGCTGCAATTCCGTCGGCGCTTCGTCGGGGATGGCGGACACGCGCAGCACTTGCTGTGCCTGCGCCAGGCCGCTGTGGATGGCCAGGGTGGCGGCGACGGTGGCCAGGATGGCGTGGAACTTGGAAAAGGAGTTGGAAAACGTGGTCATGGGAGTGCCTTTGCAAAAAATTTGTTCATTAAATGACGGAAACCCCGGTCGTGCCTTCCAGCACGTCGCCAATCACCGTGGCGTCGGCAAAGCCTTCTGCATGGAAAATCGCCAGCACTTGCTCGACGGCGTCCGGCGCGCACGCCACCAGCAGGGGGCCGGCCGTTTGCGGGTCCGTCAAAATCGCCTTGTCGATGGCGCTCAGGCTGTCGGCCAGCTGCACTTGCGCGCCGTACCCCTGCCAGTTGCGTCCGGACGCGCCCGTGATGTTGCCGTTCTCGGCCAGTTGCTGCACTTGCGGCAGCAGGGGCACGGCATCCATGGCGATGCGCGCCTGCACCTTGGCGCCGCGCGCCAGTTCCAGCGCATGGCCCAGCAAGCCGAAGCCCGTCACGTCCGTCAGCGCATGCACGCCATCCAGCAGGGCCAGTTTCTTGCCCGGGGTATTCAATTTGGTGGTGTTGCCGATCAGCGAAGCGTAGCCATCCTTGTCCAGCGCGTTTTTCTTCAGCGCGGCCGACAGGATGCCCACGCCGATCGGCTTGCCCAGGACCAGCTTGTCGCCAGCGCGCGCGCCCGCATTGCGCTTGACCTGCGAGGGGTGGACCAGGCCCAGCACGACCAGGCCGTAGATCGGCTCGACGGAATCGATGGTGTGGCCGCCCGCGATGGGAATGCCGGCCTCGGCGCAGATGCTTTCGCCGCCTTTCAAGATGAGGCCGATGGTTTCCACTGGCAGCTTGTTGATCGGCATGCCGACCAGGGCCAGCGCCATGATGGGCGTGCCGCCCATGGCGTACACGTCGGAAATGGCGTTGGTGGCGGCGATGCGGCCAAAGTCGAACGGGTCGTCGACGATGGGCATGAAGAAATCCGTCGTGGCGATCAGCGCCTGCTCGTCGTTGAGCTGGTAGACGGCCGCGTCATCCGAGGTTTCTATGCCGACCAGCAATTCTTTCGGCAGGGGAAAACCGCCGCTGCCCTTTAAAATCTCGGCCAGCACGCCCGGCGCGATTTTGCAGCCGCAGCCGCCGCCATGGGCAAATTCGGTCAATCGGATGGGGGTATTGGGTGTTACTGCGCTATCTGACATGGGAGTTCCTGCTGATGTTGGTACTGCGATGATCATGTTTATCCCGGATGCAAAATCCGGTGCCCGCCCTTCAGGGGCCGCCGCCGCATTCTGCCTGTGGGTTCATTGCTTTCCGTTTCCGACGATAGCACATAATGCGCGGGCGGCTTGCTCAAAAGCATGTTCGGAAATGTCGGGCAAGACCAGCGGCGTTGCCTGCGCGTAGCGGCTGAAGTTGCGCTGTATCGACTGGCGGTAGACGGGGTCGTAATGCTGCACCAGCAATTCTTCCACCAGTTCGCGCATGCGGCCCGCCGTCGCCAGCTGTTGCCAGTGGGCGATTTTCTCCTTGCCATGCAGCTGCGTCAACAGGGCCAGCTGCACGTTCAGGCGCTCGGGGTCTGCCACGTAATGTTCGTAATCCTGCAGCAGCAATTGCACGCGCTGGGCCGTATCGAGCCGCACGTCGGTGCAGGCGGCCGCGCGCATCTTGTCCATCAGCGCGTCGGGCACGCGCAAGCGGCCCACTTTCTTGCTTTCCGATTCGATGAAGACGGGAGCGGTCGGGTCGAAATGGCGCAATTGCTGCCACAGCGCGCTCTCGAAGGCTTTTTGCGACGGCTGCTGTTCTTCCGGCAAGCCGCCCAGCACGGAACCGCGGTGGGCCGCCAGCTGCTCCAGGTCGATCACTTGCGCGCCTTGCCTGTCGAGCACCTGCAGCAAACGGCTCTTGCCGCTGCCCGTGGGACCGCACAGCACGTTGATGAAATCGAAGCGCTGGGGCAGGGTGGCCAGCTCGGCATTCACATGGCGCCGGTATTCCTTGTAGCCGCCGTCCAGTTGCGTCACGGGCCAGCCGATGCGCGCCAGGATATGCACCATGGCGCCGCTGCGGTTGCCGCCGCGCCAGCAATACACGAGCGGTTTCCAGTGCTGCGGGTGGCCAAGCAAGCCGTCCTCGATATGCTGCGCGATATTCCTCGCGATCAGCGCCGCCCCCAGCTTCTTTGCCTCGAAGGCGCTCGTCTGTTTATATAGCGTGCCGACGCGCACGCGTTCCTCATCGTTCAGCACGGGCAAGTTGATGGCGCCCGGCAAGTGGTCCTCCGCGAATTCGGACGGGCTGCGCACGTCGATGATGGCATCGAATTCATGCAGGCGTGGCAGAATGTCGCTGAAGGGAAGAACTGCTGGGTATTTCATCAAGGCACGGACGCTGGCAAGGGGGAAAGCCGTATTATCCCCGATAAACGCGGCTGGCGTCGGGCTTTGCGCTGGCGGGCCCGGCGGTCGTCTCAGGCTAGTTCTTGCTGCTCCGCAAAGAAGTCGAGCAGGCTGTGCGGTGCATCGTCGCCAAAGCACAGGCGGAACACCCGCTCCGACTCGGCCGCCGCCGCGCCGCTGCGGGAAAACAGCGCCGTTTCGTACGCCAGCAGGGCCGCTTCCACGTCGCGCGGATGCGCGGCCAGCGCCTGCGCCAGTTCGGCGCCATCGAGCATGGCCAGATTGGCGCCTTCGCCGGCCGGCGCCATCAGGTGGGCCGCGTCGCCCAGCAAGGTCACGCCCGGCACGCGGCGCCAGGCGTGGTCGACGGGCAGCATGTGCACGGGACGGGGCACCAGCGGCGTGTCGCTGTCCGTGATCAGCGCCGTCAGCGCCGGCGCCCAGCCGGCAAATTCCGCCGCGATGCGGGCGCGGGCGGCGGCGGAATCGGCAAAGTCGATGCTGGCCAGCCAGTGTTCCGGCTTGCTCAGCGCAATGTAGGCATGCAGCACGCCATCGGCTTCACGGTGGGCCTGGATGCCCTTGCCGGGCGCCAGCGCGAACAGGGCGCCAGCGCCCACGGCGTGCGCGCTGGCCCGGTGCCGGCGGTCGCTGTCGTGCAGATATGTTTCGATGAAGGACACGCCCGAGTACGCGGGCTGCGCGCTTGAGAGCAGGGGCCGCACGCGCGACCAGGCGCCGTCCGCGCCCACCAGCAGCGCGCTGGCCGCCGTGGCACCATGCGCAAAGTGCAGCAGATGCTGGCCATCGTCCCGCGCAGTGATGGATGCGAGCTTGTGGCCCCAGCGCACGGTGCCGGCCGGCAGCGCGTCCAGCAGGATGCGGCGC
>CAUSDR010000483.1:0-4139 GCA_963530105.1 uncultured Janthinobacterium sp.
CCTCTTCTGCACAAGAAAGGATGGTGCGGGTGCAACATTCCTGTTGATGACATGCCGTAGCCGGCGGGTATAATCTTCCGCCACATGCCTGGACACAGCATGCTTTCCAACATGAAGTCAGATTACAATTAAAGGAATCTTCGTGCACCGTTCCCTGATCAGCGCCGCCTGCTGCGCCTTGTTCGCCCTCTCCTCTCCTTCGCTGTACGCCCAGCAAGCCGCCAGTCCTGCCGCGCCCGTCTCCGGCATCGACCTGAAAACCCTGGACCCGGCCGTGAGTCCGAAGGAAGATTTCTACGGCTACGTCAACGGCGTCTGGACCCGCAACACGGAAATCCCGGCCGACAAATCCGTCTGGGGCACCTACATCGAATTGCGCGAAATCGCCCAGGGCCAGCTGCGCGGCCTGATCGACGCCACCCTGAAAAACCCCGGCAAGCCGGGCAGCGACGCGCACAAGATCGCCGACCTGTACACCAGCTTCATGGATGAAAAGGCGCGCAATGCCGCCGGCTTCAAGCCCGTCAAGACCGACCTGGCGCGCGTCGCTGCGGTAAAAGACAAGAAGGACTTGCCGGCCCTGTTCGCCTACCTGCAAGGCAATGGCATCGCCACGCCGTTTTCCGCCTATGTCGCGCCCGATGCGCAAGACCCCGAGCGCTACACGATCAACATCAGCCAGTCCGGCCTGGGCTTGCCTGACCGCGACTATTACCTGAAGGATGACGACGCCAAGCTGCAAGCCGTGCGCGCCAAGTACCTGAAACACATCGAGACCATGCTGGCCATGAGCGGCGACAAGAAGGCCGCCGAACACGCGGCGCAGATTCTCGACATCGAGACGCGCCTGGCTGCCGTGCAATGGACGCGCGTGCAGATGCGCGACCCCGTCAAGTCGTACAACCGCGTCGCCTTTGACCAGTTCGCCGCCATGGCGCCGGCGTTTGACTGGAAAGCGTACTTTGCCGCCGCCGGCATGGCAAAGCAGGAAACCTCGGCCATCGTGCGCCAGCCCAGCTTCATGAGCGGTTTCTCCGACACCGTGGCCGCCGTGCCGCTGGAATCGTGGAAAAGCTACCTGAACTGGCGCATCATCGAAAGCTATGCCTCCTACCTGGACAACGCCACCGTCAAGGAACGCTTCGCCTTCGAAGGCACGGTGCTGCGCGGCGTGCCACAAAGCGAACCGCAGTGGCAGCTGGCCCTGCGCTTCACGGACGGTGCCCTGGCCGATGCCGTCGGCAAGCGCTACGTGGAAATGTATTTGCCGCCAGAAACCAAGCCGCGCGTGATGGCCATGTTCGACAACTTCGTCGCCTCGTTCAAGGATGGCATCGAGCAGCTGGACTGGATGGGCCCGGAAACCAAGAAGGAAGCCCAGCTCAAGCTGGCCGCCCTGAAACCGAAGATCGCCTACCCGGATACCTGGCGCGACTACAGCGCCATGAAAACCCAGCCGCATGACCTGATCGCCAACGTGCGCGCGGCGCGCGTCTGGAGCCGCCAGCAAAATATCGGCAAGCTGGGCAAGCCGGTCGACCGCGACGAATGGTCGATGACGCCGCAAACCGTCAACGCCAGCTACAGCCCGTCGCTCAACGCCATCACCATCCCGGCCGCCATCCTGCAGCCGCCGTTCTTCAACGTGAAAGCGGAAGACGCCGTCAACTATGGCTTGTTGGGCATCACCTTTGGCCATGAAATCAGCCACGCCTTCGACGACTCGGGCAGCCAGTACGACGCCAGGGGCCGCCTGCGCAACTGGTGGACGGCGCAAGACCGCGCCGCCTTCAAGGCCCTGGCCGCCGGCCTCGTCAAGCAATACGGCGCCTACAGCCCCGTGCCCGGCTACCACATCAATGGCGAGCTGACCCTGGGTGAAAACATCGGCGACAATTCCGGCCTGTCGATCACCTACAAGGCCTACCAGCGTTCGCTGGGCGGCAAGCCATCGCCCGTGATTGACGGCCTGACGGGCGAACAGCGCCTGTACATCGGCTTCGCGCAGAAATGGCGCGCCAAGCTGCGCCCGGAAGCGGCGATTGCGCAAATCAAGAGCGACCCGCATTCGCCAGGCGAGTTCCGCGCCAAGGGCACCGTGAAGAACCAGCCGGGATTTTACGAAGCGTTCGACATCAAGCCGGGCGACGCGATGTATCTGCCGCCGGAGCAGCGCGTGATCATGTGGTAAGCGTGCAAGGCAGGCGGCGCCGGGCGCGGTAAGCGCGTCCGCCATCCCCGCCTGCTGCGCCCCGCGCCACAGGCCATTCTGGCCGCAAGGCGCCATGCCGTTCAGTTCGCGCTGGACGGCATTTTTCATGCCTGGCCAGGCTGCCCGCATGCCGCTTGCCGCCTGCCTTGCCGGCGGCCATGGCTAAAGCACCCCGGCACAAGGGCAGGCGCGCGGGCCGTCCCGCCTGCAGGCGTTGCCCCACCCGCACGCCGCGCCGCCATCATCGGAGGGCTAATGCATGGCGTGGCGCGTGCGCAAGCGGCCCGCCGGAAGGCGTGCACGGGCACACGGCGCAACACCCTCCATTGCCACGGTGAATGTTTGCAGGCGTGGAGCGCCTGGCGACAGCGGCGCCCAATATCCTTAGCGGCAGCGGCAGCGGCAGCGCGCCCTGACAAGGCAGCCACAATCGTCTGAGGCATGGCGATGAAGCCCGGCGATGCCATATAACTTGCGCCATAGCAATGCCAAAGCGCGTGGCACGGTGTAAGATATCCGACGTACCTGCGCGCAGGGCGGTTCGGGACGGCGCGCGGCAGTCGTTGTTGACGATGCGCTACGCCTGTTCTCTCCGCGGCCCCCCATGGCAGCGCGCGGCGGATGGCAGGGTGTAAATTTCCCTGCTTTAATGTAAAGTATACAGAGCCGCTTACCAGGTTTGACCGTGCCCCATCAATACCGAGATGCAATCCTGGTGCTACTTCATTCCAGCAAGCCAACTACCCGGATCGCACAGAACCCGTCACTTTTTTCGATACAGACCGCGCGCATTGAAGCCGCGTCTTGAACTTGCGATCTTCACCACAAATGTAAGGAATGTACGACCAAAATGAAAGCTTTTATATTTTGCACCAGCTTCGTCAAAGATGCTGAATCATGGGAAAGCCGCTATCAACGCTGGCTGGACCACTACGAAAACATTCCGATCGATGCCGTCAAAAAAATAATGATCGATGATGGTTCGCCATATCTGCCGCCCTCCGACCTCATCAAGAGCGTAGCCCATGACGCCCCGCTGGCCGGCAACACGGACAAAAACCTCATCCTTCGGTTCGAGAACAACCTGGGACGCCTCAGCGGCTCCGACTATCCCGGCTGGTGGCGCAGTTTCCTGCATTCGATTGATGTCGCCAAGGAATTGGGCGCCGACAAAATTATCCATATCGAATCGGACGCCTACATTCTGACCCCGCGCCTGGTGAAATTCATCAATGAGATAGAATCCGGCTGGCACGTTCTATGGTCGCCCCGCCACCGTTTCCCGGAAACGGCGCTGCAAGTCATCTGCAAAGATCAATTTGACACCTTCCAGAAATTCAAGGACGACAATCCCAGCCTGACCTTCCCGGACCTTGCCGAAAGAGTGCTGCCGTTCACCGACGTGCACAAGCAGTTCACGGGCGACCGCTACAGCGACATCAAGAAAAACCGCTGGATATTCCGCTCGCAAAAATTCAACAAAATCCCCCTGTTTAAACGGGATTTCTTCTGGGCACCGATTCCGCCAAATGCGGACTACGTCACCCAGGGCGTAACCCGCCAGAAGCTTGCGTACCGGCCTGAAGAGAGCGTTTAATTTTGTGAAGGGCCGACGGGTATCGCGCTGTTCGATACTATCAGGCTTGAATGCGGCTGCCGGCGGATGGATGCCTTGATCGCGGGTTCGGTGGGAGTTGGATTGAAACCCATGAACATGCGGCAGCGGCCGTTGAGCGGTTTGTGAGGCTGGGGTGGTGGGCTGGCCCTGCAACTCTGCTGGGGGGGGCAGGTTTATTTTTGGCCCTCTGGAAAGAAAAAGCTACCTGGAGGTGGCTTTTTCTTTTTCGAGAGGGGGATACACATCGTGAAAAGAAGTCGAGATACACCCTACACTTTTTCTGAAAAATTTTTAGGCATGCCCCAAAAC
>CAUSDR010000484.1:0-4137 GCA_963530105.1 uncultured Janthinobacterium sp.
GCACCTGGACGCGCGCGTGCCCGTCACCTGGCTGGAATCGAACGAACCGTCGTACGTGCTGTACACCTCGGGCACCACGGGCAAGCCGAAGGGCGTGCAGCGCGACGTGGGCGGCTATGCGGTGGCGCTGGCGTCGTCGATGCAATACACCTTCTGCGGCCAGCCCGGCGAAACCTTCTTTGCCACTTCGGACATTGGCTGGGTGGTGGGCCATTCCTACATCGTGTACGGCCCCCTCATCGCCGGCATGGCCACCATCCTGTACGAAGGCTTGCCCATCTGCCCCGATGCGGGCATCTGGTGGAGCATCGTCGAGAAATACCAGGTCACGCGCATGTTCTCGGCGCCGACGGCCATCCGCGTGCTGCGCAAGCATCCGGTGGAACTGATGCGCAAGCACGACCTGTCGTCCCTGAAGGCGCTGTACCTGGCGGGCGAGCCGCTCGATGAAACCACCTCGCAATGGATCGCCGACGAACTCAAGGTCGACATCATCGACAACTACTGGCAGACGGAGACGGGCTGGCCCATCCTGTCGGTGGCCAAAGGTGTGCCCGGTGATGGCGAAGCCACGCCCACGCGCCTGGGCAGCCCCGGCCTGGCCATGTACGGCTACCGGGTCAAGCTGCTCAACGAAGCGACGGGCGAGGAGTGCGGCGCCAACGAGAAGGGCGTGCTGGTGCTGGAAGGCCCGCTGCCGCCAGGCTGCATGCAGACCGTGTACGGCGACGACGCGCGCTTCGTCGACACTTACTGGTCCACCTTCGGCGAGCGGCAGGTGTACTCCACGTTTGACTGGGGCATGCGCGACGCGGATGGCTATTACTTCATTCTGGGCCGCACGGACGACGTGATCAACGTGGCCGGGCACCGCCTGGGCACGCGCGAGATCGAGGAAAGCATCACCAGCCATCCGAACGTGTCGGAAGTGGCGGTGGTGGGCGTGGAAGATAAACTCAAGGGACAGGTGGCGATGGCGTTCGTGATCCTGAAAAACCCGCAGGGCTTCGACAGCGTTGACGCGAAAGCGGCGCTGGAGCGCGACGTGATGGCCGTGGTCGACCGCCAGCTGGGCGCCGTGGCGCGGCCCGCGCGCGTGCTGTTCGTGGCGCAGTTGCCGAAGACGCGTTCTGGCAAGCTGCTGCGCCGTTCGATCCAGGCCATCTGCGAAGGACGCAGCCCGGGCGACCTGACGTCGATGGACGATCCGGCCGCGCTGCAGCAGATCCAGGCGGCGCTGGCTTAAACCGCTGTTACTGTGCCGAAGTTTATCAATCGATAAATTTCGGCATCAAATGCGGTCGCTTTCCTTGCGCACGACCCGGCCGACGATCAGGCATTCGTTGCCACGGCACAGTTTGCGGTGGTATTTGCGCTGGTCCGGGTTGTCCGACGTCAGCCACCATTCGCCGATATCGCGCGCCATACGCTTGACCACCGGCTCGCCTTCGTAGTTGACGGCGAACACCACGCCATCGGCGGGCCGGTTGTCGGCCGTGTTGATGATCACCACGTCGTCCTCGTACAGGGCCGGCTCCATGCTCTCGCCCTTGACCTTGATGGCCACCAGCCGTTCCGGGTGGAAGCCGTTGCGCTCGACCCAGCTGCGCGGCACGCTGATGGTGCTGCCGTCGTGCGTTTCCGGCTCGATGGCAAAACCCGTGATGCCGGCCGACAGGCGCAGTTTTACCTTGCGGATCGGGTAAAAGCGTTCATCCTCGCCATCGGCCACTACCACCGGCTGCACCTCGCCCAAGGCGCCGAGGGCGCGCGCCGCCATGGCTGCCTGGTCGGGCGCCGCGCCCTGGTCGAAGTACATGCTTTCCAGGCGCAGGTCCGCTTCCAGCTTGCGCGCGATCTTCTCGCTAAAGGCGCGCCCTTCGCGGTAGGTGGGCGAGAGGATTTGCGACATGCGCGCCTCGCTCCAGCCGCTGGCGTCGGAAATTTTCTTGCGCGTGTTGTCGTAGTGATCGCGTATCAGGGCCAGCAGGCGGTCGCGTCTGTATTGATACATATTCATCTCCACATTAAACCTGAAATTTACCGTTTGATAAATTACCAAATGCTTGACTTTAACATTAGCGATTGATAAAGTCCACTCGTTGCCTGTCGCAAATTCGCACAAGAGCGTCTGCCGGCTGGTGACACCACGGGAGGTCAGGCAGATGTTGAACAGCAGTCAGATGGTCGAAAGCAGGGCGGCGCCACGGCAGGGACGCCAGTTACAGGGACGCAGCAAGAAGTCGCAGCTGCATATCGCGCGCATCGCGCAGTACATCGGCGAGCAGGGCCAGGCCAGCGCGGCGCAATTGTCCGCCTTGCTGGGCCTGGACGCAGGCACCATGAGCCGCTATCTGCGCCACATGTGCGGCATGGGCCGCATTCACCTGGCGCAGCGCCATTGCACGGAACCGGGCCGCCAGCGTCCCGCCCTGTATGCGCTGGGCGAGCCGGACGAGGAGGCCGATGGCTGGGCCGAACTGCCGCCGCAGGTGCGCCGCACGGCCAGCTGGCCACGCGGCGCGGCCAGCCGCGATCCGCTGGTGGCCGCGCTGTTTGGCCCGGCGAGTAACTGAGACAAGAATCAACGAGGAGAAATCATGGGGTTTGCAGAAAAATTCATCGCATCGCTGTCATCGCAGAATTTGCGCGACGATGCCTTCCACCACGACCTGGACGTCATCGCCGCCGCCGCGCTGGCGGGCGACATGGGCGCCTTGCTGTGCCGCGTCAAGTATGCGGACGGCACCATCAGCCGCCTGTTCGAAGGCAATGCGGGCAACCTGGCGCAGCTGCTGCGCACTTGGACGGCGGCCGTGACGCGCAAGGGCAAGGCGCGGCACTGGGTCAAGGCGCACACGGCCTGGGATGCGCAGGCGGCCAACACCCTGTACCGCCGCGTCGCCGAAGCGTCGCTCGCGCATTGGCTCGACAGCAAGTGCAAGGCTTGCCATGGCACCGGCGTGGTGGCAGGCGTGCCGGTCGGCGGTCCCGTCGCATGCAAGGCGTGCCAGGGCAGCGGCGAGGCGCCGATTACCTGTTCCGGCGGTTTTGAGCTGGAGCGCATCAAGGACATGGTCAGCGAGCTGGAAGGCATCTTCCAGTCGCACGGCGCCCGCGCAATGCGCCGGCTGGGACATTGAAAGATTTTTTGCAATATGCCCGGCGATGAAAAAAAGCCTCCTACAATGGAGCCTTGATTCAGCAGTACCGCAGTACCGCACCACCACATGCTTCCCCACTCGTAATAGGCGCGCCGCTGGCGTGCCACCGATAAGGGAAATCAGCGCAGCGAACCGCCTTCAATGGCGTACTTCGCCCACCTTCATCCGGCGCGGCCCAGCGCCGTCCGGATGCAGCCACGCCAGCCCGCCGCCTCACCGCGCGCGGGCTGCGTCGTTTCTCCCCCCGGATTTTCAGTTGTTCCCTCCCCAGACCGCAGATGCGGTCTTTTTTTCATCCCACGAAAGGTATTACTTATGGCATCGACAGCAAACGGCATCGACAGCTTGATCGTTATCAGCAAACAAAGCGCGGAAGGCAGCAAGGCTGCCGCCGGCGGCGGCCAGATTTACCCCCGCGTCACGGCCACCTTCGACACGGAAGCGGACAAATACGCCAGCGCCGAAATCGACGCCAGCCAGCAGCAGGGCGATACCCGCCTGGGCAACTTCCGCACCACGGGCGCCATCAAGGCCGAAGCGGCCTGCGGCACCTACGCGCCGCTGATGGCAGCACTGCTGCGCCGCGACTTCACGGCCGGCGGCGTGGCCGCCGCGCAAACCACCATCGCCGCCGCCGCCACGGGCCTGACCCGCAGCGCCGGCTCCTGGCTGGCGGACGGCTTCCGCGCCGGCAGCGTGGTGCGCATCACCGGCTTGACGGCGCCTGCCGCCGCCAACAATGGCAAGAACTTTTTCGTCACCTCCGTCACCGCCACCAACCTGAATGGCCAGTTCATGGACGGTTCGGCCATGATCGTCAAGGCGGCCGGCGACTCGGTCGGCGTGGCGGCCGTGGGCAAGCGCAGCTTCACCCCGTTGACGGGCCACACCACCGACTGGTTCACGGCTGAAGTGCAGGATCCGAAGATCGGCGTGCACCGCAGCTTCGTCGACCAGCTGGTCAGCAAGATGG
>CAUSDR010000485.1:0-4131 GCA_963530105.1 uncultured Janthinobacterium sp.
TGGGTGGGCAAGCCCACGCCGTTATCCTTGACGGTCATCATCAGCGCTTCGTCATTGTCGTCGATGATGATGTCCACCTCGGTCGCCTGCGCGTGCGCGGCGATGTTGCTGAGGGCTTCTTCCAGCGTGCGCAGCAGGGCCACGCCCACGTTGCGCGGGCAGATCAGCTCATCTTCCGGCAAGCTGCAGCGCACGGTAATCTTGTGCTGCTCGGCAAATTGCGCCGCCAGTTCGCCCAGCGCCACGTTCACGCCGAGAAATTCCAGCTTGTCGTTCCACAGCTTCATCTGCATCTGGCGGTTGGTTTCGATCACGTTCAGCAGCAATTGCTTCATGGTTGCCGCGCGGTCCAGCAGGGCCGCTTCCTGTGGCATCTTTTGCGTCAGCAGCGACAGGTGCATGGTCAGCGCCGTCAATGAGGAGCCCAGGCTGTCGTGCAACTGGCGCGACAGGGCGCGCCGTTCATTGTCCCAGCTGGTGTTGACGTGGCCCAGCAACTCGCTGAGATCGGCGGCGCGTTCCGCATCGGCCTGGGCCGTTTCCTGGTTCGGATCTGTTTGTGCGGACATAGCGCCCCGTGAATGGTGAAAGGAAGGACCAAATTCAAGTTGTGGATCATACATGAGGATTCCATCGCAGGGCGCATGGATGGAAAATTTATGTCTTTTCGGCAATTTTAATCTCCTCTCATCATTTTTGTGCATTAGGAAACTTTATGCATTGCGCGGGCAGGGCGTGCATCGCCACAGTTACGTACGGTTGCGCACATACCTGGCCGGGCGCGCCTGCCATAGTGGGGGCGTGCATCATCGCCACGCAGCATGGCCGCCACCGCGGCGCAGGCCCACTCATAGAAACGAAAGGACATGCCATGAATATCGACACCATCGTCGACAAGGAATACCTCGACAAAAGCTTCCGCGACATCGTCAATGCCCCCATCAGCGCCTTGCGCGGTGTCAGCGCGAAGGACGCCAAGGCCCTGCAGCAGGCGTTTGGCGTGACCACCGTGCGCGAATTGTCCAACCTCAATTTCGTCAAATGGGCCAGCGCGCTGGCCATTCTGGCCGATGAAGAGGGCATGAGCGGCGAAGAGCGCGCCAAGGAAGAGCTGCTGGACGACGCCGTGGAAATGACCTTCCCCGCCAGCGATCCGATCTCCGTCGATGCGGGCATCACGCGCATCGAAGTGTCGCCCGACACCGTGGATGCGCAAACGGATCACCAGCACGCCGGCAAGCATGAAGCGGCGGCAGGCAAGAAATAAGCGGCGAAGCCGCGCAACGTAAAAAAACCGGGTAGCCGCAAGGCGCCCGGTTTTTTTTCGCGCAGCGCCCGCTCAAAAGTCAGGCGATCGACGGGATGCTGTTTTTTTGCATGTTTACTTGTGGCACGATCACTTCGTGGGGCGAGCAGCAAAAGCGGTTCTTGCCGGCGCGCTTGGCTTCATACAGGGCCGTGTCGGCCGCGCCCAGCAGCGATTCCACGGAGCTGGCGTCGTCCGGGTAGATGGCGATGCCGATGCTGGTCGACAGGCGCAGGGTCAGGTCGTTGATGAAATACGGTTCGGAAATGACTTCGATCAGCTTGGCGGCCGGTTCGCGCGCGTCGCCCTTGCCGGCCAGGTTGCCCAGCACGATGACGAATTCATCGCCGCCGATGCGCGCCACCGTGTCTTCCTTGCGCGAGGCGCCCACCAGGCGCGCCGCCACCATTTTCAGGATTTCATCGCCATAGCCGTGGCCGTAGCTGTCGTTGATGGCCTTGAAGCCGTCCAGGTCCAGATACAGGATGGCCGACTTGCCGCGGTTGCGGGCAGAATGCTGGAGCGTATGCTCGATGCGGTCTTCCAGCAGGCGCCGGTTGGGCAAGCCCGTCAGCGGATCGTGCAATGCCAGTTCCTGCTGCTGCTTGCTGTACTGCGCCAATTCCTTGTACAGCAGGCGCACTTCCAGCATGTTGTGGATGCGCTTGTGCACTTCCATCAGGTCGAACGGCTTGCTGATGAAGTCGCGCGCGCCCGCTTCCAGGGCGGCGATCTTGAAACTGGGCTGCGCCGTCAGGGCCAGCACGGGCAGGTAGCCGCCATGCTCGATTTCCTTCAAGCCTTTCATGACCTGGAAACCATTCAGTTCGGGCATCTGCAAGTCCAGCAGGATCAAGTCGTAGCAATGTTCCTTGTGCAAGGGGCAGACCTGGGCCGGACGCATGGTGGCCGTGACGTTGGTGTAACCGGCATCGCGCAGGATTTCCAGCATCAGGTCGACATTGTCGGGTGAATCGTCGACGACCAAAATTTTGGCTTTCAAAATCTCATCTTGGCTGGGCATGTAGGGTCTCGGTTATACGGTCTATGCAACGCTGGCTTGTACCGCAGCGACTGGGCTGACGGCGGGGCTGACGGCGGCTGGGCATGATAGTAGCGCCTTGCAACAAGATAGGGCGCACAACAGCGCATGAACTCGCTATTACAGCTCTTCCCAGCCTAGGTCGCCTGTCGCCAGCCTGCCGTACAGGTGTGATTCTGCATTTCAGTGTAGCAAACTTCAGGTAAGTTGCTTGTAGGACAGTGCCGCGTCTGAAAGTAGGAAGGCTAACCCATGAAACTGAACATTTTGTTCTGGGTTATTTATTTCTTTGCATCATCTTTTAAGCGCCAGCGTCAGGGCGACGCGTCGGCCAGGCGGGGTGCCGCCAGCCGCGCCACGGCGGCCAGCAGTTCGTTGGGGTCGAGCGGCTTCGAGATCCAGGCCTGGAAACCGCTGTCGAGCGCGCGCTGGCGGTCTTGCGGCCGCGCAAATGCCGTCAGCGCCAGCGCGGGCACGCTGCCCAGGACGTCGGGCGCGCGGGCGCGGATGTGCGCCAGCAAGTCGAAACCATCCACGTCGGGCATGCCGATATCGCTCACCAGCACGTGCGGCTGCACCTGGGCCAGCAGTTGCAGCGCCTGCGCGGCGCTGCCGGTGGCATGCACGTCGGCGTGGCTGTCGCGCAGGATGCGCTCCGTCAGCTCGCGCGCATCGGCTTCGTCATCGACCAGCAATACCCGCACGCCGCGCAAGTCGGGCAGGGCGGCCAGGGCGTTGCCGGGCCGGCGTGCCGGCGTGTCCGGCACGCTGAAGGGCAGGCGCACGGTAAAGCTGGCGCCCTGCATTTCGCCCGCGCTGCTGGCCGTCACCGTGCCGCCATGCTGTTCCACCAGGTGCTTGACGATGGCCAGCCCCAGGCCCAGGCCGCCATGCTTGCGCGTGGTCGACGCATCGGCCTGGCGGAAGCGGTCGAACACGTGCGGCAGGAAGTCTTTCCGGATGCCAATGCCGTTGTCGCTCACCGTGATGGCCAGGCGGCCGCCCGCGCGCTGCACGCCGATATCCACCTGTCCCCCCTGCGGGGTGAATTTCAGGGCGTTCGACAGCAAGTTCCAGATGACTTGCTGCAGGCGGCTGGGGTCGCCCATGATATGGCCCGCATCGCTGGCGACGTGGCAGTTGATGGTGATGTGCTTGGCGTCGGCCGCCGGCCGCAGGGTTTCGATGGCCGAGGCGATCACGCTGGCGGGCACCAGGGTTTGCAGGTCAAGCTGCACCTTGTCGGAGGTGATGCGGCTCATGTCGAGCAAGTCTTCGATCAGCTGCGCCTGCGCGCGCGCATTGCGTTCGATGCTTTGCAGGCCGCGGTGCAGGTCGGCCTGGTCGCGCGTGCCGCGCCGCAGCACCTGGGCCCAGCCCAGGATGGCCGACAGCGGCGTGCGCAGTTCGTGCGACAGGGTGGCGAGGAACTCATCTTTCAGCTGGTTGGTGCGCTCGGCTTCGGCGCGCGCCTCGCGTTCGCTGTCGAGGAGCACCTTGCGCTCTTCGGCGGCGCGCGTGGCGGCCGCGTACAGGCGCGTATTGTCCAGCGCGACGGCAGCCTGGGCGGCGATGGCTGAAACGATGCGCTCGCTGCGCGCGCTGAACATGCCCGCTTGCGGGTGGCCCAGCAGCAAGTGGCCCAGCAACTGGCCCGAACGGGAGCTGACAGGCAGGCTCAGGCAGCTGCGCAGCGGCGGTGGCACATCCGCGCCGGTGCGGCCATCGGGCGCCGCCAATAAATCGTTCTGGCGCGCGGCCGGACCCTGGCGCAGTTCGGCGG
>CAUSDR010000486.1:0-4123 GCA_963530105.1 uncultured Janthinobacterium sp.
TACTTCCCAAGGTACACGTACGCACGCAGGCTGGAATCGATGGTGATATTGCCCTTCGCCAGGTTCTTCGTCTGAAAGCCCATTCTCATTGCGCCGCTCCGGTAAAGTAGACCATCAAGTAGCCGTCGCACACCGGCAAGCCGGCGGTGGCGTTGTCAATGAACACCTGAACCGTTGGCACGCCACTTGGGTAGCTGACGCGGCAACTCAGCACCGCCCAGCCGTCGACGTCGCCGGTTTGGTAGGGCGACACCAGATTGGCGACGATCTTCTTACCGGCGTACGCCGGGTAAGAAAACGTGCGGCCCGCCCCAGTCCCAACGCTGACGCCAGCAATCGCTGCTTCAGCGATCCAGAACAGCGTGCTTTCCGCGCGGCTGTCGAACAGTACTTCCTGGGTTTGCAAATCCCTGCACAGCGCGCCATGGCTGCTCATGCGTCCAGATCCCCGATTTGCACGACGACCACTTCAGCGCCACCGCTATTGATGCCGATTACCTTTTGCACATCGCCACGGATCTCCACGCGTGCGCCGGTGGCGCGGCTGCGCAGCAGATTGATCGTGCCCCTGGCGGCAATCAGCTCGCCACTAAATGCCGCGTTGCCACCCTCTATCGCCAGTCCAGGAGCGTAAATATTGCCCGCTGGGTTCACGTGGAAATATTTAGCACCAGCAGCGCCACCGTTGAAGTCGCCCATAAACAAGCCGTCAGCGCTCAGGTGGAAGCCCACACCGCCGCCTGTGCCCATGGGCCAGCCTGCGCCTGAAGTGGGGTATCCCGCCCCACCATGGAGCGTGGAGGCCGATATATCGCCGGCAGTTACCTTGCCCAAGATGCTGGACACCGCGGAGAGATCGTCAACCGCCAGCGCCCCTGCCGCCACCGTGCCCGGCACCAGCAGATTGCCGTTCAAGACGGTGTCGGCAGCCAGCCACACGCCATCGACATAGAATTTCGTCACCGCATGCGTGGCGTCGTACAGCGTCACCATGTCGCGGTTGATCGGCGCGCCATAGCCAGCATGACCCAGCTCGTACACGGCAGAAGCATCCGACCAGGTTGAATAGCCGGGCGCCGTCACGGTGACGGTGCCGCGCTGGCCAGCGGCGCCGTCGGCGGCCAGGCGCGCCGCTGCCGCCCACTCATTGGCAGGGATCTCGTCGGTAGCACCGCGCGAGGCGGCCGTGGCCCCCGAGGTGAACAGATACGCCCCGCCCGCCGTCGGCACCTCCGTCGACCAGCCGTTGTTCAGGCCCGCCAGCGTGCCGGCGGCGAAGGTAAACGTGCATGTCGCGCTCGGCAGCGCCGGTGCGATATTGGTCGGGCCGCGCTGGTAAATCCGCACGGCCGCCACGTTCAGGCCATCCACACCATCATTTCCATCCTTGGCCAGCTGCACGGCCGCCGACCATTCATTGGCAGCGATGCTGTCCGTCACGTTGCGCGAGCTGGCGCCCGCCACGCGCACGTACAGCGGCGCGGTACCGGCTGGAATGACCTTCGACCAGCCATTGGCCAGGTCGTTGCCGGCCGGCGTGGTGATCGCCGCCGTGGCAAAGGTAAATATCACGTCGCCCGGCGAATCAGCTGGCGCCGCCGCAGCGCGCTTGTAGGCGAAGGCCTGGCCCGTATTGAGTCCAGCCAGGCCAGGATTGCCGGCGACACCGTCGAAGACTTTGCTCACCATGTAATTGGCGATGTAGTCGACACCGAATTCCCGAATGCGCGCCTGCACCAGGGCGGTATCCGTGTTCATACTGGCAAAATCGACCGTGGCCACGTTGCCATCGATGCGCAGCGCCGTGCCGGCCGATACCGAGAACTCGATGGCGCCCACCACGTTCACCGGCTTGGCGGTGATCGCTATCGACTGCGGCGATCCCGCGCCATCGCTGTTCACGCGGAATACCGGCGTGGCGCCAGACATCAAGATCGCCTTGCCGTCCGCCGTGGTGCTGAAGCGCTCTGCCGTGGCCTGCAGCAGCGTGTCGCGCTCGCCGCCGATGGCGCTCATACCAGCACTCCCACCGTGACACGGCCCGTCAGCCAGAAGCGCGACAGCAGCACCACCACGCCCGGCACGCCGCCCTGCAGGCCAAAGCGCTCATCGACCAGGGTGACAGCCTGGCCCAGTTCCAGCAGCATCATGTCCGGTTCTCCGTCAAATTCATAAATGGTGCGCGGCACGCTGTTCAAGGCCAGGCGCCGCGCCGCTTCCGCATGCGCGTCGGCGCGATTTTTCAGGCAGGTATCGATTTGCACCGGGTCGTCGCTCAGGCGGTAGCGCGCCCGCACCGCCTCGTCGACCACCGTTTCGGTCAGCCATTCGGTGGCATACAGGTCGGCATGCGTCGGCGGGATACTCGTGGTGAGATTGGCCTGCACCGTCCAGTTTTGATCAAAGGCGATTTTCACGGCCGCCACGACGGGCAGGCACTGCGCGGGCCGCAGCGAATGCTCTTTCATCTGGTCCGGCCCGATGGCGACGGGCACGCCGGTGCCCGGCAAGGCGATCTGCACCAGGCGCAGCTGGCCAGTGCGCGACATGATCGCCTGGGCGCCCACGCTGGCCGCCAGCTGCTGAATGGCTTGCGCCTGGTTGCCCCGGTCCGCCACGTACAGGCCCACCAGCTGCGGGTGCGCCACGTCGAAGGCGGCCAGGTTGGCCAGGTCAAGGTCGGCCACGGTGAAGCGGTCCGCTTCCTTGCCGTAGCCGGTGGCGATGCGCTGCACCAGCGGCGCGATGCGCGGCGCGTAGCCGCCGCCTTTGTCGCCCTGCACGCTGGCGGTGATGGTGGTGGAAAACGGGTCGGTGGTCAGATTGAAGCGCCCGGCCTGGTCGTTCAAGGCCACGGCGATCGGTTTGCCATTGGTGCGCACCTCGAACGTCGACTCGACCGCGCCGAGAAAACCATACTCCAGGGTGGCCGGATTGGTCAGCAGCGGCGAGACGTTGTGGCATTCGCCGAACGGGATAGGCAAGATCGCATCCTTGCTGGGCGACGTGCCGCCCAGCTTGGCTTCCGTGATCTGCGTGTTCAGGCGCTGGAGCTTGTCGCGCAGCACCATGGTGAGCGTTTCGCGGCTGGTGCTGACGACGCTGTCGAGGATGCCGTCGAAGACCAGGCGGAAATCGGCGCGCGGCCAGGACGGATCGCCCGCCCACACCTTGATCGCGCGATTGCGCCACACGTCGGCCAGCCAGCCATCGAGCGCGCCATCGGCGTTGTCCAGCTCGATATCACCGCCCGACAATCCGGCCTCGCCCGTCAGGCTGACCTGCTCGGTGAAGGCCAGGCCGCCGGTGGCCAGCGGCAAATACGCCAGGTTGGCTGGCGAGTCACCCGGCCCGGTGACGTAGGGCCAGGAGGAAAGGTAGCGGGTCGTTTCCTGGCCCGCCACATTCACTTGTGCCTCGATCAGCACCGCACGCACGGCGGCAGAATGCTGCAGCCATGCCAAGAACTGGGTATCGGTCATTTGTCATACTCCACTTGTTTCGCCCAGGCGGATGCCTTGGCGGATTTGTCGATACCGGCAACTACCGCTTTGGCTGCCTGCTTGTTTGCATCGAAGTTGCTGCCAATTTGCGCGGCAGTTTGCTTGGCTTGGTCGGCGCGCAGGCCCTTGAGTTCTTCGGTTTGAGCATCCAGCTTGGCGTTCAAGGCACGGATCTCGGCAACCAACGCATCGGCGCCCACGTTGGCGCCAGCCGAATAGCGCATGGTGTCAAAGACGACTGGTGCCGGGGAGCCGGACAAGGCGACGGGCGACGTCATCGCCGGCGCATTGGTAAATTCCACCCCCAAGCCGTTCGACACCCCCATCGCCGCCTGCAGGTTGGCAATGGCTTGCGCCACCGTCAGCACGCTGTCGTTGATGGTGATCAGGCCCGATACTTGGGCCTTGAGTGCATCCAGGCTGGCCTGCTGCACGTCGACCTGCGCCGAAGCCCATTTCAGCGCCTCGTTGTTGGCCGCCACCACGCGGGCGTAATCTGCCGCGTAGCGGGCGTCGGA
Source organism: uncultured Janthinobacterium sp. (assembly GCA_963530105.1). Taxonomy (GTDB): domain Bacteria; phylum Pseudomonadota; class Gammaproteobacteria; order Burkholderiales; family Burkholderiaceae_D; genus Janthinobacterium. The sequence continues at coordinate 4,022 of CAUSDR010000486.1, forward strand.
TGCGTTGACCACCTGCGAGGCAGTCAGGAATGCTTGTTCGGCGGCCGATAGGCCAGACTGCGCCGTCGTGTCGCCGGCATTCGCTGCCGCCAGGGTCTTCTC
>CAUSDR010000487.1:0-4104 GCA_963530105.1 uncultured Janthinobacterium sp.
CTCGGGGGCTGCACGAACTCAAGAAAAACGGCGCCGGAGGACGAGTCCGCGATCCCCTCCGGCGCCGGTCATCACGGCAGGGCATGCCGCTCGTCGGGCGAACGCCGCCGCGCGGCATGCCCCTGCAGGGCCGGCGCGCGGCGGCACGGCGCGCTTACTGCGCCAGATAGCGTTCCGAACGGGGACCGTACAGCAGGCCGTTGGGCACGCCGGCCGACAGCAGGCGCGCATTGGCGGTGCCGGCGATCGGGTGGCTGGCATCCGTGCTGGTGTTGATGATCTGCTTGACCGCCGCCGTCACCAGAGCGCCGATCAGGCCGCCGCCACCGCTGTTGTTGCCTTCATTGCTAGATGCGCTGGCCGCGCCCTGCCACAGCAAGGCGCCCGTCTTCAGGTCGACCAGCTTGGCATCGACCGAGACCACGGTCACGCTGTCGATCACGGCGTACGTCGTGCCGTACTTGGAAATCGTCACGTACAGGCCCGCATCGGCGCCAAAGATCTCGTTGAGCTTCTTGGCATCGACGCCGTGGATGTCGGCGGCATTCGTCAAGCCGTTCTGCTTGAAGGTTTCGCCCACCACGGCCACCGGCAGCACATAGTAGCCCGCTTCGGCCAGCGGATACGTCACTTGCGCGTAGACGCTGTTGCCGGCATTGACTTCCGGCGAGTTGTTCAGCGGCGGCAAGACCACGATGGAACGGGGCTTGGCCGCCTTGAAGGCCGTATAGTCATAGGCCGCCTGCTTGGTGGCGCAACCGACCATGAAGATGGCGGGACCGAGGCACAGGGCCATTTTCAACATGCGCGACATCATAATTTTTCGCCTTTTTTCATTTTACCCAACAGGAAGTCCATGTACGGCGCCGATTCCGGGAACAGCTTCTTCTCGTCCTCGAACTGCGCGGCAACCTGCTCCGGCTTGCCGGCGACCGAGTACAGCATGCCCAGGTGGGCGTGGAAGCCCGGCGGCGCATGGTTGCCCTTGGCGGCGATCACCTGCAAGTCTTTTTCCATGGCGGCGATCTGCTGCTCGGGGCTTTCGCCCTTCAGGTATTCATACACTTGCGGCTGGTAGCCTTCCCACTGGTACAGGGTCTTCGGTTGCGTGGCGCAACCGGTCAGTGCGGCACAGGCGAGCAGCGCCAGCAGGGCTGCGCCCTTGGTCATCATTGTCTGTTTCATGGGATACCTTATTGTTTGCGCAGTGCGCCAACCTCGACGCCGGCAACCAGGCGCTCGACGGCTTCGCGCATGGCCAGATCCAAAACCTTGCCATTCAGGGTGGCGTCATAGCTGGCGGTACCGCCAAAGCCCAGCACTTCACGGTTCGACAGGCTGTATTCGCCGGCGCCCGAGCTCGAGTACACGACTTCCGAGGTGGCGATGTTGACGACGTTCAATGTCACCTTGGCATACGCCACTTGCGTCTTGCCGCGGCCCATGATGCCGAACAATTGCTTGTCGCCCACTTCCTTGCGGCCGAATTCGGTCACGTCGCCCGTGACGACGAAGTCCGCGCCCTTGATGTTCTGGCCCTGCTTCTTGAACTCCGCTTCCTGCTTGAGTTCCGCCATGTTGTCACGGTCGAGCACATTGAAACGGTTGGACGTTTGCAGGTGCGCGATCAGGATGGTCTTCGACTGGCTGCCCAGGCGGTCGACGCCATCGGAAAAGATGCCGCGCATGAAGTTGGAACGGTTGTCGAACTTGCCGACAGCAATCAGGGTGCGCGGTCCCACGTAGGGACGGGCGGCGCTGGCGACTGTGGGAACAGCCAGGGCTTGCGACGATTCGGAAGCGCAGCCAGCTAATGCCGCGCCAATCAGCGCTGCGATCAACAACGCGCCAGGTTTATTCTTGTTCATAGTGCCCTTATGAGATGTAGGATCAGGAGCCACTTGCGAAATTGAATTTAGGCAAGTAAATTTCCTAAATGCAATTATATGGTATTGCATGTCTCACAATTCTCTCCAAAAGTCACAATGGCAATGATTGCATCATTGCCAGCGAAATTGCCGGGCTACAAGACAGCCGGCGCCTGCTTGACTTATCAATTCATATTCATTAATTTACTAGTAAATCAGCAGTCCGATACAACGGCGGGCCGCGCCGCATATGGCTCCGCCACCAACAGACCCTGCCTGCCGGCTTGCCGCACCGCGGTGCCGGTTTTACAGCGCGCGTTCAACTTCACGGGTCTCCAGGCCATGCCGACACACCATCCCTCCCCTGCCCATCCGCTGGCCACCGCGCTGGCGCTTTCCCTGGGGGCCGCCGTTGCCCTGGGCCTGTCGCGCTTTTCCTACGGCTTGCTGCTGCCGCCCATGCGCGACGACCTGGGCTGGTCCTACCTGCTGGCCGGGTCGATGAACACCTTCAATGCGCTTGGCTATTTTCTTGGCGCCCTGGCCACGCCGGCCCTGATGCGCCGCCTGGGCGTGTGGCGCCTGCTGATGGCGGGCTGCGTGCTGGCCAGCGTCTTCATGCTGCTGTCGGGCCTGGTCAGCGACACCACCGCCCTGTTCCTGCAGCGCGTGTGCGCGGGCGTGGCCAGCGCCTTCATCTTCATCGCCGGCGGCGTGCTGGCGGCGCGGCTCGGTGCCATGCACAGCCAGCGCGCCGGCTTCTATATCGGCCTGTATTACGGCGGCACGGGTTTCGGCATCGCCCTGTCCGCCCTGCTGGTGCCGGCCGCGCTGGCGTCGGCGCAGGCGCACGGCGCCGCGCATGCGTGGCAATGGCCATGGCTGGCGCTGGGCCTCGCCTGCCTGCTGGCCACCGCCGTCATGGCCTTGCCGGCCAGGGCCATCGGCGAAGCGCCGCGCGCGCCCGACGCGGGCCGGCGCTTCGCCTGGCGCGATTTTTCCCCCAGCCTGGCCGGCTACTTCATGTTTGGCGTCGGCTACATCGGCTACATGACCTTCGTCATCGCCCTGCTCAAGCAGCAAGGCATGAGCGCCACCTTGATCACCGTCTTCTACACCTTGCTGGGCCTGGCCGTGGTGGCGTCGTCGCGCATCTGGGCGCGCATGCTGGACCGCTACAAGGGCGGCGAATCGCTGGCGATCCTGAACGGCGTGCTGGGCGCGGTGACGATCCTGCCCGCGCTGACCAGCAGCGTGCCCGTCGTCTTCGTCTCCGGCCTCGTCTTCGGCGCCGTGTTCCTCTCGGTCGTCGCTTCGACCACGGCGCTGGTGCGGCATAACCTGCCGCAGGAAGCCTGGACGGCGGGCATCAGCGCCTACACGACCGTCTTCGCCCTGGGCCAGATCGCCGGCCCCATCGTCGTCGGCTGGATCGCCGACGGCCCGGCCGGCCTGGAGCGGGGCTTGATCGCCTCGGCCATCGCCCTCTTCATCGGCGCCGTGCTGGCCGCGCGGCAAAAGGCGCTGGCGCCAGCCGCCAGGCGCCAGCCGGGATAAGGCAGGCGGGCGCGGCAAATTCCGGCGCGATGCGACAATGGCCCAGGCGCAATGCCCAATCCGAAAAAACGACTCGAGGAGCGACGTATGAAAATAGTATTGACGGCAGTGCTGGCACTCGCGGCGCCACTGGCGCAGGCGCAGACGGTGGAACTGTTTTTCGCGGGCCCGAATGGCGCGGAACAGGCGGCTGGCACGGTCAGCATCACGCAAACGCCGTACGGCGCCCTGCTCACGCCCGACCTGAAAGGCTTGCCGGCTGGCACGCATGGCTTCCACCTGCATGAAAAGCCGTCATGCGACGCCAGTGTCACCGATGGCAAGCCGACTCCTGCCGGCGCGGCGGGCGGCCACTGGGACCCGGCCAAGACGGCGGCGCACAAGGGGCCCTACGATGCATCCGGCCACAAGGGCGACTTGCCGGCCATCTATGTCGGCGCCGATGGCACGGCCACGTATCCGGTGCTGGCGCCGCGCCTGAAGGCCGATGAATTCAAGGGCCACGCCCTGATGGTGCACGTGGGCGGCGACAATCACAGCGACCATCCGGAAAAACTGGGCGGCGGCGGCGCGCGCATGGCGTGCGGCGTGGTGAAGTGAAGTAAACAACGTCAGGGCGCAGCCGGTGTAAGCTGGGCGCCTTGACCACTCTTGCGGAAAGCACACCATGAACGCCGAT
>CAUSDR010000488.1:0-4097 GCA_963530105.1 uncultured Janthinobacterium sp.
CCCTTGCAGGACATCACCATTTCCGAACTCAACGTGAAGACCCCGGCGCAGGCGCTGGCCGGCTTGCTGGCGCCCCTGCTGGCGGGACGCGATGCGGGCCTGGTGTCGGAAGCGGGCGTGCCCGCCGTGGCCGACCCTGGCGCCGACCTGGTGCGCCTGGCGCATCAGCACTCTATCCGCGTGCGCCCGCTGGTGGGGCCGTCGTCGATCCTGCTGGCCGTCATGGCCAGCGGCTTGAATGGCCAGAGCTTCGCCTTCAACGGCTACCTGCCCACGGACGCCGCCCAGCGCGCCAAGCGCATCAAGGACCTGGAAAGCCGTTCGCGCAATGAAAAACAGACCCAGCTCTTCATCGAGACGCCCTACCGCAACGCCGCCATGCTCGAAGCCCTGGTGGCACAATGCGCACCGTCGACCCTGATCTGCGTGGCCACCGACCTGAGCCTGGACACGGAAAGCGTGCAGACGTGGAATGGGGGACAGTGGAAGAAACAGCTGGCCGCCGGCAAGGCACCCGACTTCCACAAGAAACCCACCGTGTTCTTGCTGCTGGGACAGTAAACGACAAACGCCACGGACACATTATCCGTGGCGTTTTACTTTGCCCCTCTACAACAGTTACGACACCTGACAACACCGTCGCGAGCAGAAGGGAGAGGTGACCAAGAAGCGCAACCGCACCCAGTACGGGGGTGCCGAGCCGGTGAGCATCGCAGGCCGCCTATACCGACGCGCAGCAGGCTTGGCCAGGCGTCCTCAGACGCGGCGTGTGCCCGTGTTCTTCTGCCCGCCCTTGCCCGTTTCCAGCACGAACTTGGCGCCATCGTCGCGGCCCAGCACCTTCACCAGATACGGCATGACTTCGCGCAACATCGGCTCCAAGGTGTACGGCGGGTTCAAGATGAACATGCCGCTGCTGTGCAAGCCGAAGCCGTCCGGCGACGGCGTGTTCACCGTCAGGGTCACGTGCAGCCAGTCCGAGCTGGGCAGCTGCTTGAGCTTGTCGGCGAACTGGCGCGATTCCATGCGCTGCAGCACCGGGTACCAGACGGCATACATGCCCGACGGGAAGCGCACGAGCGCGTCGGCCAGGGTGTCCTTGACCTTGCGGTAATCCATCTTGTCTTCGTACGGCGGATCGATCAGCACCAGCGCGCGGCGCGATGGCGGCGGCAGCAGGGCTTTCAGGCTCTGGAAGCCGTCGGCCTTGGTGATGATGACGCGCTTGCCGCGCACGGTAGGACGCTCGCCCTGGGCCAGCGCATGCGCCTCGACCTTGCGGAAGTTGTCAGCCAGAATCTTGGCATCGGCCGGATGCAGCTCGAACAGGCGCAGACGGTCTTGTTCGCGGCTCACCTTGTCGGCGCAGTATGGCGAACCCGGGTAGTAGCGCATCTTGCCGCTCGGATTCATTTCCTTGATCAGCTTCATGTACTCGGCCAGCGAGGCCGGCAAGTCCGTGCGATCCCACAGGGGCGCGATGCCCGTTTCGTACTCGGCATTTTTCGAGGCATAACCGCCGTCGAGCGCATACACGCCCGCGCCGGAATGGGTATCGATATAACTATAGGCGGTATCTTTTTGATTCAGGTACTGCAACAACTGAATCTGCACATAATGTTTCAACACATCGGCGTGATTACCCGCGTGAAAGGCGTGGCGGTAACTCAACATAAGCTGGCTAATTCCATAATAAAAATAAACAAAGGCGGGAGCGCTGACACCGGGCAGGGCATGAAAACAGACTGGAGGGGGTCAGGCTGCGGGGCCAGGAAACAGCATGGACCAGCGTAATCAGCGCGCAATTACCAGCATTATCCACCAGAAAGGTGCATTGCATCAAAAAACACGGATAAACAAGCTCATGCATTCCCGCGACCGCGGCGGCCGGGCGCGGTAGAATACGCGCATCGGGCGCCCCGCGCCCACCGCCCTACTGAATAGATACGACCATGCACAGCCTGACCCTCACGACCGATAACCGCGCCGACGTCGCGACAGCCCTGGCCGGCCCGCGCTGGACGGTGGCCTGCCTGTGCGCGCTGTGGTGCGGCACCTGCGGCACCTATCGCGCCACCTTCGAGGAACTGGCCGCGCGCCACCCGGACGCCGTCTTCGTCTGGATCGACATCGAAGACCAGGCTGACGTGGTGGGCGACCTCGACATCGAGAACTTCCCCACCCTGCTGATCCAGCACGAGGACAACGTAGCCTTCTTCGGCACCGTGCTGCCCGACGGCGGCCTGGCGCACCGCATGGTGCAGGCGCAGCAGGCGCTTGGCGCCGAGGAACTGGCGCGGCTGTCGACCAGCACGCAGGAACGCCGCGACTGGCAGCGCGATTGCAACTTGCGCCACATGCTGGCCGCCACCCTCGACCAGTAAGATCAGCCCAGCCGCAGCGGCAGGCTGCGCAGCCGCTTGCCCGTCAAGGCAAACACGGCGCTGGCCACGGCTGGCGCGATGGGCGGCGTGCCCGGCTCGCCCACGCCTTCCGGATGTTCGGCGCTGGCGATGATGACGGTTTCCACCACCGGCGCCTGGCCCATGCGCAGCACGGGATAGTCGTGGAAGTTGCTCTGCTCGACCTTCCCCTCCTTGAAGGTGATTTCGCCGCCCAGCGCCGCCGACAGGCCGAACAGCACGGCCGACTCCATCTGCTGGGCGATGATGTTCGGATTGACGGCGATGCCGCAGTCGATGGCGCACACCACGCGCTGCACGCGGATTTCACCATTTTCCACGGACACCTGCGCCACTTGCGCGACGATGCTGCCGAAGGACTGGTGCAGCGCCACGCCGTGCGCATGGCCGGGCGGCGCACTGCCCGCCTTCGCCACCGCCGCATCGAGCACGGCCAGGTGGCGCGGATGCTTCACCAGCATGGCGCGGCGGAAGGCAACGCCATCCTGGCCCGCCGCATGCGCCAGTTCATCGATGAAACTTTCCTTGAAGAACGCATTATGCGAGTGGCCCACCGAGCGCCAGTAGCCGATGGGCACGGCGCTGTCGGTGATCACGTGGGCGATGCGCTGGTTGGCGATTTCATACGGCATGTCGAATTCGCCTTCAGCCGTGGTCTTGTCCGGCCCCGCGCCAGGCAAGCCGAAATTGCGCTGCAAGAACTGGTGCGTGATGGAACCGCTGACGGATTTATTGTCCCAGGAAGCGATGCGGCCCTGCGCATCGAGGCGGGCCGAAAAACGCGCCAGCGCGGCGGGACGGTACATATCGTGTGCCGTGTCCTGTTCGCGCGTCCACACCAGCTGCACGGGGGCGCCATCGCACTGCAGCGCGATGGCGACGGCTTGCGCCACCATGTCCACTTCCAGACGGCGGCCGAATCCGCCACCGAGCAGCAGCACCTCGATCGCCACGTCCTGCGCATCGACGCCGGCCACCTTCGCCGCCACGTCGACGGCGATGCCGGGCGCCTGCGTCGACACCCACAGCGTCACCTTGCCATTTTTCACTTGCGCGGTGCAGTTGACGGGTTCCATGGCCGCATGCGCGAGGAACGGCGCGCGGTACTCGGCGCTGACCTGGCGCAAGCCCTGCATGGCTGGCGTCTCCACCTCGCCGCTGCTGTAGTACGCGTGGCCCGCTTCGCTGTCGAGCTGGCGGGCGAATTGCGCGTAAATGTCCGCGCTGGACAAATTCGATTGCGGGCCGGCGCGCCATTGCGTCGGCAGGCTTGCCGCCGCCTGTTTCGCCCGCCACCAGGTATCGGCCACCACGGCGGCGCACGAAACGCTGCGCTGCGCCAGCTGCGGCGTCAGGTCCACCACCTTTTTCACGCCGGGCATGGCCAGCACGGGCGCCGCGTCGAACGCGGCCAGGGTATCGCCCAGGCGCGGCGGCAGGTGCAGGGCCGCGTACAGCATGCCGGGCGGACGCGCATCGATGCCGAAACGCGCGCTGCCATCGACCTTGGCCGGCGTGTCGCGGCGCGGCGCCGGCTGGCCAATCAGCTTGAAGTCCTTGGGGGATTTGAGCACGGGCGCGCCCGGATCGAGGGCGGCGGCGCGCCGCGCCAGGCTGGCGTAGCTGGCGCGCCGGCCGTCCGCGTGCAGCACCTCGCCAGCGTGCGTGCGGCAC
>CAUSDR010000489.1:0-4093 GCA_963530105.1 uncultured Janthinobacterium sp.
CAGTTTATCCAGCACTGCGTCGAGCTCGTCGGCATGCTGGCGCGTCTTGTTCAGCAATTCCGTCAGCTGGGCGCTGCGCTGCGCCAGCGGCTCGGCCGCCGCCAGCACCAGCGACTGCTGCAGGGTGCTCGCGTATTCCGCCTCGACGGCGGCGAAGCGGGCAAACAGTTCCTTGGCCGCCTGCGTGACGAACAGCGGCTGGGCCTTGGCCAGGTTGCTCTTGTTCTGTTCCAGGTATCTGGCAATATCGGCCTGGCGCCCCGCGCGCTCTTCGCTGGTGGTGGCCAGCAGGAAATTGCCGCGCGCGCGGCCCACCTTGATCAGGGCGATATTCGCTTCCTTGATGTACGACAGGCCCAGCAGCTCATTGTTGTACATCTGCCCCGCCATGGTGTCGATCTTGCCCATGTTGAAGATGCCGATGCCGGCCACGATGGCGCCCATCAGGGCCACACAGAAGAATGCCGCCAGCAGGCGCGTTCCCACCTTCATTTGATGCAACATGATTTTTCCCTTTCAGCCTTGCCCCCACACCCTGTCTTGCACAGCGGCGCTTGCGTATCACGGGGTCGATCAGCGTTTCAAAGAAACGTAATGGCTTGAATATAAAGAAAAAAAGGCAGATAAAATGCTCGGATTGTCACTAAGCGACAATTCCTTGATATAGAGCAACATGGATAACGGCTTGCCGTGCTAGGCAAGCCGTCCGTAAAACTTAATGCCCCGCGTGGCCGTTCGGCTTGCGCACCGTCATCTCGACGCCGCCCCTGGCGGCCGGCTTGCCCGTGCCCTGGCCGCGCACGGGTTCCGGCAAGGCGCCCGTCCACTCATACGCGAGGGTACCGGCCGGGTGCTTGTACCAGCCCGGGTCGCGGTAATCGCCCGGCTTCTGGTCCTTGCGCACCTTGACCGTGGTAAACATGCCGCCCATGCCGATGGCGCCGAACGGGCCGTCGCCCGCCATCATCGGCAAGGTATTGTCGGGGATCGGCATCTGCATCTCGCCCATGTCGGCCATGCCCCGCTCGCCCATCACCATGTAGCCGGGCACCAGCTGGTTGATCTTCGCCGCCACGCCCTGGTGGTCGACGCCGATCATGGTCGGCACGTCGTGCCCCATGGCATTCATCGTGTGGTGCGACTTGTGGCAGTGGAAAGCCCAGTCGCCCAGGTCCGTGGCCGTGAATTCCACGGCGCGCATCTGGCCCACGGCCACGTCCGTCGTCACCTCGGGCCAGCGCGACTCGGGGCGCGTCCAGCCGCCATCCGTGCCCGTCACCTCGAATTCATGGCCATGCATGTGGATCGGGTGGTTGGTCATGGTCAGATTGCCCACGCGCACGCGCACCTTGTCGCCCTGGCGCACCACCATCGGGTCGATGCCGGGGAAGACGCGGCTGTTGAACGTGAACAGGTTGAAATCCGTCATGGTCATGATCTTCGGCGTGTAGCTGCCCGGGTCGATGTCGTAATTGCTCAGCAAGAAGACGAAATCGCGGTCCACCTTCATGAAATTCGGGTCTTTCGGGTGCGTCACCCAGAAACCCATCATGCCCATGGCCATCTGCGTCATTTCATCGGCGTGCGGGTGGTACATGAAGGTGCCGGGCCGCTTGGCGATGAATTCATACACAAACGTCTTGCCCGGCGCGATGCCGGGCTGGGTCAGGCCCGTGACGCCATCCATGCCGTTGGGCAGGCGCTGGCCATGCCAGTGCACGCTCGTGTGTTCCGGCAACTTGTTGGTGACAAAGATGCGCACGCGGTCGCCTTCCACCACTTCGATGGTGGGACCGGGCGACTGGCCGTTGTAGCCCCACAGGTTCGCCTGCATGCCGGGCGCCAGTTCGCGCACGACGGGCTCGGCCACCAGGTGGAATTCCTTGACATTGTTGTTCATGCGCCAAGGCAAGGACCAGCCATTCAGGGTGACGACAGGGTTGAATGGCCGCCCGGTCGGCGGCGGCGGCGGCGCCTTGGTATCGGCGCTGGCCATGCTGACGGCTTCCGGCAGCGAGGCCGCGCCGACGCGGCTGACGGCGGCCGCACCCAGGGCGACGGCGCCCGCGTTCATGAAAAAGTTTCTACGTGTAATCATCATTAATCCTTTGCCGCAGTGGCCGCACCTGGGCCGCTGCCATTGATGGCCGATTGCAATTCGGTTTGCGCGATCCAGAAATCGCGCTGGGTGTCGATGGCGCCATTCACGCTGGCCACCTGTTCGCGCGCGTCGGCCAGCAGCTCGAAGACGCTGGCCAGCATGCCGTTGTAGCGCAGCAGCACTTCATGCGAGATCGTCTTGCGCAGCGGCACGACTTCATCGCGGTAGTGGCGCGCCAGGTCGTAGGCCGTGCGGTAGCTGGAATACGCCTCGCGCACTTCCGAGCGGGCTTTGACGGCCGTGCCCGCCGTGCGCTGCAGCGACTGTTCATACAAGGCTTGCGCCTTGGCATTGCGCGCCGATCCCCAGTCGAACAGGGGCAGCTCCAGCGACACTTCATAGCCGTTTTCGCGCGGCGCCTCGCTCGTGCTCTTGTTGCTGTAGCCCACGTCGAGCACATTGACGAAGCCCGTCACCTTCGACAGGCCCAGCGCGCTGGCCGTGGCATGCGCGTCCAGTTTCGCTCTTTGCACGTCGAGGCGCTGCTCCATGGCCTGCGCCTCGATATTGCCCGCTGGCGCCGGCGCGGCCGGCAAGTCGGGCAGGCGCTGCGGCAAGGTAAACGCCGTCTGCTTGCCCCACAGGCCAAGCAAGCGCGTCAGGTGCTCGCGCGTCACCAATGCCTGGTGGCGCGCGCGCGCCTGGTCGCTGACGGCGTCCGCATAAAACACTTGCTGGCGCGCCTGGTCGAGGCGGCTCCAGTTGCCCGCCTGCTGCAAGCGCGTGGCCAGTTCGGCGCCCGCCTCGGCCGACAGCAGCGCGCGCTGCATGAACTGCTCCGTCTGCACGGCGGCCACGGCGTTGAAGTAGGCGCGGCGCGTGTCGGCCGCCAGTTGCACGGCGGCGGATGCCGCCTGCAGCTTGGCTTGCTCGAAACGGCCCCGCTCGATGTTCATGCGCAGCGGCATGGTCAGCAGGCCGGCCAGGTCGAAGCTGACGCCGCGGTCGATTTCATTGCCGTGGCTGCCGTGCGAGCGGCCGAACGACAGGCCCGGGTTGCGCAAACGCCCCGCCTGCACCAGGTCCGCCTCGGACGCGCCCAGCTCGGCCAGCGCCACTTTCAAAGTATGGTTGTTCATCAGGGCGATGCGCACGGCGCTGTCGGCATCCAGCGGCTGGGCCAGCAGCTGGGCCAGCTTGTCGTCCGCCTCCGTGGCGGCCAGCGCGTCGGGCGCGCCCGTGCGGGCGTCGGCCAGCGCGGACACGGCCTGCATGCCGCCATCCTGGCTGAAGCTGGCGCAGCCGCCCAGCAGCAGCGTGGCCGCCAGCGCCAGCGGCGTCAGACAAGTTGATTTATTCAAGCGGGCCATGTCAGTGTCCTTCGTGGTGGTGTTGCGCGGCGGGCTTGCCGGCCGCCTTGGCATCCGGTTGGGGCATGGCGTGCGCCTTCGGCATGTTGTCCATCGGCATGGAGTGGCCTTCCATCCTGTGACCATCCATCTTGTGGCCTGGCATCTTGTGGCCATCCATCTTCATCATGCCCATGTGGCCGCCCGCGTCGCCCACCTTCCGGTTCAGGGCGCGCCACGTCTGGTCGGGCGTGGCGTCATCCTCGGCGGCGGGACGGTAGCCGTCGAAGGCGGAGCGGTAAGTGGCGGCCGGCACGGCGGCTTGCGCCTCTTGCGGGGCGGGAACGGACTGCGCAGGCGCGGCGGCGGCCAGCGGCACGGCCAGCGCGACGCCGGCGGCCAGCGCGAGGCTAAGTGATTGCTTCATGGTATTCCTTGAATGACAGGGTATGGCGCGGCGGGCGCGCGGTGGAACGCTGGCGTGCCATCGCCACGTGCAGGGACGTGCGGCGGCGCACCGCCAGGTTCACGGGCGGTCAGGCGGAGTGCGTGCTTCTCGGGGGGCGTTCGGGTCCGGGCGGGATATGCCCGGCGAACAGGGAATCGGGCGCCAGCGCCGGGAGCGGCGCGCGCAGGGTCAAGG
>CAUSDR010000490.1:0-4079 GCA_963530105.1 uncultured Janthinobacterium sp.
CCGCCAAACGCGGCTGCCACGCCCTCCTGCGCCACGCCGGGCGCCGTTTCCGGCAAGGCGCACTGCTGCCAGCCGCCGGCATTGTGCCGCGCATGCCAGGCCAGCGGCGTGCGCAGGCCCGGCTTGATTTCGCCGCTGGCGAGGATGGGACCGTCCGCGGCAGCGATGGCGACGGCGCCGCAGGTGCCGGCAAACGGCAGCGCGCCTTCATCGTGCAGGCTGGCACTGCGCGGCGCGAAGCGCCATTGATGGCGGTTCCATGCGAAGGCGGCGACGGGACGGGCCATGTAGGCGCGCAGCAGCGGCGGCCGCTCGAGCTCGCCGGCGGCCGCATGGGCCAGGCAAAAAGCGTCGAACTGGGCGCGGTGATAGCCGCCAAACAAGGTGATGCTGCCGTCCGCCTGCGCCAGGGCCGAGGCGCCCAGCAAGCCCAGCGGCAGTTGCAAGTCCAGCTGCTGCCACGTGTCGGCGATGCTGTCGTAGCGCCAGACGGCGGCGGACTGGCGGGTGCCGTGGCCGGCGGGCGTGATGGCGCCGCCAAAGACATACACAGACTGGCCGCTGGCGGCGCAGGCGGCGCCAGCCGGTGCCGCGCCGGGAAAGTCCGCCAGGCGCTGCCAGCCGTGTTCGCGGCGGGCCGTGTCGAGGCCGTACCAGGCGGTCCCGGCGCTGCCCAAGCCCGCATACAGCATGCCGCCGATGGCGGCGCCGGCCGCTTCGCGCAGTGGCACGGGGAAGGCGGGCCAAGCATGGTCGAACTGCAGGTCGAACTGCGAGTCAAGCTGGGCGGTCATCGTTGTAGCGGCTGGCTGAAGCATCGTGAATGTTCTCGGCTGGGCTGTTGCGGTTCCGAATGACTGAACCGATGAAGCAAGTATTGCAGAGTAAGATATCAGATGTCAAACAACTTGTTTAGCTAAATGAAAAAAGTTGCGAAAAAGTTGCAGCGAGGTGAAAACGGCGGGGCGGCGGGGCGGCGCGAACGGCAGGAAAAGCAGGAGAAAAGCAGGAGAAAGGCAGAGGAAAAGCAGGGAAGAGAACGGCGGCAGGATGGAGACAATGCCGGCCAGGGCGCATGGCGCCTGGCCGGAGCGGCAGGGCTTAGCGGTAGAACGCTTCGACCTTGCCTTTCAATTTGATTTGCAAAGGACGGCCGCGGCGGTCCAGCGACTTGGTGGAAGCGACCTTGATCCAGCGTTCGCTGATGCAATATTCTTCCACGTCAAGGCGTTCCTTGTCGTTGAAACGGATGCCGACGTCGTTTTCGAACACGGCGGCAACGTGGTAAGGGCTGCTCGGGTCGATCGACAGGCGATCGGGCAATGGGGGTAAGGTGGTGGTATCGTTCATGGGCGTAATTATCGCCCAGAATGCCGATCCAGACAACGGGGATTGTTGCACAGCGACGGTTGCCGCCTGCCTCGGGCATGACCAGAGGGGCGCCACCTGCCGCCACGCAGGAAAACTCCGTGGCGCCGGCAAACCATTTCTTGTTTTTACTATAAATGCCCGGTGTCCCGCGGCGGTGCATCCCAGCAGTCGTGCCGGCCATCGACGAAGGTGACGGGCACCTGCGCCAGTTCCGCGCTGGAGGCATCGTCGAGGCAGTGGACGCTGATGCCGACAAACGGCCCGCTGCGGGGCGAGTCGCCACGGCCGAACGGGCGCACGCCGCAGTGGCGGCAAAAATAGTGGCTTTCGCGGCGGGCGCCGAAGCGGTATTCGCTCAAGTCCGCCGCGCCGGCCAGCAGGCGGAAGGAGCCGGGCGGCACCAGACTGGCCCAGCAGCGCACTTTCAGGCAGAACGAGCAGTTGCAGCGCAGGCTGGGCGCGGCCAGGTCGATCTCGACTGCAAAGCGCACGGCGCCGCAGTGGCAACTGCCATGACAGGTGGTTTTCATGCGCCCGACTTTACACGGTTGCCGCGCTGTCATGCAACTGCTGGAATTGCGCCAGCTGCTGCTGCATCAGCCGCGCATACTGGCCGCCCGCGCGCAGCAGCTCGGCATGCGTGCCTTGCTGGCAAATCCTGCCGCCTTCCATGACGATGATGCGGTCGGCCTTGACGATGGTGGAAAAGCGGTGCGCGATGATGATCGTGGTGCGGCCGTGCATCAGGGTATCGAGGGCTTGCTGCACCAGCTGCTCGCTGGCGGCGTCGAGCGCGCTGGTGGCTTCGTCGAGGATGAGGATCTTCGGCGCGCGCAGGATGGCGCGGGCGATGGCGATGCGCTGCTTTTGCCCGCCCGACAATTGCACGCCCCGTTCGCCCACCACGGTGTCGTAGCCGTCCGGAAAGGCAGTGATGAAATCGTGGGCGTGGGCCAGGCGCGCCGCCGCCACCATTTCATCGCGCGCCACCGTGCGGTCCGGCACGGCAAAGCCGATGTTGTCGGCGATGCTGCCGGAAAACAGCGCCGGTTCCTGTTCCACCACGGCCATCTGGCGCCGCAATTGCGCCACGCCCAGCACGCCTGCGTCGATGCCGTCGAACAGCAGGCTGCCGGCGGCGGGCTGGTAATGACCGAGCACCAGGCTGGCGATGGTGGACTTGCCCGCGCCCGAGGCGCCCACCAGGGCGACCTTTTCGCCGGCGCGGATGGCCAGGCTGACGCCGTCGAGCGCCATTGCCTGCAGCCGTTCGGGGTAGGCAAAGCGCACGTCGCGCAGCGCGATATGCCCGGCCAGCGGCGGCTGCGGCGCCGCCTCGGGTACGGGGCGGTGGCTGCGCAGGATCTCGAAGATGCGGTCGGTCGAGCCCATGGTGCGCATCCACGTGTTCCAGAACTCGCTGATGGAGCCGGCCGTGTCCGTCACCATGCTGGCATAGATGACGAACGCCGTCAGCTCGCCCACCGTCAGGCGGCCCTGGCCGATCAGGTGGCCGCCGAAGCACAGCGTGGTCAGCAGGGCAACGAAGGCCAGCATGCCCTGCGCGCCCTGGAACACGGCCAGCAGCCGCGTGCCGGCCAGCGACACGCCCAGCAGTTCCCGCATGGCTTGCGCGTAGCGGGCCATGGCGCCGCCTTGCTGGTTGAACGCCTGCACCAGCCGCGCATGGGCAAAATACTCCTGCGCCACCTTGCCGCTGGCGGCCAGGCTGGCGGAGATGGCGCGCGCGCGCTGGCGGTAATTGCTGCCAGTTAACTTGCCAAAATACAGGCTGATGGGAATGAACAGGGCCAGGGGTAAGCTCAGCATGGGTGACAGGTGCAGCAGCATGGCGATGCCGCCGACGAACACGCACAGCGAGCGCAGGGCGTTGGCCGCGCCGATGGTGAGGCTTTCGTGCAGGGCCGAGACGTCGGACGTCAGCCGGCTGTTCAGCTCGCCGCCGTGGTGCTTGTCAAAGAAGGCGATGGGCTGGTTGATCACCACGTCGAACAGGCGGCGGCGCACGCCCATGACGATCATGTGGCCGCCCGACTGCAGCAAATAGAAGCGCGCGGCCGAGGCCAGCGCGTACAGCAGGCTGAAGGCCAGCATGGCGGCCACCATGCCGGGCGTGATGCCGCGCTGCGTGAGGGCGGCCACGTTGTCGATGAAATACGCGATGGCTTGCGGAAAGGTCAGCTGCGCGGCCACCGTCAGGACCATGCATAGCAAGCCGGCGGCAATGCGCCAGCGCACGGGATACAGGAGGCGCAGGCGCTCCAGATGGGGGGCGATGATGTTCATGCGGCTCATGCGGCGCGCTCCTCGGCAATGTCGCCATGTAGTTGTGCAACAAGGGCCAGCCAGTCGTCATCCCCGATCAGGCCGGCCGCTTCGACGCCGCCCTGGTGGTTGACGAACAGATAGGAAGGTGAGCTCATCAGCGGATTGATCCTGCGGTAGTCGCGCAGCGCCAGGCGCGCCGCCGCCTGCCGCAGGAGGCTGCTGGGCAAGAACGCGCGCAGGCGGCGCGCCGGTTCCTCGCTCAGCAGCCACAGCGCCAGTCCCGCATTGCGCGCCAGCGGCAGCAGTTCTTCGATGCCGGCCAGCTTTTCCTGGCATTTCGGGCAGCGGCTGGCCAGGAACAGCAGCACGGCCGCCTGGCCGGCGGCGCCGGGCTGGAAGCGCGCGCCGCCCGTCAAGGG
>CAUSDR010000491.1:0-4070 GCA_963530105.1 uncultured Janthinobacterium sp.
CTGCAGCACCAGATAGTGCGCGTGCGGATAGGCCTGGCGATAGCCCTGCGTCTGCATGTGGCGCTGCATGGCGATCAGCTTCTCGATGAAGGCGGGCTCGGCAGGCATCTGGTGCAGGTCGCCGCGCGTGGAGCTGTAGAGGGCGGCGGCGAAGCCATCGTCGTCGTTGCACTGGGGACGCAACTGGTAGGGGGCGGGCAAGGCGGCGAGGGCGGAAAACGGCAAGGTGGACATCGATGCTCCCGTGTGTGGCGGATGGGTACGCATTAACAGGCGTACGCTAATTTGCTATGCTGCCAATTTTCAAGCGTACTTGCAATCATTTCAAGGAAGCCACATGAAATCTGTCGTCATCACTGCAGACCTGGAGCGCGGCGCATGACGCCGGCCCGCGTGGCGTTGAAGGCGCTGGCGCATGCCCTGTGCGACCCGCGGCGTTCGCTGGCCAGCCTGGTCGGCGAAACGGTGCAGTTGCGCCAACTGGTCGAACGCCACTCGCGGCTGTCGATGGACCGGCAGGAGGGCTTGCGCGACGGCGAAAGCTTTCTCCCCAGCGGCTGGGCCATTTCCCCGGTGCAGGCGGGCCTGTGCGCGCGCGAGCCGTACCGCAGCGCCGCCTTCATCCAGGGCCTGGCGCAAGCCGTGCGCGAACGGCTGGACGCAGCGCGGCCCGTGCGCGTGCTGTATGCGGGCTGCGGCCCGTTCGCCTTGCTGGCCCTGCCGGCGATGGCCGTGCTGGACGCCAGCCAGGTGCGGTTTTCCATCCTCGACGTGCATGCCGAGACCCTGGCGTATGCGCGCGAGCTGATCGGTGAACTGGGCCTCGCTGCGCATGTTGCCGAATACCTGTGCGCCGACGCGGCCGTCTACCGCATTCCTGCCGGCGCCATGCCGGACGTGATCGTCAGCGAAACCATGAATACGGCGCTGGGCAAGGAGCCGCAGGTGGCGATCCTGCGCAATCTGCATGCGCAAGCGCCCTCGGCGGCACTGCTGCCGGCCGCCGTCAGCGTGCACCTGGGACTGGACCGGCGCGCGCCGGACGCGCCATGCACCGACTGGGGCCCGATCTTTACGCTCGACGCCGAGGCCCTGCGCGCCTGGCGGCATGAGCAGGGCGACAGCCTGCCGGCCGCCAGCATCCGCCTGCCCGATGTGCTGGAGCAGGCGCCGCGCCTGCTGACGCGCATCCGCGTGCATGGCGACATCGTGCTGGGCGACCACGAGTGCAGCCTGAACCTGCCCCTCGCCTTGCCGGGCAAGCCGGCGCTGGCGGGCGGCAGCGTGCTCGACTTCCACTACCGCCTGGGCGGCCAGCCCGGCCTGGCATTCCGCCTGCGCGCGACGCCAGGCTGACAGACAGGATTGCCTCGTCCGCACGCGTAGTAATACTACATTGGCAAACAATTTATTTCTGTAGGATAATGACGAGGCGAATTGCATTTGTTCAAATGCGATTTAACGCAACCATCCAAGTCAACAAAAACAAGAAGAGTGCCTGACAGAACCGTAGCGAGCGGCAGTGAGTTGCGGCTGAGAAGCGCAGCTGTGCGAATGCACGGGGACGCCGAGTCAGCGAGCATCGCAGGCCGCAAATCGCGACGCGCAGCAGGTTATGTCAGGTGCTCTAAGTCTTGCGGGAGTCTCGTCATGCATCATCCAGGCAGCGCACCATCTGCAGCATCCGCTTCATCGTCCTCCCTGCCGCGCATCAGCCGCCGCCATGCCCTGATCGGCCTGGCCGCCTTGCTGGCGCAGGCCGGTTTCTGGAGCAATCCGCTGTCGGCCGCCATGCCGGCGCCGGCGAGTGCCCCGGCCGCCGAGCCGGCCCCGGCCACCATGCTGTTCTACACCTTGTCGCAGACCATCACGGGTCACCGTGACTTGTCGGCAGGCACGGCGGCGCGCATCGAGCAAGCCATGCGCAGCAACGTGCCCGGCTTTGCCGAACAGTTGCCGCGCCTGGGCGCGCTGCTGGTCACGGGCCAGGAAGCCAAGACCCTGCTGGCGGCGGCCACCGCCGCCGATGCGGCCTTGCGCGAGCTGGCGCTGGCCATCGTCGCCGCCTGGTACACGGGCACCGTCGCCGGCCATGCGGCGCAGGGCACGCAATCCATCGTCGTCGCGTATGCGGAAGCGTTGATGTACCGCACGGTGGCCGATGGCCAGGTCGTGCCGACGTATTGCAACTACGGCCCCCTGTGGTGGCTGAAGGCGCCCCCGGCCGTGGGCGTTTCCGCGCCCGTGGCACCGAAACCCGTGCCCGCCCCGGCCACCACCGGCACTCCCGAACCGAAAGGCAAGCAAGCAAAATGAAATCCCCCCAATTCAAGAGTAATGGCGACGTCGTCGCCGATGTCGTCATCGTCGGTACCGGCGTGGTCGGCGCCATGATGGCCGACCAGCTGGCCGCGCAAGGCCATTCCGTGATCATGCTGGAAGCGGGCCTGCGCATCGAGCGGGGACAAGCCGTGGAAAACTGGCGCAACATGCCGTTCGAAAACCGCGTCGGCTCCGACTTCCAGGGCCTGTATCCGCAGGCGGAGCACGCGCCCGCGCCCCTGTATTTCCCGAAGAATAACTACGTGGAATTGTCCGGCCCCAGCGGCAGCAGTTTCCAGCAAGGCTATCTGCGCACGGTGGGCGGCACGACCTGGCACTGGGCCGCGTCGTGCTGGCGCCACTTGCCGTCCGACATGCGCATGAAAAGCGAGTATGGCGTCGGGCGCGACTGGGCCATTTCCTACGATGAGCTGGAACCGTACTATTGCCGCGCCGAGCAGGAAATGGGCGTGGCCGGCCCCAACGATCCCGCGCTGCAATCGCCGAGCGAGCGCAGCAAGCCTTACCCGATGGACATGGTGCCCTGGGGCTATGGCGACAAGCGCTTCGCCGAAGTGGTCAACCCGCACGGCTACCGTTCCGTGCCGATTCCGCAAGGGCGCTCGACGCGGCCATGGCAGGGGCGTCCCACTTGCTGCGGCAACAACAATTGCCAGCCGATCTGCCCCATCGGCGCCATGTACAACGGCATCCACCACGTGGAGCGGGCCGAGCTGAAAGGCGCGGGCGTGCTGGCCGAGGCCGTCGTCTACCGCATCGATACGGACCAGAACAACCGCGTGACGGCCGTGCACTGGTATGACGCGAAGAAACAGTCGCACATGGCGACCGGCAAGGCATTCGTGATTGCCTGCAATGGCATCGAAACGCCGCGCCTGCTGCTGCTGGCGGCCAACCAGAACAATCCGAACGGCATCGCCAACAGTTCCGACCAGGTGGGCCGCAACATGATGGACCATTCCGGTTTCCACTGTACCTTCCTTGCCAATGAACCGATCTGGACGGGCCGTGGCCCGGCGCAGAGCAGCTGCCTGGTGGGGCCGCGCGACGGCGCCTTCCGTGGCCAGTATTCGGCCAACAAGATGATCTTGAACAATATCACCCGCGTGGGACCTGCTACCCAGCAGTCGCTCAAGCTGGGCCTGGTGGGCAAGGATCTCGATGACGAAATCCGCCGCCGCGCCGCGTTTGGCGTGGACCTGTCGATCAGCCTGGAGCCGCTGCCGGAAGCGCATAACCGCCTGACCTTGAGCAAGACGCGCAAGGACCCGCTGGGCCTGGCCTGTCCCGACATTTACTATGACGTGGGCGACTACGTGCGCAATGGCGCCAAGGCCGCGCACGCGCAGCTGGAACACATCGGCAAGCTGTTCGGCGCCGTGGAATTCAATATCACCAGCAGCCTGAACGCCAACAACCACATCATGGGCGGCGTCATCATGGGTTCCAATCGCGCCGACTCCGTGGTCGACGGCAATTGCCGCGCGCACGATCACGCCAACCTGTGGCTGCCGGGCGGCGGCGCCATGCCGTCGGCCAGCGTGGTCAACACGACCCTCAGCATGGCCGCGCTCGGCTTGCGCGCGGCGGACGACATCGCCCGCACCCTGGCACGGGAGGCAGCATGATGCGCCGCCTGTCCTGCGTCCTCGGCCTGGCCTTGCTGGCCGGCGGCGCCATCGCTGCCGTGCCCGCATCCGTGCCCGCCTCGGCGCCACCCGTCACCC
>CAUSDR010000492.1:0-4067 GCA_963530105.1 uncultured Janthinobacterium sp.
CGGCGCCGGCTGCGCGCGCAGCGGCGCCAGGCGGAGGGCGCGCACATCACCCTGAGCCTGCAGCTGGCGCGCGAACGCAGCCGCGCCGACCTGCTGGCCAGCCGTGACGAACTGACGGGCGTGGCCAACCGCCGCCGTTTTTACGACGGCGCCGGCGCCAAGCTGCAGCAGGCGCGCCACAGCCGCAACCACTATGCCTTGCTGCTGGTCGACATGGACCGTTTCAAGCTGGTCAACGAGCGCCTGGGCCACCTGGCCGGCGACGCCCTGCTGCAGGAAGCGGCGCGGCGCCTGCGCCACGCGCTGCGCGACGGCGACCTGCTGGCGCGTTTCGGCGGCGATGAATTCGTCCTGCTGCTGTGCGAAGTGGCCAGCGAGGAGCGCCTGGCGGCCGTCGCCGGCATGCTGCTCGACGCGCTGCGCCTGCCATTTTCTCCGCCTGGCGGCGCCGCCATCCTGGCGACGGCCAGCATCGGCATCGCGCTGTATCCGCGCGACGGCCAAAGCGTCGACGCCTTGCTGTCGAGCGCCGGCAGCGCCATGGACGGCGCCAAGGCGGCGCGCGACAGTTTCCGTTTTTACGACATGGCCCTGAACCTGTCGGCGGCGCGCAGCCTGGAATTGCAGGGGCGCTTCGGGCTGGCCATGCGCGATGACGAATTCTGCCTGCATTACCAGGGCAAGTTCGACACGGCGCGCGGGCACATCGTCGGCCTCGAAGCCCTGCTGCGCTGGGACCACCCGCAGCATGGCCTGATCTTCCCGAATGAATTCATCGGCCTGGCCGAGGAAACGCAGGCGATCGTTGCGCTGGGCAACTGGAGCATCGCCGCCGCCTGCCGCCAGCTGGCGCAGTGGCGGCAGGCGGGCCTGGCGCTGGTGCCCGTGGCGATCAATATCTCGGCGCGGCAGCTGCGCGACCCGCAGCTGCTGGCCACCGTGACGCGCTGCCTGGAGCGGCACGAACTGGCGCCGGACCTGCTGGAGCTGGAAGTGACGGAGAGCGGCTTCATCGATGATATTTCGCAAGCCAAGGAAGTGCTGGTGCGCCTGCGCGCGCTGGGGGTGGCCATTTCGCTCGATGATTACGGCACCGGCTATTCGGGCTTGAGCCATATCCGGATGCTGCCGATCCATACGCTGAAGATCGACCGCTCTTTTATTCGCGACATCGCCATCGACCGCAATGACGCCATGATCGTCGCCTCGACCATTGCCCTGGCGCGCGGCCTGGGCTTGCAGGTGGTGGCCGAAGGCGTGGAAAGCGGCGAGCAGCTGGAGCGTCTGCGCCGCCTGGGCTGCCAGCAGGTGCAGGGTTTCTACCTGCACCGGCCGGCGCCGGCGGCGGCCGTCGCCGCGCTGCTGGCCGGTGCCCGTCCCGCGCTGGCGCCCGCCATGTGAGCGGGCCTGTAACAGGACGCATACATGACGCCATGTGGCGCGGCGCCGATGCTCAGTAGAATATGGCCACCGCACGCCGTTTGCTTTCACACTTTCCCCATGCAACAACTATGAACAGCTCCATTCCGGCCTTTGTTTTCGGCCCGTTTCGCCTATTGCCGCTCGAGCGCCTGCTGTTCGACGGCGAGCGCGCGCTGCGCCTGGGGAGCCGTGCCATGGATTTGCTGCTGGCGCTGCTGGAGCGGGCCGGCGAGATCGTCGACAAGAATGAATTGCTGGCCATCGTCTGGCCGCACGCCTTCGTCGACGACGCCACCTTGCGCGTGCACCTGGCCGCACTGCGCAAGGTGCTCGGCGATGGCCGCGACGGCCAGCGCTACATCACCACCATCCCCGGACGCGGCTACGGCTTCCTGGCGCCCCTGTCCTACACAGGGCAGGCGGTGGCGGCCGGCACGGCCAGCGCCGAGCCGCAGCACAACCTGCCCGTGCTGCTGACGCGCATGGTGGGGCGCGGCGAAACGCTGCAGGCGATGGCCAACCAGCTGCTGCAACTGCGCCTGCTGTGCATCGTCGGCCCGGGCGGCATCGGCAAGACGACGGTGGCCGTGGCGCTGGCCTCGCGCGTGCTGCGCCGCTATGCGGACGGCGTCTGCTTCGTCGACCTGGCGCCGCTGGGCGAGGGCCGGCTGGTGCCACTGGCGCTGGCCACGGCGCTGGGCGTGGCCGTGCCGGCCGGCGATTCCATGCCATCCCTGCTGGCCTACCTGCGCCAGCGCCACATGTTGATCGTGCTGGATAACTGCGAACACGTGATCGGCGCGGCGGCCATGCTGGCCGACGCCCTGCTGAAGGGCGCGCCGCTGCTGCACGTGCTGGCCACCAGCCGCGAACCGCTGCGCATCACCAGCGAACACCTGCAACGCCTGCCCGCGCTGGGCCTGCCGCCGGCCGACGTCGTGCCCGATGCGCAGGCGGCCCGGCATTTCGCCGCCGTGCAGCTGTTTTGCGAGCGCTGCGCGGCCGTCGACGACGGTTTCGTGCTGGCCGACGCCGACGTGCCCGTGGTGGCGGAGATCTGCCGCCGCCTCGACGGCATACCGCTGGCGCTGGAACTGGCGGCCGGGCGCATCGGCCACTTCGGCATCCATGAATTGCGGCGCCAGCTCGACGACCGCTTTCGCCTGCTCACGCGCGGCCCGCGCAACGTGCCGCTGCGCCACCAGACCCTGCGCGCCACCCTCGACTGGAGCTATGGCTTGCTGGACGCCGAGGAGCGCGAGGTGCTGCAGGTGCTGAGCGTGTTCAAGAGCCGCTTCCGCATGCAGTCCGCCGCCGCCGTGGCGGGCCGCGACGTGTTCGACATGGTGGCCGACCTGGCCGCCAAATCCCTCGTCAGCATCGAATTCTGCTGTGAGCACGTGTATTACCGCCTGCTGGAAACGACGCGCGCCTACGCCGCCACGCAGCTGCAGGCGAGCGGGCAGGGCGATGCCGCGTTCCTGCGCCATGCGCGCCACTGTCTGGTGCTGGCCGGCAGAGTCGCCGCCGACTGGGAGCGCATGTCGTTCGCCAGCTGGAGCGCCTGCTATGGCCGCCATGTGGACGACTTGCGCGCCGCCATCGACTGGGCCTTCGGCGAGGCCGATGACGCGGCGCTGGGCATCGCCCTGACCCTGGCGGCGCAAACCCTGTTCTACCAGCTGTCGCTGATGGACGAATACCGCGTGCGCGTGGAGCGGGCGCTGGAACAGATGGCGCTGCACGCCATCGCCGATGCGGACAGCGAGATGCAGCTGCATGCCTCGCTGGCCCACCTGCTGATGCACACGCAGGGCGTGACGGGCGCCATGCTGCTGTCGTTCCGCCACGGCTACGCGCTGGCCATGCACAGCGGCGACAGCGCGCGCCGCGCCGAGGCGATCTGCGGCATGTGGATCTGCAGCATGGCGCTGGCCGATTTCACGGGCGCCGGCGCCTATGTGGCCCAGCTCGGGGTGCTGTGCCAGTCCAGCGGCAGCACGGCGATGCAGCTGGTGCAGGCGCGCATGCGCTCGGCCGGCGAGCATCTGCAGGGCCGCCATGCGGAGTCGGCGGCGCTGGCGCGCATGGTGCTCGCGCATCCCGACGGCGCCGGCCAGCTGACCCTGAACAATGCCTTGCTGGCCGACCACCAGGTGTGCTTGCGCGGCAATCTGTCGCGCTGCCTGTGGCTGCTGGGGCGGCCCGACGAAGCCCTGCACATCGCGCGCGAAGCGGTGATGCTGGGCTTTGAGCACAATGGCGCCTCGCTGTGCGTGGCGCTGGCCTTCAGCGCCATCCCCGTGGCCCTGTGGTGCGGCCAGCATGGCCTGGCGCGCGCCTGGAACTGCCTGCTGCGCGACCACGCGGCCCGTTACGGCCTGCTGTACTGGAGCGCCTGGGGTGCCGGCTACCAGCAGCTGCTCGACGCGGGCGAGTGCATGGCCGACTTTTCCTGGCCCACGGTGCGCAGCTGGCCCATGCAGATCGATGTCATGGCCACCCTGCACGACGCCGCCGCCGATGCGCAGGCCGTGCGGCGCGCCCGCACGGGCCTGGCGCCGTGGAGCATGCCCGAAGTGCTGCGCCGCGCCGCGCACCGCCACTGGCGCACGCTGGAAGATGGCGACCATGCGGGGCTGGCG
>CAUSDR010000493.1:0-4032 GCA_963530105.1 uncultured Janthinobacterium sp.
GACATTTTTCAGGTCCGCTTGGCCCGAACAACAGCGGGCCGGAGACGCGGGCCCGTGAAAATGCCGATGGCGGCGTTGCAGCTCCTTGCCGTACTGGCGTACTGTCCGCGTCGCTGCGCCTTGCCCTCGACATTTTTCAGGTCCGCTTGGCCCGAACAACAGCGGGCCGGAGACGCGGGCCCGAGAAAATGCCGATGGCGGCGTTGCAGCGCCTTGCCGTACTGGCGTACTGTCTGCGTCGCCGCGCCTTGCCCTCGACATTTTTCAGGCCCGCTTGGCCCGGTATGCCTGTGCGGACGACTGGGGTTTTAATTCGGTTTGCTGATGTGCTCGTAGAGCGGGGGCGGCCAGGGCATGCACGTTTTCCGGTTTCGGCGCTATTTGCTACTCTGATCACCCTAATTTCCGGACAGAATTTGCGGCAGTGCAGCAAAAATTTCATAGGGTAATTTCACAATGCGAAATGCTATATCGTAATTTGAAAAATACTAAATACGCTGTTAGAATCCTCACACTAATCCATCTTAATAGTAAATAATCAGCGAAATACCGTCCGACAGCGATCCGGAAAATCGGGGTGGGGCGTTCACAAAGGAGACTCAACAGATGTCAGCTCAACTGAACCAGGTAACGACACAGATCGGCACCGACCCGGATATGCAGGAAACCAAGGAGTGGCTGGACGCGCTCGAAGCCGTACTGGAAAATGAAGGCCCGGAACGCGCGCACTACCTGATGGAGCGCCTGGTTGACCTGGCCCGCCGCCGTGGCGCCCAGATCCCGTTCTCCAGCACCACCGCCTACGTCAATACCATCCCCACCAAACAAGAAGCACACTGTCCCGGCAACCTGGAATACGAAGAGCGCCTGCGCTCGTGGATGCGCTGGAACGCCATGGCCATGGTCGTCAAGGCCAACCGTGCCGACGGCGACCTGGGCGGCCACTTGTCCTCGTTTGCCTCGCTGGCGAACATGCTGGGCATCGGTTTCAACCATTTCTGGCACGCGCCGACGGCCGACCACGGCGGCGACCTGCTGTACATCCAGGGCCACTCCTCGCCTGGCGTCTACGCGCGCGCCTTCCTCGAAGGCCGCCTGAGCGAAGAGCAGATGCTGAACTTCCGCAAGGAAGTCGACGGCAAGGGCCTGTCTTCCTACCCGCATCCGAAGCTGATGCCTGACTTCTGGCAGTTCCCGACCGTGTCGATGGGCCTGGGCCCGCACATGGCGATCTACCAGGCGCGTTTCCTGAAATACCTGCACGCACGCGGCATCGCCAAGACCGACAACCGCAAGGTCTGGGCCTTCTGCGGCGACGGCGAGATGGACGAGCCGGAATCCCTGGGCGCGATCGGCCTGGCCGCGCGCGACATGCTCGACAACCTGGTCATCGTGGTCAACTGCAACCTGCAGCGCCTGGACGGCCCCGTGCGCGGCAACACCAAGATCATCCAGGAACTGGAAGGCGAATTCCGTGGCGCCGGCTGGAACGTCGTCAAGGTCATCTGGGGCCCGGGCTGGGACGCCCTGCTGGCACAGGACAAGGAAGGCATCCTGCAGCAAGTGATGATGGACACCGTCGACGGCGAATACCAGAACTACAAGGCGAAAGATGGCGCCTACGTGCGCAAGCACTTCTTCGGCAAGCATCCGAAGCTGCTGGAAATGGTTGCCAACATGACGGACGACGACATCTGGCGCCTGACCCGTGGCGGCCACGATCCGCACAAGATCTACGCGGCATTCAAGATCGCCCAGGAACACAAGGGCCAGCCAACCGTCTTGCTGGTGAAAACCATCAAGGGCTACGGCATGGGCAAGTCGGGCGAAGCGCGCAACACGGCGCACCAGACGAAAAAACTGGACGACGAAGCCATCCGCGAAATGCGCGACCGCTTCTCGCTGCCGATCCCGGACGACAAGCTGGCCGACATCCCGTTCTTCAAGCCAGCCGACGACGCGCCGGAAATGGTTTACCTGCACGAGCGCCGCAAGGCATTGGGCGGCTACCTGCCGCAGCGCCGCCAGAAAGCGGAAGAAACCCTGCCCGTGCCTGGCCTGGACGCCTTTAAAAACGTGCTGGAAGCGACGCCGGAAGGCCGTGAAATCTCCACCACGCAAGCGTTCGTGCGCGTCATTTCGACCCTGTTGAAAGACCCGAACCTGGGCCAGCGCGTTGTGCCTATCCTGGTCGATGAATCGCGTACCTTCGGCATGGAAGGCCTGTTCCGCCAGATCGGCATCTACAACCCGAAAGGCCAGTTGTACGAGCCGGTCGACAAGGACCAGGTCATGTACTACCGCGAAGACAAGGCCGGCCAGATCCTGCAGGAAGGCATCAACGAAGCGGGCGGCATGAGCTCGTGGATCGCCGCGGCGACGTCGTATTCGACCAACGACCGCATCATGATCCCGTTCTACACCTTCTACTCGATGTTCGGCTTCCAGCGCATCGGCGACCAGGTGTGGGCGTCAGCCGACATGCGCGCCCGCGGCTTCCTGATGGGCGGCACGGCCGGCCGCACGACCCTGAACGGCGAAGGCTTGCAGCACGAAGATGGCCACAGCCATATCTTCGCCGCCACCATCCCGACCTGCATGCCGTACGACCCGACCTTCAGCCATGAAGTCGCCGTCATCATCCAGGACGGCCTGCGCCGCATGATCGCCAACCAGGAAGATGTTTTCTACTACATCACGATCATGAACGAGAACTACGCCCAGCCAGGCATCAAGCCAGGCCAGGAAGAAGGCATCCTGAAAGGCATGTACAAGCTGCAGGAAGGCCCGGCGGACGCCAAGCTGCGCGTTCAGCTGATCGGTTGCGGCACCATCCTGCGCGAATCGATCTTCGCCGCCGAATTGCTGGCCAACGACTGGGGCGTGGCCGCGGACGTGTGGTCGGCGCCGTCGCTGACCCTGGTGGCCCGCGATGGCCAGGATGCGGAACGCTGGAACATGGTCAACCCGTCGAAAGAGCAGCGCGTGCCGTACGTGACGTCGCTGTTGCAAGATACCGACGGCCCGATCGTCGCCACGACCGACTACATGCGCGCGTTTGCAGAACAGATCCGCGCCTTCATGCCGAAGGGCCGCACTTATAAAGTGCTGGGCACCGATGGCTTTGGCCGCTCGGACAGCCGCGCCAAGCTGCGCGAGTTCTTCGAAGTGAACCGTTATTATGTCACCGTGGCCGCGTTGAAATCGCTGGCCGACGAAGGCAAGATCGACGTGTCGGTGGTGGAGCAGGCGATTGCCAAGTACGGCATCGACGCCAACAAACCGAATCCGGTGACCCAGTAATCGTTGTGCGGATCCGATGATGCCAGGGCGGTGCGCAAGCGCCGCCCTGGCGTGTGTGCGGGTCCATCTGACAAATAAAATAACGGAGCAAGCTATGAGCATTGTGGAAGTCAAAGTCCCGGATATCGGCGATTTCAAGGAAGTCGAGATCATTGAACTAATGGTCAAGCCAGGCGATACGGTCAAGGTCGACCAGTCCCTGATCACGGTCGAATCGGACAAGGCGAGCATGGAAATTCCATCGAGCCACGCCGGTGTCGTCAAGGAATTGAAAGTCAACGTGGGCGACAAGATCGCCGAAGGTTCGCTGGTCCTGCTGCTGGAAGTGGCGGACGACGCTTCGGCTCCAGCACCGGCTGCCGCTGCGCCGGCTGCCGCGCCTGCGGCTGAAGCAGCACCTGCTGCTGCGCCCGCACCAGCTGCTGCCGCGCCAGCCGCCGCTGGTGGTCTGGTCGACGTGACCGTGCCCGATATCGGCGACTTCAAGGAAGTCGAAGTCATCGAACTGATGGTCAAGGTGGGCGACACGATCAAGGTCGACCAGTCGCTGCTGACGGTGGAATCGGACAAGGCCAGCATGGAAATTCCATCGAGCCACGCCGGTATCGTCAAGGAATTGAAAGTCAAGGTCGGCGACAAGGTTGCCAAGGGTTCGCTGGTATTGGTCGTCGAGACCACCGGTGGCGCCGCCGCTCCTGCGGCAGCACCTGCCGCTGCACCGGCGCAAGC
>CAUSDR010000494.1:0-4019 GCA_963530105.1 uncultured Janthinobacterium sp.
ATGCGCGCTACGCCGTCAAGCCGGGCTGGATGGCGGCCATGGACAAGCTGGCCGAGGGGCAGCAGCACACCCTGGGCGCTTACCACCGCTCCTGGAAATAGCAAAACCTGCTGCGCGTCCCGGGCGCGGCCTGCGATGCCCGCTGCTGCGGCGGCCCCGTGCCCCGGCACGGCTGCGCTTCCCGGCCTCGCCGCAAGCCGCCCGCGGCGCTTTTGTTACTTGAAAATTACTGGAAAAGCATGCTGAAACTATCTTTGGGCCCCTTGCTGTATTACTGGCCGCGCACCACCGTCTTCGAGTTTTACCAGCAGGTCGCCGCCACGGCCGTCGATATCGTCTACCTGGGCGAAACCGTCTGCTCGCGCCGGCACGAACTGCGCCTGGCCGACTGGCTCGATATCGCCGACATGCTGGCCGCTGCCGGCAAGGAAGTGGTGCTGTCGACGCAGGCGCTGATCGAGGCGGGCGCGGAACTGGCGACCCTGCGCCGCATCACGGCCAATGGCCGCTACACGGTCGAGGCGAACGACATGGGCGCCGTGCACTGCATGGAAAAGGGCGCGCCCTTCGTCGCCGGTCCGCATTTGAACCTGTTCAACGGCCCCAGCCTGCAATTGCTGGCGCGCCTGGGGGCGCGGCGCTGGGTGATGCCGCTGGAAATGGGGCAGGCGGCGCTGGCCGAAATGCAGCGCCAGAAGCCGGAAGGGCTGGAAACGGAAGTCTTCGCCTACGGCCGCATGCCGCTGGCGTTTTCCGCGCGCTGCTTCACGGCGCGCAACCGCAACCTGCCGAAGGACGATTGCGGCTACAGCTGCCTGGAAGAGCCGGACGGCCTGCTGCTGCGCACGCGCGACGAAGTGCCGTTCCTGGTCCTGAATGGCACGCAGACGCAGTCGGCGCTGGTCTACAACCTGGTACGCGAACTGGACGCCATGCGCGGCATGGGCGTGGCCGTGGCGCGCATCAGTCCGCAAGCCTCGCACACGGACAAGGTCATCGCCATCTTCGACCGCGCCCGGCGCGGCCTCGTCAGCGGCATCGGCGCCCAGGCGCAGCTGGCAGCCTGCCAGCCGGCCGGCGCCTGCGATGGCTACTGGCACGGCCAGCCCGGCATGGAACAGCACGCCGCCCATTGACTGTATCGA
The DNA here is from genome assembly GCA_963530105.1 of uncultured Janthinobacterium sp. Taxonomy (GTDB): domain Bacteria; phylum Pseudomonadota; class Gammaproteobacteria; order Burkholderiales; family Burkholderiaceae_D; genus Janthinobacterium. The sequence continues at coordinate 1,146 of CAUSDR010000494.1, forward strand.
AAGGAAACACCATGCAAGATCAACTGGAAAGATTGCCCGTCCTGCCGCCGATCGCGGCGGTGCCTGCCCCGGGAAAGGGCGGCGCATCGTTCCGCCTGCCCGAACCGCTGGCCGATTTGCTGTCCAGGCTGCCGTCGTATCCCGCTTCCTGGCTGTTCGTGCAGGGCTTGAACCGCTTGCTGGCGCCGCAGCTGCCCGACGACGTGCGTTGCCGCCTGGAAGGACGCCGCCTGCGGCTGCGCCTGCTGGACGCCGGCATCGCCTTCGATTTCGAATGGCAGGGCACGGTCTTCGTGGCCGAGCGCTATATGGACGTGCCCGAGCTGTGCATCGCCGCCAGCGTGCATGACCTGATGCTGCTGGCGCGGCGCCAGGAAGACCCCGACACCCTGTTCTTCAGCCGCCGCCTGAGCCTGGAAGGCGATACGGAACTGGGCCTGCTGTTCAAGAACACGCTCGACGCCATCGAGTTGCCGCCGTTCGACCTGCATGCGCTGGGGCCGCGCCGCGTGCTGGCCCATTTGCGCGACCGCGGCGCGCGCGGTGGCTAGCTGGCAAATGCGGGGAGGGATGCTTGCTGCCGGGATCGCGGCAAGAAAAACGTGCGGGTGGCGGGCGGCGGCTTGCTGGCGGCCTGGCGCCGATCTGGCGGCAATCTCGCGCCAGCCTAGTGGCGGCAGTGGCCGCAGGCGCCGCTGCACGAGGCCAGCTGTTCCTCATCTGTTGTTTCACCCATGAAACCGGCATCGTTGACGGCTGCCAGCAGGCGCTCCTGCGTGGCCAGGCGTTCGTCGAATTGCACCGTGGCGCCGTGGCGCGCCAGCGAAACGCAGACGGTGGCCACGCCAGTGACGGCTTCCAGGGCGCCCGTCAGCCGGTCGGCGCATCCTTCGTGATCCATGCCAATAATATTCAAGCGTGCTGTTTGCATGCGTACCTCTTGTTTTTCAAATAAAAAAACAGCGTAGGTGAGGGGGCGCAAGCCGTCCAGAGCCGCACGACGCTTTTTTTTAAAATTTCACGTTTTATTGATATGCATTAATTCGCATAGTCGCGCCGCCGCAGATATCAGTGTCATTTTATATACAGTTTCCATATTCCCATCGACAAGCGTGCCCTGCTGCGCGATACTGTTTTTCTGATAAGAAACACGCGAAAGGAGGGCGCATGCAGCGCCGCCCCCTGCTCCTGCTTGCCGGCCTGTGGCCATTTATGGATGCCCTGGGCGCCGCGGTGCCCAGGCATGTGCCGCAGGCCCTGCTGTATCCGCGCCATCAGGCGCAGGATGATCCGCAACTGCTGTACGTCACGACCTTGCTGCGCCTGGCGCTTGAGCGCTCGGGCCGCGCATACGCGCTGCGGCCGTCGCTGCTGCGCATGGTGCAGACGCGCGCCATGCATGAAATCGCCGGTGGCACGGGCAGGGCCGATATCGTCTGGGCCATGACCAGCCGCGCGCGCGAAACGCAGCTGTTGCCCGTGCGCATTCCCATCGACCGGGGCTTGATCGGCTGGAGGGTGGCGCTGCTGCACGCCCGCCAGGCGCAGCTGCTGAGCAAGGTGCGCAAGCCGGACGAGCTGGCCCGCTACCTGGCAGGGCAGATGCGCGACTGGCCCGATACGGCCATCTTGCAGGGCAATGGATTGCGCGTGGAAATGTCGAGCACGTATGAAGGCTTGTTCGAGCAGCTGGTCGCGGGGCGCATCGATTACTTTCCCCGTTCCGTGATCGAAGTGCAAAAGGAACTGGCCAGCCATGCCCAGCTGCCGCTGGCGCTGGACGCCCATCTCGTGCTGCATTATCCGGCCGCCATGTATTTTTTTGTCGGCAAGGAGCGCCCGGAACTGGCGCGCGACATCGAGACGGGGCTGGAGAAGATGCTGGCCGACGGCAGCTTCATGCAATTGTTCCAGCGCCATTTCGGCCGCCTGGCGGGCGAGCTGAAGCTGCACCAGCGCCATCCGCTGGAGCTGGCCAATCCTGACTTGCCGGACGCAACGCCGCTGGCGCGCAAGGCACTCTGGTACCGGCCAAAACATTACTAATGGTAATGTTGATTTGTGTCAAATGACTACTTCAATCGTGCGCAGCTTGTTTGATTAATCGCAAGACGAGTTCAACAGAACACCTGTTGACACTTATAAAATAATCGCCGAATATGATTCCACGTTACAACATTTTCCCAGCGTAGCCCTCCTCTGCAGGTGCTGTGCGGGAAACCATACGCCCGTTCGCCCGCACGCTGCCGCCAGCCCGGGAACGCTCGATTTTCGTAACCATCCGTTATCATTTCGAAGGTCTGCTCATGCTCGATTCGATCGCGTCGGTATTGCACCAGGTGCCGGAACTGGCCCTGTTCCTGGCGCTGGCGCTGGGCTACGCGGTGGGGCAGATACGCTTCGGTCCCATCCAGCTGGGCGGCGTGTGCGGCACCCTGATCGCCGCGCTGCTGATCGGGCAAGTGGGCATCAGCCTCGACGCCAGCGTGAAGAATGTTTTCTTCATGCTCTTCATCTTTGCCCTCGGCTACGCGGGCGGCCCGCAGTTCTTCGCCAACCTGAATGCCAAAGGCTTGCGCCTTGGCATACTCTGCCTGATCGAAGTGGTGGCGGTACTGGCGCTGGTGCTGCTGGCCACGCGCATCATGGGCCTGGACCAGGGCACGGCGGCCGGCATGATGGCGGGCGCGGCCACGGAATCGGCCGTCGTCGGCACGGCCACCGACGCCATTTCCAAGCTGGCCCTGCCGCTGGAACGCATCGCCGAGCTGCAAGCCAACGTCGTCACCGCGTATTCGATCACGTATATCTTCGGCCTCATCACCATCGTCATCATCACCAGCCAGATCTTCCCGTTGTTGCTGCGTGTCAACC
>CAUSDR010000495.1:0-4019 GCA_963530105.1 uncultured Janthinobacterium sp.
CTGCTGTCCTTCGACTTCCCCCTGATCGACACGGGCATCGGCAACAAGACGGAAGCGGCCCTGTGCGTGGTGGTGGGCACCTACATACTGGCCACCCTGGCCAACCTGAAGATCCCTGACACCAATTGCGTGTATCCGCACCAGGAACGCAATCCTATCAAACTGATTTCCGATTTTGCCAATTGCTATTCCATCCTGTGGAAAGACAAGCTGGGCCAGATCACCCTGGCCGTGACGACCCTGTTCTGGGGCGCCGGCGCCACCTTGCAGCTGATCGTGCTGGAATGGGCCAAGCAATCGTTGAACATGCCGTTCGACAAGGCCACCAGCCTCGTCGGCGTGGTCGCCATCGGCGTCGCGTTTGGCGCCGTGCTGTCGGCCCGCTTCATTCCCCTGCGCAAGTCCTTGACCGTGATACCGCTAGGTATCGCCATGGGCGTGATCGTCATGCTGATGACGCAAGTGCACAGCGTATGGATGGCTTACCCGATGCTGGTGCTGATCGGCGCCCTGTCCGGCTTCTTCGTCGTGCCGATGAATGCCCTACTGCAACACCGCGGCCACGTACTGATGAGCGCAGGCCACTCGATCGCCGTGCAGAATTTCAACGAAAACCTGTCGATTCTCACCATGCTGGCCGTGTACTCCATCATGATCCGTTTGCACCTGCCGCTGAACATCATCATCACCCTGTTCGGCCTGTTCGTCGCCGGCACCATGTACATGATCATGCGCAAGCACAAGTTGAACCAGGCCGAGCACGACAACTTGTCGCTGATTGGCGAGCAAAAACATTAACGCCCAAGCGAAGGCCGGGGTCAGCCCCTCAGGGCCTGACCCCGGATGTCGTTTTGGCTTGAGCGTCTTAAAGCGGTAAACCACCCGCCAGCCGCCGCGCGGCAGCCTGCGCCGTCCAGGTAGCGGGCACGACAAAACCGCGCGTGCGCTCCACTTCCCAGCCGTCGATCTGCTCCACGGCGGCAACCATCAGCGGTTGCGCCAGATCCGCCAGCTGCGCCCGTAACGCCTCCACCTCCAGCACCTCCGCGTCGCGCCCCTTGTACGGCGCCAGCCATTGCAGGCGCGGCAGCACGACATAGCGCTGCGCGGGCAATTGCGCGGGCGTGCACCAGAAACCGTGTCCATGCTCTTGGGAAATGCCGTCCATGCCCGGCGTGGTGCCGGGCGCATAAAACAGCCAGCCCTTGACCAGCGCCTGCGCCGCCCGCACGGGCTGCGCCAGCACGGCTTGCGCGGCCGGGTGGCGCGACAGGGCCAGTTGCTTGTCGAGAATCTTGCGCATCTTTAAACCGAGCGTGTCGGCCAGGTTGGGGCCGATCAAGTGGTTGAAGATGCCGGGGTCGGGCGCGCCTTCCTGCAGGTAGAACTTGGTGGCGAATTCCCAGTGCAGCAGCGCATTGCCGTCACGCAGCAGGAAATCGAACTCGCCCACCGTGTCGTTGCGGTTGACCTGCACTTGCAAGCCATGTGCTTGCAGCAATCCCTGCTGTTCAAAATAAAAGGCCAGCAGCTTTTCAGCGTACAGGCCCAGGCGGGAATAGAACTTCGGGCCCAGCGCCGCATCGAGCGGCGCAGCATCGTCCTGCAAGGCTGCCAGCCAGGCGGCGACAGCCGGGCTGACTGGCGCCAGGCTGGCAATGCGCCCGCCCCAGTGCGCGCTGGCCGGATCGAGCAGATCGGGCGAGTCGAGCAGCCAGGCCAGCGCCCGCACGCGGGGATGCGTCAAATGCCCCCAGCGCTGCTCGAAGCGGGCCTGGAAGGCGCCGGCGGCCGCATCACTCACCGCGCGTATCGCCGTGCGCGCTTTGCGCCAGGCACAAATCGGCCCAGGCACGCGCCTTGGCCTTGCCCGTTTCGTCCTGCAACAGTTGCTCCGGGTGGAAGGTGGCGATGACGGACGCGCCGCCCAGCCGGCGCACCGTGCCGCGCACGGGCTTTTCGCCGGGAGTGATGCCGGCGGCGGCCATGGAACCGAGCGTCAGAATAGTGCGCGGCTGCAGCAGGGCCAGTTCGCGCTCAAAATACGGCCGGCAGGCGGCGGACTCGGCCTCTGTTGGCAAGCGTTCCTGGCCGGCATCGTCGAGCGGACGGCATTTCAGCAAATGCGTGACGTACGCGCCGCTGGCCGCATCGACACCGATGGCTTTCAGCATATTGTCGAGCAAGATGCCCTGTTCGCCCGGCAAGGCGCGTCCTTCCCGCTCTTCCGCGCGCGAAGGACTGCTGGCCAGCATCAGCCAGTCGGCCTGGCGGTTGCCGCGGCCCATGACCACGCCCTTGCGCGTCTTGCACAGGTCGCAGCGCGCGCACTTGGCGACGGCGGCCTTCAGGCCATCCCAGTCGAGGGCGGCGATGTCGGCATCGCTGAGCTGTTTTGCGGGTGGCGGCGCCGGGGCGTCGTCGAACCAGGCCGTGTCGTCGGATGCGGCGGCGGGCACTGGCGTGGCGGCCGCCGGCACGCTGGCGGCAACGGTTTTCACCTCAGCAACGACTGCTACCTCGGCCAGCACCGGTGCTGGCGCGGGAACGGCCACAGGCGCGGCCGCAGGCGCGGCCACTTCGGCTACTTCTGCCACTTCGGCGACTTCGGCCACGGGCGCCGCCGGCGCCAGGACGGCGTCGGCCGCTACAGGCTTGGCAGCCACGGCAGCCGGCGCTTCCGGCGCGCCGCCCTGGCGCAAGCGCCACAATGGGCCCACGCCCATTTCATCGAGGAAAACAGCGCTGCGGCTCATAGGGTATAACGCATCACGATGGCGTCCTCACGTTGCGAATTGGCGGCCGGATAGTATCCCTTGCGCCGCCCGATCTGTTCAAATCCATAACGCTGGTAAATATCGAGCGCGCGCACGTTCGACGGGCGCACTTCCAGCAGCATCGATTCCATGCCCAGCTGGCGCGCGCAGGCGCAGGACTGGTTCAGCAGGAAGCGCCCCAGGCCCTGGCCCTGGATGGCGCCATCGACGGCCACGTTGAGCAAATGTGCCTCGTCGACCACCAGCATCAGCAGGAAATAGCCGAGCAAGGTGCCATCCACGTCGCGCAGCACCCAGGCCGGATAGCCGCTCTGCAGCGAATCGACGAAGTTGCCGTGCGTCCAGGGATGCGGATACACGCGCTGTTCCAGCGCCAGCACCTCGGCCAGGTCCGCTTCCTGCATCGGCTGAGTGTCGAGGCGCAGCAAGTCCCAGCCGGCTTCACTGCCGACCTGCATCACGGCGTCCTGGCCCGCCACGCTCATTGTGCGGACTCCGCCGCGGCCTTGGCGGCCTGCATGTCGAGCCGTTCCGCGCTCGTGTAGGCGATCTTGTTGCGCAAGTACAAAGGCTGCGCATCGGCCGCCTTGACGAAGTGGCCGGCGGCAAAAGCGATGCGCGCCAGCTGCGCCACCTGCACGGCATGCGGCATGATGGCGGCGTCGGCAGTCGCAGCGCATGGCAGCGCGGCCAGCGCTTCGGCGTAGGCACTGAAACCGTTGCCGCAGCCAGCAACATCGCCTTGCGGCGCCACGCCGGCGGGCGCGCTCAGGGCCGGCGGCAGGACGGCTTGCAAGCCATCCTGGCAGTCATATTGCGCCCAGTACACTTCGCCCATGCGGGCGTCGAGCACGGTGAGGATGCGCTGCGCGCCGTGCGCCTGGTGGCAGGCCAGCGCCATGGCGTCGAGGGTGACGACGGGCACGACGGGCAGGTTGGCGCCGTAGGCCAGGCCCTGGGCGATGCCGCAGGCCGTGCGCACGCCCGTAAACGAGCCGGGACCGGAACCGTAGGCGATGGCGTCGACGTCGGCCAGGGTCACGCCCGCTTCAGCCAGCAATTCTTGCACCATCGGCAAGATCGACTGGGAATGGGTGCGCACGCCGGACGACGCGCGCGACAGGACGGCATCGCCGCGCAGCAAGGCGCACGAGGCGAGTTCGGAAGAAGTTTCAATGGCAAGCAGGGTGGGAAGTAAGATAGGCATGGCGTATTTTACCTTGCCACGCCACGGCGCGGCAC
>CAUSDR010000496.1:0-3981 GCA_963530105.1 uncultured Janthinobacterium sp.
GGAAGGGCTTGCTGGGCGGCGCCTTGCTGGGCCTGGGCCTGGGCGCCTTGCTGTCGCACTTTGGCCTGGGCGGCGCCCTGGCCAGCATGATCAGCACCCTGCTGATGGTGGCCTTGCTGGCAGGCGCGGCGTTCTTCATCTACCGCATGGTGCGCGGCAAGCGCGCCGGCAATAACGGCTCCGGCAATGCGCCGTTCGCCGGTTTTGGCGGCAACCAGCCTGCGCCGGCCGGCAATACGCCCGATATCGGCTCGCGTATTCCACCGCTGCCGCCGCTGCAGCCTGTCGCGTCGGCCTGGACAAGCCGGCGCCCGTGGCCGCGCCATGGGGCGTGCCAGGCGACTTCGACAAGGAAGCTTTCCTGCGTCATGCGAAAAGCAACTTCATTCGCCTGCAAGCGGCCTGGGACAAGGCGGACGTCAACGATATCCGCGAATTCACCTCGCCGGAAGTGTACGCGGAACTGCGCATGCAGATCCAGGAACGCGGTGCGCAGCCTGACTTTACGGATGTCGTCACCATCGACGCCGAATTGCTGGGCATTGAAACGAGCGTCAACGACTACCTGGCCAGCGTGAAGTTTACCGGCCTGATCCGTTCGGCGCCCGGTGCCGCGGCCGAACCGTTCGCCGAAGTGTGGAATATGTCGAAACCCGTCAGCGGCAATAGCGGCTGGGTATTGGCAGGCATTCAACAGTTGGGTGAATGATAAGTACTTCCTGAATGGCAGCTTAAGCCCGCGGTCAATTCGCGGTGCTTAAAGGATATTTCCTGCTGAACTGGTAAGATCGAAACCGCCCACGTTGTTTTACGGGCGGTTTTTTCTTTTTAAGGACGCGCGCAGCGCGCAAGCACGCACATGATGGCACCATTACCCGACATCTACTTGATGACACCCGTCATTGCAACACTCAACCACCTGCTGGCCCAGGAACCGTGGGCGCGCCAGCAATTGGCGCTGCACGCCGGCAAGCTGGCCTGCATCGACACGGGCGCCGTGGCCCTGCGCATGCGCGTCGACAGCGCCGGCATGCTGGAAACGGCGCCGGCGGACGTGCCGGCCAACGTCACCATCCGCGTGAAATTGTCCGACGTGCCGCTGATCCTGCAAAACCGCGAACGGGCATTTTCCTATGTCAAAATCGAAGGCGATGCCGAATTTGCCAATGCCATTTCGCAACTGAGCAAGGGCTTGCGCTGGGAAGCGGAGCACGACCTGGAAAAGGTATTCGGCCCCATCCTGGCTACGCGTCTGGCCGCGTCTGCCCGCGATGCCGCCGCCTTCGTGCGGACCAGCCAGCAAAAACTGGCGGAAAACGTGGCTGAATATTTCCTGGACGAACAGCCCATGCTGATCCGTCCCGCCACCTTGCAAGAGTATTCCGCCGGCGTCACGCGCGTGCGCGACGACGTCGAACGCCTGGCCAAGCGCCTCGCCAGACTGGAAAAGGCGGCCGCCGCCCTCCAGCCGCAGTCTTCCTCACCGGATTTGTCTACATGATATTGAAATTCCTGCGCCTGTTTAAAATCATCCGTGTTTCCATCAAGTACGGTCTGGATGAGATAGCGATTTCTGGTCTGCAAGTTCCCCGCACCGCCAAGCTGATCGATACCCTGATTTTCTGGCGCGACCTGTCGTCGCCGCGGGGCTTGCGCCTGCGCCTGGCGCTGGAAGAGCTGGGTCCGATCTTCGTCAAGTTCGGCCAGGTGCTGTCGACGCGCCGCGATTTGATGCCGCCCGACATCGCCGAAGAACTGGCGCGCCTGCAGGACCGGGTGCCGCCGTTCGATTCCGACCTGGCCATCGCGCAAATCACCAAGTCGCTGGGGGCCCATCCGGACCAGCTGTTCGCCCACTTCGAGCGCGAACCGGTGGCGTCCGCTTCGATTGCCCAGGTGCACTTTGCAACATTGAAAGATGGCAAGGAAGTGGCTGTGAAGGTCTTGCGTCCGGGCATGAAAAAGCTGATCGACGAAGACGTGGCGCTGATGCACATCGCCGCCGGCTGGATCAGCCGCCTGTGGGCCGACAGCAAGCGCTTGAAACCCAAGGAAGTGGTGGGCGAGTTCGATAAATACCTGCATGACGAGCTGGACCTGATGCGCGAGGCGGCCAACGCCAGCCAGCTGCGCCGCAATTTCGCCAACTCCGACTTGCTGCTGGTACCGGAAATGTACTGGGATTACTGTTCCAGCAGCGTCATCGTGATGGAACGCATGGTTGGCATTCCCGTGTCGCAGATCGACCGCCTGGTGGCGGCCGGCGTGGACTTGCGCAAGCTGTCCAGCGATGGCGTGGAGATTTTCTTCACGCAAGTGTTCCGCGACGGCTTTTTCCATGCGGACATGCATCCCGGCAATATTCTCGTCTCCATCGCGCCCGAATCGTTCGGCCGCTACATCGCGCTGGACTTCGGCATCGTCGGCACCTTGAACGACTACGACAAGGATTATTTGTCGCAAAACTTCCTCGCCTTCTTCCGCCGCGACTACAAGCGCGTGGCCGAGGCGCATATCGAATCGGGCTGGGCGCCGAAGGATACGCGCATCGACGAGCTGGAAGCGGCCGTGCGCGCCTGCTGCGAACCGATCTTCGACCGTCCGCTGAAAGATATTTCTTTTGGGCAAGTTCTGCTGCGCCTGTTCCAGACGTCGCGCCGCTTCAACGTGGAAGTGCAGCCGCAGCTGGTGCTGCTGCAAAAGACCTTGCTCAATATCGAAGGACTGGGGCGCCAGCTGGACCCGGAACTGGACTTGTGGCAAACGGCCAAGCCGTATCTGGAAAAATGGATGAGCAACCAGGTGGGGCCGCAAGGCTTCATGGAGCGCTTGCGCGCCGAGGCGCCCCGCTACGCGCACATCTTCCCGCAACTGCCGCGCTTGCTGCACCAGGCCTTGACGGTGCAGGGCGAGCCGCGCGAAAACGACGTGGAACTGCTGAAAGTATTGCTGGCTGAGCAACGCCAGACGAACCGGCTGCTGAGTTTTATCGTGTACTTCGTGGGCGCCTTCGCGCTCGGTGCGCTGGGCTTGCAAGTGTTCATGCGCTGGCATCAATTGCCGCTTTAACTGGCTGACAAGGTAAGTGATGGCTGACTTCCATACCCGCGATCCGCTCTCGCCCGCCTTCTGGGACGAGCGTTTCGAGAAACAATTCACGCCGTGGGACCAGGGCGGCGTGCCGTCGCGCCTGGCGCAATTTGTCGCCGGCAGCCCGGCGCCGCTGCGCTGTCTGATTCCCGGCTGCGGCACCGCATATGAGCTGGTTTTCATGCTCGATCACGGCTGGGACGCCACGGCCATCGACTTTTCGCCCGCCGCCGTGGCCGCCGCCCGGTTACAGCTGGGCGAACGGGCAGGGCAGGTGCAGGAGGCGGATTTCTTTGCCTGGCAAGCCGCCGCGCCGCTGGACCTGATCTATGAACGGGCCTTCCTGTGCGCCATGCCGCGCACCATGTGGACGCAGTTGGCGGCCCGCTGGGCCCAGCTGCTGGCACCGGGCGCCATGCTGGCCGGCTATTTTTTCTTTGACGACAATGCCAAGGGGCCGCCGTTTGGCATTTCGCGTGAGAAACTGCTGGAATTGCTGGCGCCGCATTTCGATTGCCTGGCCGACGAAGCTGTGGACGATTCCATTGCCGTCTTCGCCGGCAAGGAGCGCTGGATGAGCTGGCGCCGCCGGGCGGACTGAGCCTGGAACGGCAGCGGCGGGGCAATTTCCGTTGAGAACGGCGGAAAAGCTTTATAATTCAGGGTTTTTGATGATTTTCTCGGAGTAGAGATGCCGATTTACGCTTACCGTTGTGACGAGTGTGGTTTTGCCAAGGATGTCTTGCAAAAGATCTCCGATCCAGTACTGACGGTGTGCCTGTCGTGCGGCAAGCCCAGTTTCAAGAAACAATTGACGGCCGCCGGTTTCCAATTGAAGGGCACGGGCTGGTACGCGACCGATTTCCGCGGCGGCACGGCGCCCACCACGGC
>CAUSDR010000497.1:0-3971 GCA_963530105.1 uncultured Janthinobacterium sp.
TCGACCGCCGCGACGGCAGCCTGGTGGTGCCGGCGCCGGAAAAACCCGTGCCGACCGCCAACGCCGCGCCTGGCGACAAGCTGTCGCCCACGCAGCCATTCTCGGCGCTGACCTTCCTGCCCGAGAAAAACATCAGCGAAACGGATATGTGGGGCACGACGCCGTTCGACCAGCTCGCTTGCCGCATCATCTTCCGCCAGCACCGCTATGAAGGGCCGTTCACACCGCAAACCGTGGCCGAAGGCAAGATCAAGGGCGCCATCATCTCGCCTGGCCCGCTCGGCATCTTCGAATGGGGCGGCGCGGCCGTCGATCCGGGCCGCCAGTTGCTGCTGGTCAATCCCGACTACATGGGCTTTTTGGAACGCCTGGTGCCGCGCGCGGAAGCCAATGCGCCCGGTGGCACGGGCACGGAAATGGGCTTGCAGCCGCAGACGGGCGTGCCATTCGCCGTGGAAATCAAGCCCTTCCTGTCGCCGCTGGGCTTCCCATGCCAGGCGCCGCCGTGGGGTTATATCGCCGCCGTCGACCTGCGCACCATGAAAAAAGTGTGGATGCACAAGAACGGCACGACGCGCGACAGCGCCCCCGTGCCCATCGCCTTGCCGCTGGGCGTGCCCAGCCTGGGCGGCATCAGCACCACGGGCGGCGGCGTGGCCTTCCTCAGCAGCACGCTCGACTATTACATCCGCGGCTATGACGTGCGCAACGGCAAGACCGTGTGGAAAGCCCGCCTGCCGGCCGGCGGCCAGGCCACGCCGATGAGTTATGTTTCCGACAAGACGGGCAAGCAATATGTCGTCGTCATGGCCGGCGGCCACGGTTCGCTGGGCACGAAGATGGGCGACAGCCTGGTGGCGTTTGCCTTGCCGGACGAGGTGGTGAAGGAAGGGGCGAAAACGAAATAGCGTCTGGACGGCGCGGCGCCATCAAGCTGATGGCGCCGCTGCCGTGCTTGCCTGCCATGGGGCAAGCTATGTCAGGCGGCGCTGTTGGCGCCGGCGTGGCGCCGCTCGGCATGCGCCTTTAATGACAGCATGGTGCGGGGAAGTCCGGCTTTGACCTGTCTGGCCACGCCCGGCCCGAACAGAAAGGCCAGGGGGCCTGTGAACCACACGCGGTGCATCACGTCCGCGCCGCCATTGGCTGGCGCAACCGTGTGCTCGAAGTGCAGGCGAAACCCGGGAATGTAGCCTTCGACGGTGAAGGAGCGGCCTTGCGAGCGCTCCGTCACGACCATCGGGATGCCCATGCCCTTGCTGGGCACGATGCGGCCCTTGCTGCCGGTGGCGAACGGGCCATCCAGCCGCGCCTGTTTCGTGTCCGGGTCCCATTCGTGCCACCGGTCGACCTCGCTCCAGATCTGGTCGATCAGCAGGGGCGGGACGGGGATATGGATGCGTTCTTCGATGTGCATGAGCGGCAGGGTCTCCTAGTCATGGGGGTGAAAGTCATCAACCTTGTACCGGCGCGGCAAAGCGCCCGCGCCCATTATCCCTGTAAACCGGCATTGCCGCAAAAAAATATTGCGGCAATGCTAATTTTATTGCGCCGCCAACCCCAGCTTTAATCCCACCAGCTTGCCTGGCGCCGCCTCCGTCTTTTCCGGTGCGCCGGCGCTGACGCGCGTTGCCGGCGTGCCATCCTGCTGCAACGCCGCCAAAATTGCCGCGCTGCGCTGCGCACCCAGCTTGGCGAGCGCATCGGCAGGCAGGGGCTGCCTGGCTTCCAGCTGCTCGCGCAAGCCGTTGTAGAAGGCGCCCGTGTCGGCCACTTGCGGCTCGCCTTCGATCAGCTTGCCCAGGCGTTGCAAGACGGGGATTTTTGCCGCAGCGGCTGGCGCCGAGGCCGAGCCTGAAGCCGCTGCAGCCGGTGCGGCCGACTCCGCCGCCTTTTTCTGCTTGTCCAGCTCGGCCTTGCCGAAGCGTTCCGCGTACAGGTCGCGCAGGGCGCTGCGCACCTTGCGTTCGCCCAGGTTGAGCGGACCCGGTTCTTCTCCCGCTTCCAGCTTGATGCCGGCCTTGGCGGCGACGGCGCGGCGCACGGCCTGGGCGCGCAGGGCGGCCGCATCCGTGTCGCTGTACTGGCCCGGCACGGCCAGCTTCAGCTGTTCGCGCTTGGCGAGGATCTGCGCCACCTGCTTGAGCTTTTCCCGCTCGGGCGGCAGCAGCACGGCGCTGCCCGCATCGAAGTCGATGGATTCGAGCTTGTCGGCGCTGATGCCCAGCAAGTTGCCCAGCGCGCGGAACGGCGCCGTGACGATTTTCGTCAGCACGTTGCCCACGGCTTTCCAGATCAGCGCGCCATAGCTGAATTGCGGGTCGCTCATGTCGCCCGACACGGGCAAGCCCAGGTCGATGCGTCCGTCGCTATCCTTGAGGATGGCCAGCGCCAGTTCCAATGGCAGCTTCAAGGCGTCCGGACTGTCGATGCGTTCGCCCAGGGTCAGCTTGTCGAGCACGATCTGGTTGGTGCCGTCGAGCTGGCGGTTGCGCACCTTGTATTGCAAGTCCAGCGAAATCTTGCCTTCGGCCACCTTGTAGCCGGCAAATTTCATCGTGTACGGCGAGGCGGACACCATGTCGACATTCTTGAAGACCACGTTCAAGTCCGTGTTGTCCGTGGGAGCAAACGGGTTCAGCTGGCCGCGCACGCGGGCCAGGCCGAATTCGTCGATGCGGCCGTCCAGCTCGATCTGGCTGCGCGCATCGCGCTTCGTCGACAGGCCCGTGACGACGCCATTGAGTTCATAGATCTTGGCGGCGAACTGGGGCCGCAGGCTGAGGTCGGCAAAGTCCAGCTTGGCATTTTGCAGGCGCACGCGGCGCACGCGCACGGGGAAGGCGGCATCGGCGGCTGGCGTGGCGGCCACGGCGGCAGGAGCAGGAGCAGGAGCAGGCTGTGCCGGCTCGGGCGCTTTCACCAGCAGGCGCTGGGCGTTCAGGCTGCGGTCGTTTTCGATGATGAGCTGGGCGTTCGGTTCGACCACGCGCAATTCCGGGATGTCGACAAAATCGGGGCCCACGCTGGCCGTCAGCTTGTCGGCGCGCACGCTTTTCCACGAGGCGAAGCGCTTGCCATCCGTTTCATTGAGCACGAGGCCGGCGATATCCACGCCGCCCACATAGCGCACTTTCGGCGCCTTCGGCGCGCCGCCGCCCGTCGTCAGGCGGCCGCTGCCGGAGAGCGAGCCGCCCGCCAGCTTCAGTTTCACGTGCTGCGCCAGCAAAGGTTGCACGGGCGCCAGCGTCAGTTGTTTCAACTGCAATTGCGCATCGACGGCGCCCGTGCCCGGCACGAACTTGCCGTTGGCAGTGAGCAAGCCGCCTTCGCGCAAGCCCACGCCCAGTTCGAACGGCAGCGCCTGCTTCATGTCATTGCTGACGTTGCGCAGGGTCAATCTCGCGTCTTGCAAGGTGCCCTTGATGCCCGTGCCCGCATCGTCGAAACGGGCGCCGAACTGGCTCAGTTCCACCTTGTCCACCTTGCTGGTCCAGGGCGCGGACGGCGCCTCCTTGTCCGCCTCGGCCTTGGCGGAAGCAAAGACGGGCAGCTTTTGCGCAATCCCAAACTGGCCCTGGCGGTTGCGCGCCAGGTCGATCTGCGCGCCGCTGGCCGTCACGGCGCCCAGCTGGACGCTGTGCGCCGCCACGTCGATCTTGCCATCCGTGAAGCCCAGCTGGGCCAGCTTGAATGGCGTTTGCGCGCCCCGCTGCATGGCCAGGTCCGCCAGCGCGAAACTGGCGCCGTCGATGATGACGCTGTTGCCCGTTTGCCCTTGCTGCAAGGCCAGCTGCAATTGCAGCCGCAGCTGTGTGGCGCTCAGCTGCAGGGCGGGCGAGACCGTTTCATCGATGGCGGAGACGTCCACCTTGGCCAGCGCCACCTGCTTCAAGTCCACCTTCCACTTGCCCGGCCTGGCCGGGGCGGCGGGCGTGGCGACGGCCGCTGGCGCAGGCGAGGGATTGCCG
>CAUSDR010000498.1:0-3929 GCA_963530105.1 uncultured Janthinobacterium sp.
CCAAGGAATTGCTGTACCGCCTGCGCAAGCAAGTGCCGAGCACGCGCAGCGCGCCGCGTTCCAGCACGCGCCGCAGCCTGGGCACCGGTATTTTCTCGTGATGAAAGCAGGGAACGTCTAATGCTGCCAGCAATTGTTGTAGAGAATCTGCCGCGCCTGGTGCGCGCCATCAGGCTGTTGCCGAACGACCCGCGCGAAGACGCGGCCCTGAACCTGGCCGACGAGTTGACGGGCATCACGGCCATGGTGGCCGAGAAGTTCACCAATGAACGCACGGCCGACGGCATCCAGAAAGCCTTGTACCTGACGGTGGGCGGCGTCTCGCTGGGCTTGGAGCAGGCCGTCACGCATGAAGGCGACCAGGCCGCGCTCGATTTCCTCGTCGAGCATGGCGCCGAGCACGCGTTCCAGGTGGGCTTTCGGCTGATCAAGGAACTGTCGCAGCTGCCCGAAGACGCCCTGGTGGGCGAATACGACCAGGACCCCGTCTACCTGCAGCGGCGCCTGCGCGAGCTGTTCATCGATATTTGCCAGGCCGACCCGAACCAGAACTGGGCCGGCTATGAAAAGTACGCCGTGCAGTTGCAGCAACGCAAGGAAGTGCAAGCCGTCGTGCGCCTGGCCAGCTGGCTGCGCCGCCACCACGACAACGGCCCCGTCAGCGACAGCGACTTGAATGCCGAGGGCGTCATCGCCCTGGCCATCATCTTCGCCATCGAAGGCGGCGGGCGCATCGTGGCGCGCACGGGGCAAAAGGAGTTTGAACGCTTCGTGCGTTCCGTGCGCAAGAACAAGCCCGACTTCGAGGAAGGCTGGGCCGCCCTGGTGGCCAAGGTTCCCGTGCAGCACCATCCCGTGTTGCTCGACCGCATCGCTTCCTACCGCCGCAGCTGCACCGTGGTGCAGAAAATCCTCACGCGGGCCAGCATGAAGAGCCTGTTCGAGGACCTGGAAAACTACGCCGGTTCCGAGCTGGACGCGGATTACTCGTGATGCCGAGTGTCGGATGACGCCCTGTGGCTGCGCCACCGCTGATCCGACCTGCGCCGGCGCCAATCCGACCTACGCCTACGCGCATCCTGTAGGTCGGCTTGGCTGCGGCATCGCCGCAGCGTAAGCCGACGCTGCTGGCGTTACCGTGGCGCACGCCATTGTCGGATGACGCCCTGTGGCCTGATCCGGCCTGCGCGGGCAGCTTATGCTCCCCCTTCCATGGCCGCTTCCTCGGCCAGCTTGACGAACGCCGCCACCAGCGGCGACGTCTCTTCTTCCCTTTGCGCCAGTAACAGACTGGTGGTCGCCTGCGGATCGTCGATGGGGCGGTAGCATACGCCGTCCATGCGGATGCGGTCGAACGAGGCGGGCAGCACGGAAATGCCGCAGCCGGCCGCCACCAGGCCGATGATGGTCGATGCTTCGCCCGCTTCCTGCGCCACCTGGGGCACGAAGCCGGCAGCCTTGCACAGGCGAAAGATCTGCGGATAAATCCCCGTGCCCGCATCCTTGGGATACATGACGAAGCCTTCGCCCGCCATGTCGGTAATCGCGATGCTGTCCTTGCGCGCCAGCGCGTGGGCGACGGGCAGGACGAGGAACAGCGGGTCTTGCCGCAGCTGCGTCAGGCGGATGTCGTCCGGATACGTTGTTTCCGGCGGGCGCACGAAGCCCAGGTCCATCGTCCTGCCCGAGATCGCTTCCAGCTGATGCAATGTCGCCATTTCATGCAGGGTCAACGTGACGTGCGGGAATTGCTGGCGGTAGCGGTTGATGACGGTGGCAAAGTAGGGC
The DNA here is from genome assembly GCA_963530105.1 of uncultured Janthinobacterium sp. GTDB lineage: Bacteria > Pseudomonadota > Gammaproteobacteria > Burkholderiales > Burkholderiaceae_D > Janthinobacterium. The sequence continues at coordinate 1,789 of CAUSDR010000498.1, forward strand.
GTAAACGGCGTGGAAAAGGTGAAGCCGATGCGCAGTTCGCCCGCTTCGCCCCGCTGGGCCCGGCGCGCCGTGACGGCCGCCTGTTCCGCCAGGGCCAGGATGCGCCGCGCATCGTCGAGGAAGAGGCGGCCCGCTTCCGTCAGCCGCACGGAGCGCTTGTTGCGTTCGAACAACTGCGCGCCCAATTCCGCTTCCAGCGCCTGGATCTGCTGGCTCAGCGGCGGCTGGCCGATGTGCAGGCGCTCGGCCGCGCGCGTGAAGTGCAACTCTTCGGCGACGGCGACAAAGTAACGCAGGTGGCGCAGTTCCATATTTGTCCAGTAATCGTTTTAAAGTATGAGTTGGGCCTTAAATATATATTGGACGATATGAGTTGGCAATCCTAACATGAAGGCTCGTTTCCTCTTTAGAACCACGGCCATGTCTGATTCATCGCTTGCCTTTGCCCCCGCCACCCCGTCTGCCATCCCGGTTTCTCCCGCCGCTCCCGCGCCCCGCGTGGCCATCGTCAAGGGTTCCATCGAATTCAAGCGCAGCAACCGCGCGCTGTTCTTCGGCGGTTTTTCCACCTTCAGCTTGCTGTACTGCATCCAGCCCCTGTTCCCGCTGCTGTCGCACCAGTTCCATTTGACGCCGGCGCAAAGCAGTTGGTCCTTGTCCGTGTCCAGCGGCTTGCTGGCCATCTCGCTGGTGCTGCTGAGCGCGGTATCGGACCGGGTGGGCCGCAAGCCGCTGATGGTGGCGTCGATGTTTTCCGCCGCCGTGCTGACCATTTTGTCCGCCTTCGCCCAGGATTATGCGCAGCTGCTGGCCATCCGCGCCGCCCTGGGCATTGCATTGGGCGGCATGCCGGCCGTGGCCATGGCGTATCTGGGCGAGGAAATCGAAGGGCCGTCGCTGGGCCTGTCGATGGGCTTGTACATTGCCGGCAGCGCGTTTGGCGGCATGTCCGGGCGCCTGGTCGCGTCCATGCTCAGCGATTTCCTCTCGTGGCGCTGGGCCCTGGGCGTGCTGGGCGTGGCCGGCGTGCTGGCGGCCCTTGAATTCTGGCGCAGCCTGCCGGCGTCGAAAAACTTCGTGCCGAGCACCAAAGGCTGGAATGCGCTGCCACATGCCATCAAGCAACATTTTTCCGACCGTGGCTTGCCATGGCTGTTTTGCCTGGCGTTCGTGCTGATGGGCTGTTTCGTCAGCCTGTATAACTACATCGGCTACCGCCTGCTGGCCGCGCCGTTCGGCTTGCGCCAGAGCACGGTCGGCTTGCTGGCCTTCCTGTATTTGATCGGCATCTTCAGTTCCGTCTGGGCGGGCCGCCTGGTGGACCGCCTGGGACGCCGGGGCGTGCTGTGGATCATGCTGTCGGTGATGCTCGCGGGTATTGTGCTCACCCTGTTCGACTCGCTGCCGCTGATCGTCATCGGCATGGCGCTGGCTACCTTCGGCTTCTTTGCCTCGCATTCCATCGCCAGCAGCTGGGTCAGCCGCCGCGCCCGCGCGCCGCAGGCACTGGCGTCGGCCTTCTACCTGCTGTTCTATTACCTGGGTTCCAGCCTGATCGGTTCCGCCTCGGGCATGATGTGGGGTTTCGATGGCTGGACGGGCGTGGTCGCCATGCTGGGCGTGTGCCTGGGCGGCGGCGTGCTGATCGCCTTGCGCCTGCGCCATTTGCAGCCGCTGGGGGCGCGCGACGCCGTGGGCTGAGGCGGCTATTTGGGACACATGCCGATCATCGTTTCCCCCTGCTTGCCCGCGCGCGTGGTCACGCACAAGGTACCCAGCGCGCTGGTGATTTTATAGGTGCGGCTGCCCCTGGCTTCATTCGCACCGATTTCCTCGATCTTTGACGCCTCGTACCATTTCGGCGGCACGGCTGCGTAAGCCTCGGCAAATCCCTGCTGCATGCGCTTGAAACCCGTGTCATCAAATTTTTCCACGCCCCGTTGCGGGAACTCCTTGCGCAAATCCTTGTCAATCTTGCCCACGTCGCGCTTGGCCTGCGCCAGGATGTCGGCCGCGCCGGGCCTGGCGGGGATGGCTGGTTCGGCCGCTGGCGGCACGGCTGCCGCCGCTTCCAGCTGGGATGCGGCCGGCGCGGGGACCGGGGCGGGGATCTGGACCGGGGCCGGGACCGGGACCGGGCC
>CAUSDR010000499.1:0-3910 GCA_963530105.1 uncultured Janthinobacterium sp.
GTGCTGGTGCTGGAACGCGAAGTGGCGGCGGCGGGCACGGACGTGCTGGCGTCGGCGCACCTGAAATACGGCGGCCCGGGCCGCGCCGGCTGCGGCGAGCAGCTGGGCGGCCTGCGCGCCATCTCGCAATACCTGCAGCGCTCGGCGCTGCAAGGCTCGCCCACCATGCTGACGGCCGTGACGGGCGAATACGTGCGCGGCGCCGCCGTGCGCGAAAGCGTGCAGCATCCGTTCCGCAAGCATTTCGACGAGCTGGAAGTGGGCGAATCGCTGCTGACGCACCGGCGCACCGTCTGCGAAGCCGATATCGTGGCCTTCGGCGGCATTTCGGGCGATTACTTCTACATGCATTTCGACGAGATCGCCGCGCGCGATTCGCAATTCGGCAGGCGCATCGCGCACGGCTATTTCGTGCTGGCGGCCGCCGCCGGCCTGTTCGTCTCGCCGGCGCCGGGGCCCGTGCTGGCCAACTACGGGCTCGACGACCTGCGCTTCGTCGCCCCGGTCGGCATCGGCGACACCATCCGCGCGCGCCTGACGTGCAAGCGCAAGGTCGACCGCCAGCGGCGCGACGACAAGGGCGTCGGCCAGGGCGTGGTGTCGTGGGACGTGCAGGTCACCAACCAGAACGATGAACTGGTGGCCAGCTACGACATCCTGACCCTGGTGGCCAAGCGCGCCGGGCTGTGAGCGGCAGCCCTCAGCTTTCCTGATGGCGCGGCTCAAGAAATACAAATAGCCAAGCTTGCCTGCCTCTTCCAGAATGGCGCATGACGAGATGAAGCCAACCGGGTATTTCAGGGAACGGGAGGGGCGCGGCGCGCCTCTTCCGCTCCAGGGACAGCGCTGCTGTAGCAGATTCGACTGACGATGCGCACGCCAGCGCCTGCGCCTTCCCTCCCCCCGTGGCTTCCCTTCTGATAAAGACGATCTTCCCATGCGACCTGCCGTTCCCCTTGCCCAGCCCATTTTCCTCCTTGGCGCCAGCGCGCTGTCCATCGCCGCCCCCGCTTTCGCCCAGCAAGCCATGCCCGCCCAGGGCGCCGACCAGCCGGCGCTGGCGACCCTGCCCGAAGTCACGCTGATCGACCAGTCCGCGCCGGACGCGCCCCTGCCGGGCATCACGCGCATTTCCCGCGAAACCATGCAGCGCCAGCAAGCGATGGACACGGCCGACATCTTTGCCAGCGAACCGGCCGTCAGCATCGGCGGCGGCGCCAGCAATGCGCAGCGCATCTACCTGCGCGGCGTCGATGGCGCCAACCTGAACATCAGCATCGATGGCGCGCGCCAGGGCCGCAGCCTGCACCAGCACCGGGGCGACTTGCCCGGCATCGATCCCGACCTGCTGAAACAGGTCGACATCCAGCCGGGGCCCAGTGCCGACGCGGGACCGGGCGCGCTGGGCGGCAGCATCCGCTTCGACACCGTCGATGCGCAGGACTTGCTGGCGCCAGGCAAGCGCGCGGGCGCCACCGTGCGCGCGGCGTACGCCAGCGCCGACGACGCACTGCGCGGCGCGGCCAGCGTGTATGGCACCCTCGGCCAGCTGCCGGACAACAAGCTGGGCCTGCTGGCGCACGTGAGCGCCGTCAACCGCGAAAACTACCGCATCGGCGGCGGCGGCGAGGTGCCCAATTCGGCCGGGCATGACCGCGACTACCTGCTCAAACTGAGCTTACTCGACCTCGATGGCCACAGCCTGCGGCTGGGCGCGGCGCGCAACCGCAACGCGGGACTCTACCTGTTCAGCCGCGTCGGCAGCGACAACGGCTATGCGCCGGCGAACGCCGTGCCCACCTACCAGCGCAGCGAGCGGCGCAGCTATACCGTGGAACACCGCTACCAGCCGGCCGGCAATGCCCTGCTGGACTGGAAATTCAATCTGTACCTGAACGAGAACGCACTGGAAGACGTGACCCAGGCGCGCAGCGCCAGGACGAAGGAACGGGGCGGCAGCGCGCGCAACACGGCGCACCTGGCCTTTGCCGGCACGCAGCACCGCCTGACGGCGGGCGCCGACTTCATGGACGAGGAAGGCATCACCAACGGCGTGCTGGGCGCCGCCATCCTGGGGCCGGGCCGCAAATCCACGCAGGCGCGCAACCTGGGCGTCTTCGTGCAGGAGCGCATGCGCTGGCAAGCCTTGCAGCTGTCGCTGGGCCTGCGCCATGACCGCTACGACACCGCCTTCGGGCCGCGCAAGCTAAAGGGCGGCAAGACGTCGCCGAACGCGGGCGCCGAGGTGGAACTGGGCCACGGCGCGGGCGCCTTTGCCAGCTATGGCGAGGCGGTGCGCGCCAGCAGCATCATTCCCATCGGTTTTCTCACCAGCATAGACAGCAAGAGCAATTTCAACAACGGCAAGCCCTTCAAGCCTGAAACCGCGAACACGCGCGAAGCGGGCCTGAAGTACGAGGGCGCCGGTGCGCTGCGGGACGGCGACCGCGTGACCTTGCGCCTCGCCTATTTCGACACGCGCATCGCCAACCTGATCGAGTGGGCCGGCCAGGGCGCCGTCTATCCTGCGTATATCCGCAACATGCCCGACACCGTGCGCTCGAAGGGCTGGGAATGGCAGGCGCGCTGGCAGCGGGGCAGCTATCACACGTCCGTGGGCGTCGTGCTGGCCGACGCCACGGTGGGCGGCAAGCCATTGAGCCCGGCGCGCCGCGTGGGCACGGCCCTGGGCGACCGCCTGACGTGGGACAGCCACTGGCAGCTGCTGCCCGGCGTCACGGCCGGCTATACGCTGAACGCCGTGCGGCGCCTGGACGACGTGCCGAAAGCGGCGGTGCAGCGGGCCGGCTACGCGCTGCACGACGTCCAGCTGCAATGGCAGCCGGCCGCGCTGCGCGCGCTGAGCGTGGGACTGGCCGTGCGCAACCTGGGCGACAAGCGCTACACGAGCCACAGTTCGCTCGACGGCGGCATAGGCAACATCTTGCCGGAACCGGGCCGCGACGTGCGCGTGAGCGCGCACTATCAATTTTAAACGCGCAGTGTCATCCATGCATGCTGAGCGCAACCATCCACCCAACCATCCATCCGTAAAGAGAAGAACACCATGACCCTTACCCCACAAGCGGGCGCGCGCTGCGGCCTGTACCTCGTCAGCGCCGGCATCGGCGACCCGGACAGCATCACCGTCAAGGCGCAGAAGACCCTGCGCGGCGCCGATATCGTCTTCGGCATCCCGCGCCTGCTGGAAGCGTTTGCCGACCTGCTGGACGGCAAGGAGCAGCACAAGGCGGGCCATGGCCTGTTCAGCCCCCTGGCGCGGCGCGACACGCCGGAAGACGAAGTCGACGCCATGGAAAAACAGACGCGCGACATCATCCATGCGGCGGCGGCGGCCGGCAAGATCGTCGCGGTGCTCGACTATGGCGACGCCATGATCTTCGGGCCGCAGTCGGGCTATCTGAGCGAATTTTGCGCACTGAGCCCGGTCGTCATCCCCGGCATCTCCTGCTTCAACGCGGCCAATGCGGCGCTGGCCCGCGATGTCACGGGCGGCAAGCATAGCCGCTCCGTCATCCTCGCCGCCTCGGCCGACACCCGCGACGACTACACGGGCAGCGACACCCTGGACAAGCTGGCCGCCACGGGTTCCACGCTGGTGTTCTTCACCATGCGCGCCGACCTGCCCTCGCTGGTCGAACGCCTGGCGCGCCACCTGCCCGGCAGCACGCCGCTCGCCATCGTCGCGCACGCGGGCGCCGACGCGAAACAGGCCGTGCTGCGCGCCACGCTGGACACGGTGCTGGCACGCACGGAGCATGAAAAGCCGCCGTTCGAGCACCTGGTGTACGTGGGCGATTTCCTCGGCTAGGCCAGGCGCATCCAGGCCACCGGCGCGGCGGCTTCCGGCCCCGCCGGCGCGGCCGGCGCCTGCGCCTCGCAGCGGCCG
>CAUSDR010000500.1:0-3910 GCA_963530105.1 uncultured Janthinobacterium sp.
CCCCGGTGCCGGCGCCGGCAACAGCGCCAGCCCCGGCCGCCGCCACGGCTTCCAGCGCAAAAGTGTGGCCGGGCAATGTCTTGCAAGACATCAACTATGAAATCCGCATACAGATCGCCGCGCGGCCATTTCCCCGCCAGCAATTGGAAAAGCGCGCGCGCACGGGCGACCTGGTGGCGCTGACGGCGCTCGGCTATGGCATTGGCGGCGGCGATGCGGGCGTCAAACAGCCGAAGGCGGGCATGCAGTGGCTGGAAAAAGCCGCCGCCAAGGACTTTCCCATTGCCCAGACCTATCTGGCGGAATTGCTGATGGTCAAGGGCGACCCCGCCTCGCTGAAGCGCGCGGGCGTGCTGCTGGACGCCGCCTCGCAGGCCGGCTACAGCCCCGCCCATGCCTACAAATTCGACCTGGCGCGGCGCACGGGCGCGCCGCCGCAGGAAGCGGCGCGGCATTTGCAGGATGCCTTCATGGGCTTGATGAAGGATTACCAGGGCGCCGCCAAGGACTTGATGCAGCCGCCCAAAAAATAATTTAAAAAAAGTTTTGTATTTCCCTGGGCTGCCCCCGTTATCCGTGGGTACATGCAATAAAGCATGACAGTTCTCAGGGAAATTCCATGCACGCATCCAGCCCAGCAGCAAGCAGCGCCACGCAACGTGGCCGCATCCTCGCCTACCAGCCCAGCGGACAAGGTTCCGTCAGCGTGGCCGGCATCCAGCACCCGTTCGACGTGACCACGCACTGGCGCTCGGACGTGGCGCCCGCCATCAATGCCGTCGTCGACGTGCGCTTCAACGATGCCGGCAGCCTCGACACCGTCAGCGCCGTGGCGACGCAGCAGCTGGCGCAGGAAGAAATGGCCGGCGCGGCAAAACTGGCGCGCGACAAAAGCCAGCAGCTGTGGGGCCAGGCCGTGTCCGCCCTCGGCATCAAGGTACTGGCCAGCCTTGGCGTGCTGATCGCCGGCGCCTTTGTCTTCAACACCATCGGCATCCGTTTGTTCGCCACCGTCTCGCGCACCTACTGGCAGCTGCTGGGCCTGTCCGCCGACAGCCTGGAAAGCTTTGCCCGCGATGGCGGCGGCGGTTTTACTTCCGCACAATTTTTCTTCCTGCTGGCCATTGCCGCCTGCTGTGCCACCATGGCCAGCAGCCATCCGAAAGCGGCGCTGGGCAAGTGCGCGCCGCTGCTGTTTGTCGTCATCCACAGCAGCTTGCTGTTCATCAAGATCAAGGGCGCCGTCAGCGACGCCGGCAACGCCATGGGCGGCATCATGGGCACCCGCGCGGCCCGCATGGCCGAGCAGATGGCCAGCGAAATGCTGGGGCAGGTGTGGCAAGGCCTGTCGTTCGGCATCGGCTTTTACCTGGTGCTGGCCGCCAGCATCGTGCTGGCCGCTTACGGCGTCGGCGAATACCAGCGCAAGACCATCGGCTAAGCCACGCTCCACGCACTCCCCCTACCCACTGACTTTGAAGGAAATATCATGCAACGTACCCTGCCCGCCCTGCTCGCCATCGCCCTGTTCCTGTCCGCCTGCGGCAAGACGGATACCGCCGCGCCAGCGGCCTCGTCCCCCGTCGCCGCGAATGTCGCCGACCTGGCCGCCAAGGCGCAAGTGAAGGCGGCCGCCGCCAGCCTGCCACAGGCGGACCCGGCCACGCCAAGCGCCAGCTATGTCGACATCACCAGCGGCAACCAGTTGATGTACAGCTACATCGCCCTGTCCGGCGTGCCGCCCGACTATGCGGCCGTGGCGCAGCGCATCTCGCGCGAATATGCGGGCAGCAACGACGCCTTCCGCAAGCAGGAAGTGCTCGATGCCCTGAAGCCGCAGATCGACGCCAAGGTCAATGAAGCGAAGACGAAACGCTACCTGCGCTACCAGATCAATGGCCAGGGCGCGCTGTCGCCCTACTCCATGGACAAGGCCGCCTTCCCCGCCAAGTTCGCCGATGCGGGCACGTATTACTACATGTACGACAACGGCGACTACAAGCTGGCATTTACCAATGGCGACGGCTACTCGCTGCTGAAAGTGGAGCAGGAAGCGGCGCGCAAGATCGAGGCGGCGCGCAGCGGCTACAAGGACTTCGCCATCGTCGTGTATGCCTACGCCCAGGAAGCGGACATGGCCAGCAACCAGGTCAAGGCGCAGATCGTCAAGGTGGCGGTGAAATTGAACGGGGAAGAAATTCCCGTCAGCCAGGCGCAGTAGTAGCGGCTCGGTTACACTGTTCGCCACATTGCATGGGAATCGGGACATGGGCGAACAGACACTGGCGGAACAACAGCTGGCCAAGGGCCGGCAACTGCAGCAGCAAGGCAAGCTGATCGAGGCGATCAACGCCTACCAGGCGGCTTATAAGCAAGACCCGGCCCTCGCCGAAGCCCAGCATTTCCAGGGCCTGGCGATGCTGGAACTGGGCCAGGGCACCATCGGCCTGGGCCTGTTGAAGCTGTCGCTCAGGCAGCAGCCGGACAATGCCCTGTTCCACTACAACCTGGGCAACGTCTTGCGCGGCACGGACAGCGAGGCGGCGCTGGCCAGCTACGCCACGGCGGCGCGGCTGGCGCCGCACGAACACGATTTCGCCATCAGCCATGCGGAATTACTGCTGGGCAAACAGCGGCTGCTGGAAACCATCGCCGAACTGGAACGGGCCCACGCCCTGCGCCCCCAGCGCTGGCAAACCCTGCAAGGCCTGGCCGAGCTGTACTACCGCACGGGACAGCAGGAACAGGCGTTGGCCCGCTACGCGCAGGCACTGGCGCTGCACCCGGCGCTGGCGCAGGTTTGCCGCATCGGCTTTGCCAGTCCGCAAGCCGGGCACGCTGAAAGGTTGACCCCGCTCAATGTCGAGCCCGCGCTGCACGAGTTTATCCGCGAAACGGATTTGCACATCCTCGACGATTTCCTGCCCGACCCGGCCGCCTTGCGCGCGCAGGCGCTGGCGCTGCCGTTCGAACAGCAGCGCTATGCGGGGCAGAACTATCCGGGCAGCCAGACGGCGGGCCAGCCCAGCCAGGTCATCATGGAGCGCATCGCCACGGCGCTGGGCCGCCCCATCCGTTTCATCTCGCCCGACAATGGCTCGTATCGCCTCAGCTATGCGGACGCCATGGCGCGCACGGATATCCACGTGGACAATGAGACGGGCAACAATTTCAATTTCTATGCGGGCGTGCTGTATCTGAACCCGCCCGCGCAGTGCCAGGGCGGCACCACCTTCTGGCGCCACCAGCCCAGCGGCTGGTACCGGCGGCTGCCCGAGGCGGACGTCAAGGCGGGCGGCTACGCCAGTTTCAAGGATTTCCAGAAACGCTGGCTGCCGAACAGTAAAGTACAGAAATTCAACGACTTGCAGGAACAGCGCGACAGTTGGCAAGCGCTGCTGGAAGTGCCGATGCGCCACAACCGCCTGATCGTCTACAAGGGCCACTACTTTCACTCGATCAGCAATGTGTTTGGCGACACGCCGGAAGATGGGCGACTGGTGCAGCTGTTCTTTTTTGAAGTGCCCGACTGAACCCCAAAAGCAAGATCCGGGGTCGTACCCTGAGGGTACGACCCCAGCATTTGCCGTCGGGTTTAATACATGTCCGCGGCGGTCGCCCGCACCGCTTTGAGCAGCATATCCGCCCCTGGCGACAACAGATGGTCCTGCTGGCGGATGATGCCGAAGGCATCCATCTTGCACGGCAGTTCGATGGGCAAAATGCTCAGCACGTTCAGGGAGGCGTAGTAATGCGCCACTTCCGTCGGCATCACGTGCAGCGAATCCGTCTGCTGCAGCAGCGAGGTAATCAGCAGCAAGGCCGTGGTATCGACCACGTCGACGGGCGGTTCCTGGCCGGCGCGGCGGAACATCATGTCGAAGCGGTGGCGCAGGATGCTGCCCTGTGG
>CAUSDR010000501.1:0-3891 GCA_963530105.1 uncultured Janthinobacterium sp.
CAGGCGGACAACCTGATCCTCGCCATGGCCGACACCAGCAACATCGTTGCGCTCGACCAGATCAGCGCCATGCTGGTCAAGGGCATCACCATTTCCACCGTGCTGGTCAATGAATCGGACATTTCGCGCGCCATCGACCAGTATTACGGCTTCGAACTGTCGATCGACGGCATCCTGCATGAAATCGAGACGGGCGAAGTCAGCTATCAAAGCATGGCTTCGCCGTCGGACGAATACAGCCAGCCCATGGTGCGCCTGATCGACGCGCTGCTGGCGGACGCCGTGCAAAATGGCGCCTCGGACATCCATTTCGAGCCGGAACAGTCGTTCCTGCGCATCCGCTACCGCATCGACGGCATCCTGCGGCAAATCCGCAGCCTGCACAAATCCTACTGGCCGGCCATGGCCGTGCGCCTGAAAGTGATGTCGGGCATGAATATCGCCGAGGCGCGCGCGCCGCAGGATGGCCGCATCAGCATCAAGTTTTCCGGACGGCAAATCGACTTCCGCGCTTCGGCGCAGCCCACCACGCATGGCGAGAACGTCGTGCTGCGCGTGCTGGACCGGCAAAAAGGCATCGTTCCGCTCGATTCCCTGGGCCTGGCCGAGGCAGAACTGAACCTGCTCAAACTGATGATCGCGCGTCCCGACGGCGTCATCCTGGTAACGGGCCCGACGGGCAGCGGCAAGACCACCACCCTGTATTCGATCCTCAACCATATCAATACGGAAAGCGTCAACATCATGACGCTGGAAGACCCCGTCGAGTATCCGATGAACATGATACGCCAGACCTCCGTCAACGATTCCGTCAAGCTGGGCTTTGCCGACGGCATCCGCTCGATGATGCGGCAAGACCCCGACATCATCCTGGTGGGCGAGATCCGCGACCGCGAAACGGCGGAAATGGCCTTTGCCGCCGCCATGACGGGCCACCAGGTGTATTCCACCCTGCATACCAGCTCGGCCATCGGTTCCGTCTCGCGCCTGCTCGACATCGGCATCCTGCCCGACATCATGGCCGGCAACATCATCGGCATCGTGGCGCAGCGCCTGGTGCGCCGCCTGTGTCCGCACTGCAAGGAAACCGTGCTCGCCGACGACGTCGAGCGGCGCCTGCTGGGACTGGCGCCGGAAGATCCTCCCGCCAGCATCTGCCGCGCCGCCGGCTGCGAGCGCTGCGCGCACCAGGGCTACAAGGGCCGCCTGGCCATCATGGAAATCCTCAAGATGACGGCAGAGCTCGATGAATTGACGGCGCGCCGCGCCAGTTCACGCGAATTGAAGAACGCGGCCCGCGCGGCCGGCTTCAAGGCCCTCGTCGACGACGGCATGCGCCGCGTGAAGGAAGGCGTGACCACGCTGGAAGAGGTGGCGCGCGTGGTCGACCTGACGGACAGGCTGGCCTGATGGCGCAATATGTCTACCGCGCCATGGATGCCGCCGGGGCCATGATTCCCGGCAGCATGGAGGCGGCCAACGTGCCGGACCTGGAGGCGCGCCTGCACCGCATGCAGCTCGACCTGATCGACTGCCGGATCACGGGCCAGTACCTGGTATTGCTGGGCAAGCGCGTGATCCACCGCCGCGACCTGATCAATTTCTGTTTCCACATGGAACAGCTGACGGGCGCGGGCGTGCCCATCCTGGAAGGCTTGAACGACTTGCGCGAAAGCACGGACCATCCACGCCTGCGCGAAGTCGTCACGGATCTGATCGAAAGCATCGAGGGCGGCCTGCCCCTGTCCGGCGCGCTGGCCCAGCACGGCGACATCTTCGACGCCACGTTTACCAGCCTGATCCTTGCGGGAGAACAAAGCGGCAAGATCGCCGAAGTTTTCAAGAACCTGTCGGAAAGCCTGAAATGGCAGGATGAACTGGCCTCGCAGACGCGCAAGATCGTCATGTACCCCATCGTCGTGGCCATCGTCGTGGCCGCCGTGACATTTTTCCTCATGATCTACCTGGTGCCGCAGCTGACGGCCTTCATCCGCAACATGGGCGGCGAATTGCCGCTGCACACGCGCGCGCTGATCTTCGTGTCGAATATCTTCATCGCGTACTGGTATGTGCTGCTGGCCCTGCCCGTGCTGCTGTTCTTCGGCGCGCGCGCGGCCATCCGCCGCAGCGCGCAAGCCCGCTATGCCTGGGATGGCCTGAAATTGCGCGTGTGGCTGGTCGGCCCCGTGCTGCACAAGATCATCCTGGCCCGCTTCGCCACCTTTTTCGCCCTCATGTATGCATCCGGCATCAGCATCCTCGACTGCATCCGCCTGTCCGAAGGCATCGCCGGCAACCAGGTGGTGGCGGCGGGCCTGCGCCGCGCCGCGCAGCTGATCAGCGAGGGCTACGGCGTCACCGCCGCCTTCCAGCACACGGGCATCTTCCCGCCGCTGGTGATCCGCATGCTGAAAGTGGGCGAAGCCACGGGCTCGCTGGACACGGCCTTGCGCAATGTCAGCTATTTCTACAACCGCGAAGTGAAGGAATTGATTGAAAAAGTGCAGGCGATGATAGAGCCGGCCATGACGGTGATCCTGGGCCTGCTGCTGGGCTGGATCATGCTGTCCGTGCTGGGGCCGATATACGACACCATTAGTACGATCAAGACCTGAGGCCGCCGTGTTCCGCAAACAACTGCTCTACATCACCAGCGATGCCATGTGCGCCTACGACTGGCACCATGGCGCGCTGGGCCCCGGCCATGTGTTTCCCGCCAGCGCGGCCGGGCTGGACGATTTTGCCGCCTGGCTGGAAGACCCGCAGGCGCAGCGGCTGGACGTGCCCGCCTACCTGTTGACCGACCTCATCGAGGAAGACTTCCAGCACCAGCTCGTGCCCCACGTGCGGGGCAAGGCGGGCCGCGCGCTGCTGGAGCGGCGCAAGCAGCAGCTGCACCGCGACACGCCCTACCGCGGCAGCACCCTGCTGGGCCGTGAAAGCACGGGCCGCCACGACGACCAGGTGCTGTTCTTCGCGCTGACCAATCCCTCGCTGCTGCAGCCGTGGACGGAGGCGCTGGAACACTTGCGCATTCCCGTCGCCGGCATCTATTCCACCAGCCTGCTCAGCATCGCCCTGGTGCGCAAGCTGGCGCTCGCGCACGAGCACCTGCTGCTGGTGACGCAGCAATCGGGCGGCTTGCGGCAAAGCTACTATGAAAAGGGCCAGCTGCGCTTCTCGCGCCAGACGGCCACCATCGCCCTCGACGGCGTGGCCGTGAATATCGCGCTGGAAACGGAAAAAACGCGGCAATTTCTCACCAGCACGCGCATGCTGGCGCGCGGCGAAGTCTTGAACACCGTCATCCTGGCGCCCGCCGCGCAGATCGCCAAGCTCGAATTGCTGTGCGATAACGACCTGGAAGTGGCTTACCACTTCATCGACCTGCAGGTCGCTGGCGAGCGCGTGGGCTTGCGGCAGACGCCGGCGCTGGCCGACGCGTTGCTGCTGACCTTGCTGGGCAAGCATCCGCCGCCCAGCCATTATCCGCCCGGCGCGCTGGCCCGCTATTACCACTTCCAGCGCGCGCGCAAGACGCTGTATGGCGCCAGCGCCCTGATCGGCGCCTCGGCGGCCCTGTGGTGCGTGATCAACTTTCTCGGCGGCATCAACGATGACGCGGCAACGGTGCGGCTGCAGCAGGAAACGGCGTCCTACGAGGAGCGCTACCGCGGCGTCATGTCCGGCATGCCGCCGGCGCCCGCCAAGACGCAGAACATGAAGGTGGCCGTGACCCTGGGCCGCATGATCGCCGGCCAGGCGCCCGAGCCGGGCCGCCTGCTGGGCATGCTGAGCGCGGCGCTGGACCAGGCGCCGCAAGTCCAGCTGGGCCAGCTGCACTGGAACGCCGGTCCGCCGGCCGCGCGCACGGCCGGCAGCGGGCAGGCG
>CAUSDR010000502.1:0-3890 GCA_963530105.1 uncultured Janthinobacterium sp.
AGGCATCGGTCAGGAACAATCCAAAAAGGTCAATTCGTCGCGGGTACCGGCAGCTAGGTGCAATCGCTGCCTCAGGGTAGACTGGAATTGCCAGAAAATCAATCGTGCGGTGTGGCGTGTGCGGGCAAGCCGTTGTTGCGATGGCTTGCCCGCGTGCTTACATGCTTACTGCGTGACCAGGCTGACCTTGTCGATCACGAACGAGGTTTGCAGCGACGCATCCTCGGTGGCGGCAAACGACAGTTGCACGGTCTGGCCCTTGTAGGCGATCAGGTCGAACGTGCGGATCTGGTAACCGGCTGCCTTGTTCACGTTCGAGTACGTGGCCAGGGTGCCCAGCACGGTGCCGGCGCTGTTCTTCACGGTGACCACCAGCTTGTCGTACACGGTATTGCCCGTTTCCGCCGTGTCGATGTGCAGTGCGAACGTCAGACTGGCGGACGTGGCGGAGGCCGGAATGGCCACGCTTTGCGTCAGCGTTTCGCTGGCCGTGGCGCCATTGCCGCCCAGCCAGGCGTACTGCGTGCCTTCATACGCGGTTTGCCCCGTGAAAGTGCCGATGGCGCCCGTGGTGCCGCTCCAGCCCGTGGCGCCGGATTCGAAGCCGCCGTTCGTCACGCGCTCCGTGGCCGAAGTGGTACCCACTGTCAGGGTGGCGTTGTTCGACGTGGCCGTCACGGCAGGCGACGAGGAATCCGTCACCGTGGCCTTGAAGACGGCGCCGCTATCGGCCGCCACGGTGGTGAAGCTGTAGGTCGGCGAGGTGGCGCCGCTGATCACGGCGCCGTTGCGGAACCACTTGTAGGTGTACGGCGCCGTGCCGCCGCCCGCGCCCACGGCGAACGAGGCGGTGGCGCCCGGTGCGACGGTGATACTGGCCGGCTGGCTGGTGATGGTCACCGCGCCGCCCGTGGTCGATTCATCGACGTCGGTGCCGACGTTGATGGCCGCGTAGGCGCGCTTGACGGCCGTCGCCTCGGCGCTGCCCACGCCATACAGTTCCTCGGCTGCCTGCAGCACCTTGTTGCGCGCGTCGGCGTAGTTGGTCGACGAGGTGAACTTGGTGGTGGCTGCCTTGAACCAGATGCGGTACGCCTTGTCGCTGCCGATACCGGTCATGGCCAGCGGGCTTTTGTTCAGGTAGGAGCTGTAGTAGTCGCTGCTGGACGTGGCATTCGAGCCTTGCGACAGGAAGTAGAACATGCGGTTGTTCGGGCCGCTGCTGTAGTGGACGTCCAGGTTCTTGATGGTGCTGCTCCATGCATTCGGGCTGCTGCCATCCTTGCTCGGCTTGTACAGCCAGCGCAGCGGCTGGCCATTCTTGGCGATTTCCTTGCCCGTCATCCAATCGTTGCCCGTGTTGGGGATGCTGGTGCCCGTGCCGCCGGCGCGTGCATACGCTTCCACCATTTCGCCGGCGATGTCGGAACTCGATTCATTCAAGCCGCCCGATTCCTGCGAGTAGATCAGGCCCGAGGTGGCGTCCGTGATGCCGTGGCCCATTTCGTGGCCGATGACGTCGATGGAACCGAGGTTGTTGAACGAGCTGCCGCCGTCGCCGATGTACATGCACTTGCAGCTGCTGTCGTAATAGGCGTTGTCGTAGGCCGTGTTGACGTGGGCGGCAATGTGGGTGGCCGTGTTGTTGCCGTCCAGGCTGGACCAGCCCAGCACGTTCTTATGCGTGTCGTAGGTATTCATCAGGCCCCACATGGCGTTCACGGCCGCCGTCTGGCCATTGGCATTGGTGGTGCTGCCGCCGCTGATGTATTGCTGGCCATCGCCCCAGGTATTGCTGGTGCTGCTGTACACGCTGCCCGAACTGGTGCCGTGGTTGGCGTTGGTGATGGCCATGCC
Source organism: uncultured Janthinobacterium sp. (assembly GCA_963530105.1). GTDB lineage: Bacteria > Pseudomonadota > Gammaproteobacteria > Burkholderiales > Burkholderiaceae_D > Janthinobacterium. The sequence goes on from CAUSDR010000502.1 coordinate 1,858, forward strand.
GCCGAAGCTGCCGCCCGTGCCGCGGCTGGGGTCCTTCATGGTGTAGGTGCTGCCCGTGAGCGTGGTGTTGAGCGGCACCTGGCCGTTGTACTGGCTGTTGCCGATGCCGGCCACGGTCTTCAGGGCTTTCCACTGGCGCAGGATGCGGCCGTCCTTGGCACTGACGACGGTGTCGTAGTACACGGGCTTGCTGCCGCTGATCATGCGCGTCTGTACCAGGTAGGCCAGTTCGTAGTGGTCGACGACATCCTGCACGTCGAGGGCATTCAGGGCCGCTTCCGATTTGTTTTCGGCGCCGGCCACGCGCACGGTTTTCATGACGGGGTAGATCAGCAGCTGCGCTTGTGGCGGCACGTGGTCGACGGCGCGCACGCCGATGCTGTCCACGGCGGCGGCGATGGCGGCTGCCGCGCTGATGGCGGGCGTGGTGTCGATATCGGTGGTGGCGCTGCGGGTGACGGAATTGATGCCGCCGCTGCCGAGGCCGGAGGCGCGGTCCGAGACCGATTCGCTGACGATGTCGCCGGCGTTGTTGCTGACCACTACCGTCTCGGAACCGAAGACGGGCAAGCCCTTGTAGGTGTGCTGCACGCGGCTGACGCGCGTGCCGCTCACGCCCGGATGCTGGGCGCCGACGGTAAAGCCATGTTCGGCGTTCAGGCCGCGGCTGCGCGCCTGGGCCGCCAGTTTGTTGACCAGGCTGGCAGTCTCTTGTGGCGACGCCAGGCTGACCGGGGCGGCCATCAGGGTGTGTGGCAGCGGCGTGGCGGCACCGGCCGTGGTGGCCATCAGCGGCAGGGCGGCGATGGATGCGGCAACTATCGTCAAACGTAAATTCATTTCTGCTCCATGGTATCGGTTAGGAAAATGGTGAATGAGCTGGCCGCGATTGTCTGATGGCCACCCCGGCGTGCCTGGCGGCGGGCGGATAGCCTGCCGTTTTGGTGATGGATGACGCCGGGTAGAGCGACACTAAACTTGTCGATATCGCCATGTCAAAATTTTCAAGAAATGGGTCACGTTGCCTAATTTTGTTAAGAATTGAACATTTATCCGTGATTTATGCAGCGAACGTTTGATCTGCCGCAAGCCGTAACTTTTGTTTTGGACTACTCCCTCTACTTGGCTATTCTGCTAGCAAAACACTGTTGCATTTTTTAAATGTTGCGATCTACACTAGGTCTGCGCGTTGTCCCCAGCGGACCTCGCGACAACAAAAAAAGCGCACGCGGCAATGACCGCGTACATGCAGCGCATCGGGAAGAAAAATCAGGAGTCTCACATGACGTCAGTACTGTTCTCTGCTGTTGGTTTCAGCCACTTTCCCTCTGGAGCGGCGCTGATGCTGCATCCGCCTTCCTAGCCGCCATCGCCCGGATCTGTCCCGCAAGGGGTGCTTTTCAAGGTGTCCGGCCGCGCCGCCAGGCGTGGCCGTGGGCGCAGTGCGTCTTTTTTTTCAGGAAGGGTTGCCGGCTCCTGGTGCGTGCACCGGAATCACCGGCCCACAGAACTATGCTTTCGATAGCGACTAAAGTGGAACAGATCGTGATGGAGTCGGCCTTTCTCAGCGAGGGCCTGGGACGCGGCTTGCTCAACCTGTCGGAACTGGCGCGCCAGCTGCAGCCGCAGCTGCAGACCGACATGTGGAAGCCGGTGGGGCAGGCCGCCGTGGTGATGGCCTTGCGCCGCCTGGCCGAACGGATGCCGCAACACAAGAGCGGCGAGATCGTGCTGGCGCACCGCGCGGGAGAACTGTCCACGCGCAGCGAGCTGATGGTGTTTACCTACCGCTATTCCGACCAGACGTATGCCTGTCAGCGGCAGCTGCTGGCGCTGGCCGCGCCCCAGCGGGGCACCTTCATTACCATCACGCGCGGGGTCAACGAGGTGATGGTGATCTGCAGCCGCAGCCTGCATGCGCTGGTGGAGGAGGTGTTCGGCAGCGAGCAGGAACTGGCGCGCCTGGAACGCGTGACGGCCGTGACCCTGCACCTGGCGCCCGAAACCTGCTACACGCCGGGCGTGTACCACGC
>CAUSDR010000503.1:0-3886 GCA_963530105.1 uncultured Janthinobacterium sp.
ATCGAAGGAATCACCATGGCAGAGAACCTGAACCAAACCATCACCGGCGGCGCCAGCGAGCGCAAGCAGGACAAGATCATCGAACTGCGCCCGACCCTGTTCATCGGCATCGGCGGCACGGGCATGCAAGTGCTGATGCGCGTGCGCCGGCGCATCCTCAATACCCTGTGGGGCGGCGCGGGCAACCGCACGCGCATCGAGGGGCTGAGCGACTTTCCCATCGCGCAATTCATCCATTTCGACCTCGACAATGGCGCCGTGATCGAAAGCGGCGAGTCGCAGGCGAAGGACTTGCAGTTCGACCAGGTGAAGTTCACGGATGACGACAAGGTGGTCGAATCGTTCGACATGGACAAGTACAGCCGTGATGAAGATTCTCTGGAGAAATATCCGCACATCAAGGAATGGCTGCCATTGACGCCGCAGCGCATCCGCGAACTGCGTTTCGACATGAGCAGTGGCGCCGGGCAGATCCGCGCCGTCTCGCGCCTGTATTTCTTCGACAAGTATGCGAAGATCCGCGACAAGATCCGTTTGAAACTGAAAGCCCTGAAGGCGGGCCTGTCGCACGAGCGCCAGCTGGCCGAACTGGGCTTGCGCATGGAAACGAACCGTTTCCGCATCGTCATCGTCGGTTCCGTGGCGGGCGGCACGGGTTCGGGTTCCTTCCTGGACATGGGCTTGCTGGCGCGCTGGCTTGCGCGCAGCGAAGTGGGCGCGGCCGACGTCGAGCTGATGCTGTTCCTGCCGACCGGCTACACCAAGGCCAACAAGGACCGGGTCGAGGCCAATGGCTACGCGGCCCTCATGGAGCTGGAATCGGCGATGATGGGCAACAAGGGCTACGTGGGGCGCTGGGATGCCTACGACCGCCCGGAACTGACGCGCGAGCCGTACAGCGAGGTTTATTTGATCGATTCGGGCAATCTTGCCCAGCAGCACACCAAGGATGTCAGCGACGTCTACCACATGGTGGCCGACTCGCTGTTCGAGGATTTCGCTTCGGCCGATTTCGCCCGCGCCAAGCGTTCGATCGCCGTCAACCAGGCGCAGCACAAGAATTCGCTGTACAACGCGCCCGTGCCGCAAGACCGCTTCGGCGACATGCGCCTGTATTTCTCGAAGCGCTTTTCCTCGTTCGGCATGGCCGTGCTCGATACGCGCCAGGAAGCGTCGCGCGACGAGCGGGCACACCGCTGGGCCGGCGCCATGCTGCAAGCGTTCTTTGGCGTGGGCGGCACGGACGCGGGCGCCAACCGCGCCACGGATGCGCAGCGCGATAATTTCCTGGGCGCCAATATGTTCCTGAACGGCACGCCCTTCAGCGACTTCCCCGAATTTTCCGACAAGAGCATCGAACTGAAGCGCTCCAGCGGCGACTTCATCGATTTCCGCGTGGTCGAGGAGTTGCTGGAAGACCGCCACGGCCATTTGCTGGCCGGCGTGGAAAACCGGGTCAATACGCGCATCAACGACATCCGCACGGGCTTTGACCGCAGCGAATGGCCGGCGCAGGTGCGCGACGCCATGAAACACCTGGAACGCGATGCCGTGCGCGACCAGGATTCCACGGCCGACACGACGGAAGACCGCATCAGCAAGCGCCGCCGCGAAGTGCTCGACAGCATCAAAAAAGTGGTGCGCGACCAGCTGTATGGCTACCTGGACAACAAGGAATTCGGCGGCCTGGAATATGTGCTGTCGCTGGTGGAACAGATCAAGGACCGCATCGAGGCGCCAGGCAGCGGCTTGACGGCGCAGATCGGCAACAATGCCGAGCGTTACCGCGAAATCAAGGAAGCCGTGCGTTCGCGCGAATACGAGCGCCTGCTGAACAACCTGGAGCAGACGCGCGGCACTTTCGGTTTCCTCAGCAATGGCGAAAAGCAGGCGGGCGTGGTGATGGACCATCTGCGCACGGAAATGGCGAATGCGCTGAAATTCCACCTGCGCGCCAAGGCGGCGGACGAGTCGGTCATCCTGCTGGGCGAGCTGTCGCGCTGGCTGGGCAACCGGGTCGGCGTCGATGCGCAGGGCCGCGCCCAGTGGAATGGCCTGGTGGGCGAACTGCAGGCGGGCCGCGAAGGCGTGCTGGCCATGCTGGCGGAACTGAAAACGGCCAATACCATCCTGCAAAAGGACCTGGACAAGGAACACGCCACCCTGATCGTCATCCCCGTCACGGAAAAAGACATCGCCCTGCCGTCGGCGGCCACCTTGCGCCAGTGGGCCGATGAAGCGTTCAAGGACATGGGCGGCTCGAAAGCCCTGTTCCCCATGTTGGGCGAACCGGCGCAGCGCGGCTTGATCCTGGCCAAAGTCACGCGCATGGCGGAAAACATGATCGCCACGACGGGCTTGAGCGAAGGCGCCACCAGCGCGCCCGACCCGCTGTTCGAGGCGCTCGAGCAGATGGACGTGTCGGAACGCCTGGACCGCTTCCGCAAGCTGCTGGCGTGTTCCATGCCGTGGATCGACGCCAACATGGCGGGCGATTTCACGGTCGTGTCGGACCAGTTCAAGTGCGTGATCGGCGTGGCCAACGCGGCCGGCTTCAAGGCGAAGTTCGGCGCCGAACTGGAATCGTGCGTGCCAACCCAGGTGGGCATCACGGTGAGCCAGCTGGAAATCGTCGAGACGGGCACGCGTGGCCGCGCCGTCTGCTATTGCGAACTGGCGGGCGTGCCGATGACGGTGCTGCGGGGCCTGGAAGGCTGGCGCACCAGCTACCGCAAGGAAGGCGACAACGACAAGGCGCCCACCCACACGCATATCGATCCGACCCAGTTCACGCACCCGATCGCGCCGAATACGGACGAGATGAAGCGTCTGGCGGAAGACTTCGGCGAATTCCTGCAAGCCATCATGCTGGGCGTGCTGACGCGCCACACGGGCCGCGTCGTACCGCCAGGGCAGTACCAGTTTGCCGTCGAACCGGGCGACTTGCGCCGCATCGGCAACGAACGGGCCATCCGCCAGAACGGCATGCCCGCCTCGTACGAGAAAAATATCGCCCTGCGCATCGAGGAAAAATTGGCTGCGCTTGATGCCGTGCAGACGGCAGCCATGGCGGCGCTGGCAAAATACTACGAGCGGGGCGTGTATGCGCCCAAGCTGGTGGCGCAAGCCGATGGCTCGCAGCTGCCCTACATCGGCTTTGGCAGCGCCATTTCCGCCGAGGTGGGCGCGCGCCTGCGCGAGTCGGCGCGCCGCAAGGGCATGGCCAGCGACGAGCTCGACCGCACGGTGCAAGCCTTGCTGGGCCGCTTGAAGGAGTGGGCGAACGTGATCGGCGATTCCGACAGCGACGCCTACGACTGGGAAGTGCGCGAGCCGGAAGCGGATGGGCAGCCGCGGTTAAAGTATGCGATCAAGCCGGAAATGCTGGAAGCGGGGCGCCTGGAGCAATTGCTGCGCCCGGCCGCAGCCCCGGCGGCGCCGTTTGGCGCGGCGGCACCGGCCTTCGGCATGGCGCCGCCTCCGCTGGGCGGCATGCCGCCGCCCCTGGTGGAGCACCAGTATTTCCTGGGCATTAACGGCCAGCAGCAGGGGCCCTTCACGGCACAGCAGATCGTGCAATACGTGCAGGCGGGGCAAGTCGTGCCGGCCACCGCCAAGGTCTGGCGCGCCGGCTTGCCGGCCTGGGTCGACCTGGCCCAGTTCGCCGAACTGGCGCCGCTGTTCCACAGTGCGCCGCCACCGCTGATGCCGCCGCCGCTGGGTTGAAATTAGGAAAGATTAGTTTTGGAAAATTGCACCACATGTAAGTCTGTCCTGCTCACTGCCGTGCGCCATTGCCCGTATTGCGGGCAGGCGCAGGCGGCCGGTGCGCAGCCGCCCGTGCCGCCAGCCGTGCCGCCAGCCGTGCCGCCGGCCACTGCCGTGC
>CAUSDR010000504.1:0-3878 GCA_963530105.1 uncultured Janthinobacterium sp.
TGCGAAGAAGAAAGAGTATGAGGCATTTCGCTACATCCGTCAACATCTTCTTTTTCTCTGCTTCACTCGGCATTTGCATGCGTCGTTCAGCGAGGGGGCGAATTATAGCCAAGCCGCCCGAGGGCGGCAAGCTTTATTTCAGCAATGCCGCAACGGCCATGCCGACATCGGTCGTACTGGCACTGCCGCCCATATCCGGCGTACGCGGGCCGTGCTCCAGCACCTGCTCGATGGCACGCACAATCGCATCATGCGCGGCGCGGTAATGGGCGTCGCCGTTGCCGAGAAAATCCAGCATCATGGCGCCCGACCAGATCATGCCGATCGGGTTGGCGATATTCTGGCCATAGATATCAGGAGCGGAGCCGTGTACCGGTTCAAACACGGATGGGAACGTGCGTTCCGGATTGATATTGGCCGACGGCGCAATGGCGATCGTACCCGTGCAGGCAGGACCCAGGTCGGAAAGAATGTCGCCAAACAGATTCGACGCTACCACCACGTCAAAGCGTTCCGGGCTCAATACAAAGCGCGCCGCCAGTATGTCGATATGGTATTTGTCCCAGCGCACTTCAGGATACGCTGGCGCCATCGCTTCGACCCGCTCATCCCAGTACGGCATGCTGATGGCGATGCCATTCGACTTGGTCGCCGATGTGAGGTGCTTCTTGGGACGGCTTTGCGCCAGCTCAAATGCATATTGCAAGATGCGGTCCACGCCCTTGCGGGTAAATACGGATTCCTGCAGCACCGTTTCACGCTCGGTCCCTTCGAACATGCGCCCACCCACGGCGGAATACTCGCCTTCCGTATTTTCACGCACCACGTAGAAATCGATATCGCCCGGCTTCTTGTTCGCCAATGGGCAAGGCACGCCTGGCATCAGGCGCACGGGCCGCAAGTTGACGTATTCATCGAATTCGCGCCGGAATTTTAACAAGGAACCCCATAGCGAGATATGGTCAGGCACTTTGTCCGGCCAGCCCACGGCGCCAAAATAGATGGCGTCAAAATCCTTGAGCTGCGCAAACCAGTCCGACGGCATCATTTGCCCGTGCTGCAGGTAATAGTCGCAATTGGCCCAGGCCATGGTCGTGAACTGCAGATCGATATTGAAACGGCGTGCGGCGGCCTCGAGCACCCGCAAGCCCTCGGGCATGACTTCATTGCCGATACCGTCACCGGCGATGACCGCTATTCTGTGTGTGCGCATGGAGCATCCTGTTGATAAGAGAAGCTGAAATCAAAGCTGGAAAATAGACGCTGAAGATGGGCGCAGACGGCCCGCATTTACAGCTGTTGCGCCACGTCCGGATACAAGCGGGCCAGCACATCGGAGGTAATCGCCGCAATCACGGGCTGCGCGTGGCCGGCCGCCAGTTCCGTTGATTTCTCGCGGCGCACGTCTTTCCACAGTTCGGCCAAGGCGCCATCATGACGCGCCACCGCTTGCTCCACTTCATCTTGCCAGAAGGCCGGCGCTTCGCTTTCGACGAAATTGCCGCGGCCACGGCCAAAATGCGCCACCGCCAGATAACGCAGCACGCCCGCCACCACCCGGGTGCGCAAGAAGGCATCGGTGAATTGCATGGTCGGCTCATTGCGGTCCGTACCGGAATTAAACCCCCAGGCGGCGCCCGCAAATGTGAGGGCGCCGACGACACCGCCAAGCAGTGCGCCCGTGCCCAGGGTCAGGCCACCGGAGATCAGGTCGGCAGACAAGCCCGTGGCCGCACCGGAAATCATGGCGCCCAGCAACCCTGCCTGCGCCTTGTCGATCGGCGCGCGCACGGCGAAGTTTTCGCGCACGCGGGTATTGATTTTGTGCGCATCGGTGGGATCGAGCTTGTGCAAGATCAATAGTTCGCGCGTGGTCTCGCCGCTGCGCGTATTCAGGCGCGCCACCAGGTTGGCCATGGCCTTTTCCTGGCGCTGCTGCTCCTCATTCTTGCCGATCCCCACTACTTGCAAGGCGGATTTCAACAGGCCCTTGGACACCGGAGCAATCGCTTCGCTGTCCTGCGCAGCCACGGCCAGCTGCGTGGCCAATAACTGCATGGCCTGCTGGAAACGCGCCGCGTTCTGTGCTTGCCAAGTAGCAAACAAGCGCGCATAACCGGCTTGCTGCGACTGCGGCAGCAATTTACCCACGGCTTCATAAAACACGCGTTCATGCACCCAGCAGCGGGCAAAGGCATCGAGCGCCAGGACGTCGCGCACGATGGGATATTGCTGCAAATGCGCGCGCCAGCGGGCCTGTTCGCCATGCTCCTCATTGCCGGCACGTGGCGGCCCCATCTGATTGAGCAAGACCACGACGGGTTTATCTAGCCACTCGAGGATCTTCATTTCCGCCGGCAGGTAGCCCGCATCCTTGGGGTTTTCCGAGGAATTGACCAGGTACAACACGACGTCTGCGGCATCCTTGGCCGTGCGCAAGGCTTGCTGGCTGAGCCAGAACGGGCGATCACGATAACGGTCCAGCACTTCGCGCAGGAACCAGCCGATGGGATTGCCCGACTGGCCCAGGCGCTTGAGCAGGCGCACGGAGTCGCCAAAGCCGGGCGTATCCCACAATTGCAAGGTATCGCCCTGTGGCGTGGCCAGCAAGGTATGCGATTCCGCAAACACGGTCACGTGGGCGGCATCGCGCACTTCGCCGATATCCACGCCCACCAAGGTGCGCGCCAGCGTCGTCTTGCCATTATTCGTATGTGAGATCAGCGCAAACTGTATTTGCACCGCACCATCCTGCCCATCTTTATTCACATTCACACTCATGCTGCTGCCGATACTTTCAGCCCGACACCCGCGTCGAGCGGGTGCAGGGCGGGATTGAGCAAATTGACCACGGTGGCCGTGGTTTGATGGAACTGGCAGAACTGTTGCCACAAGGCGACTCTTTCCGCCAGGCGGGCAGTATTGTCCGCCTGCTCACCCGCATGCTCCAGGTAGCTGGACTCGTCGATCAGCACGGCAATGCCGCGCGCCGATGATTGCACCAGGTAATCGAGGAAGGCGCCGTGATTTTCCTTTTCCGGCGTCGCCGTCAGATTGAACAGCACCGCCGTGATATTGACTTGCGGATCATTCAAGTCCGTGCCCCGCAAGACATCCTGCGGCTCTTCGCCATACGACGTCGACGGGCGCAGCATCACGCGGCCCTGCTCGCCGAACAGCATGATGGACAGCTGGCCCAAGCCCTTGTGGCGCGCCTCGTCGACCGTAAAGCTGTACGGCAAGACACGCAGCATGCCGCCCGTGGCCACGCCGATGCTTTCATTGAGTTTGCGGAAATACGGCTGATCCAGATCCAGCGGGAAGTGGCGTGCCAGGCGGGCGCCGCGCCAGTGATTGACCAGGGCGAGGATCAAGCGCGGCACGACCACCAGCAGGAAAATCGTTGCGGCATATAAATGCACCCAGCGCGCGCCACCCTCGACGCTCGTGGTTTGCGGAAAGCGCAACGCCTCGATTTCAGCCAAGGAAAAACCTTGCAGATGGAACAGGGCGATGGCGGGCGAAAACAAGGTCGAGAGCAAGCTGTGCACCTGGCTGGCACTCAAAAACGTGCTTTCCCAGCCGGCCGCGTATTGCGACAGGAAACCGCGCGCATACAGCGAGGCAACGGCGCCGATGGCAAACATGGCGGCGCTCAGGTGTATCGTGCGGCTCAGGCGCGCGGCCGTCAACTTGGCGCTCAGGTGCGCCCATTCGCCCATGAAACTGAGTAAACCCGCGGACAAGGCGTGCGGCAATTTGCGCGGCAGAGCCAGGCGGCCGATGCTCAAGTGGCGCACCAGTCCCGCTTTCGGCCAGCCAAGGGAGCGCGAGGGGATGCACAGCCAGATCAGCCAGCCCAGGTACACCAGCAGATT
>CAUSDR010000505.1:0-3876 GCA_963530105.1 uncultured Janthinobacterium sp.
CGCCAGCTTGGCGCGCTGCGCCGCCAGCGCCGTGGCGCAATCGCCGCCGCCGCGCGCCCGGTCCAGCAGCGCGGCCATGGGGGCGATGCGGTCGAGCAGCTCGCCGGCCCAGGCCAGCAGGCTGACCTGCTCGCCGTGGCGTTCCAGCAGCAGGCCGGGACGGCGCCCCTCCTTGACGGTGCGGGCGAAATTCTCGGTGTTCTCGCGGCTTTCGGCATTGCCGGTGAGCGGGCTGTCCTGCAGCGCGCAAAACAGCAGAAAGGCATCGAGGAAATGGCATGTCGGCGCGCCGATCCCCAGCGGTTCGAAGGGGTCGACGTCGAGGCAGCGCACCTCCACGTACTGCACGCCGCGCTGGGCCAGCGCATGCAGGGGGCGTTCGCCGCTGTGCGCCACGCGCTTGGGACGGATCGCCGAGTAATACTCGTTCTCGATCTGCAGGCGGTTGGTATTGATCTGCACCCATTGCCCCTCGCGCCGGGTGCCCAGCTCGACATACGGCAGGTAGGGATGGTTCATTGCCGCCGCTAGGCTGGTGATATAGCTGTCGAGCGTGTTGTAGTCGGGAGTCAGGCCGGCCTGGGCATCGTTCTGGTAGCCCATGTCGCTCATGCGCAGGCTGGTGGCGTACGGCAGGTACAGGGTATCGGCCGACAGCTGCTGCAGCGGGAAGTCGCCGCGCCCCGGAAAGTGGGCCGCCAGGGCCGGCGCGGCGCCGAACAGGTACATCAGCAGCCAGCCATAGCGGCGGAAGTTGCGGATCAGGCCCACATAGCTTTCCGACTGAAACTGCATCGCCGTGCCGCCGTCGCCCTCGGCCGCGCGCAGGCGGTCCCACAGTTCGGGCGGCAGCGAATAATTGTAGTGGATGCCGGCAATGCACTGCATGCTCTTGCCGTAGCGCAGCGCCAGGCCGCGCCGGTACACATGCTTGAGCATGCCGATGTGCGAGCCGCCATACCAGGCGATCGGGATCTCGGCGTCGGGCGGCAGCCGGCACGGCATCGAATGGCTCCACAGCATTTCCTCGCCCAGTCCGCTGATGACGAAACGGTGCAAGGCGTCGTAGCCGTCGAGCATGGCGGCCGTATCCTGTTCGGGCGGCGTGATCAGCTCGATCAGCGCCTCGGCGTAATCGGTGGTGATGGTGGGGTGGGTCAGGGCCGCGCCCAGCGCCAGCGGATGCGCCGTGGGCGCCAGGTGGCCGCGGCCGTCCACGCGCAGCGCTTCGCGTTCGATGCCGCGCAGCCCCCGGGCCAGCAGCGCAAGTCCGTCTTCGCCTGCCAGCAGCGCCATGCGGCGCGTCAATAATGAACTCATAGCTGTGCTGCCTTTACAAAAAATAATCGTTCGGCTTTCCATCTCGACGCCGACGATAAGCCCCAAGCCCCGCGCCACACAACTCGCAAATCCTGAGTGCCGGGTTCAGAAAGACTGATGCCAGGGGCGCGGCGCGCGTATTTCCGGGGCCTGCGCCCGGCGCCGGCGTTCGCATCAGCGTTGGTGAGTGCTGCACTCAGGATTTGCGAATTGCGCCGTCCCGCGCTGGCCCTTATCTTGATAAACGAATATCAATAGACGGAAAAGTTTGGTCGTGCCGCTGCCTCGGCGCCGGCGCCCTCTCCTCCGTATCCGGCGCGCCGACACGGCCGCGTGCTCTAGACGCATGCATGCGTGCGGCATGCACGCCAACAAGGTAGCCGACAAGGCGATGGGAGAACACAGGTGAAAGTGATGGACAAGATGGTCGCGGCCGACCCGGGCGTCGTACGCCTGAGGACTTATGCGCTGGAAGACAACCTGCTGGCACGCGAAGGCAGCGTTTTTCTCACCGGCACCCAGGCCCTCGTGCGCCTGCCGCTGATGCAGCGCTGGCTGGACCGCGAGCGGGGCTTGAACACGGCGGGCTTCATCAGCGGCTACCGGGGTTCACCGCTGGGCGGCTATGACCAGGCCCTGTGGCGCGCGCGCGCCACGCTGGAAGCGCAGCAGATCCGCTTCCTGCCCGCCATCAACGAAGAACTGGCCGCCACCGCCGTGCTGGGCAGCCAGCAGGTGGAAACCGATCCCCGGCGCACGGCCGACGGCGTGTTCGCGCTGTGGTATGGCAAGGGGCCGGGCGTGGACCGGGCCGGCGACGCCCTCAAGCATGGCAATGTGTACGGTTCCTCGCCGCACGGCGGCGTGCTGGTGGTGGCCGGCGACGACCACGGCTGCGTTTCATCCTCGATGCCGCACCAGAGCGATTTCGCCATGCAGGCGTGGAGCATGCCCATCGTGAATCCGGCCGGCATCGCCGAATACCTGGAATTTGGCCTGTACGGCTGGGCGCTGTCGCGCTTTTCCGGCATGTGGGTGGGCTTCAAGGCCATTTCCGAAACGGTGGAAAGCGGCGCCACGGTCGACCTGGACGGCCTGCGCACGCGCTTCGACCGGCCGGCCGACTACAGCGCGCCAGCCAGCGGCCTGCATTACCGCTGGCCCGACCTGCCCGGCCTGCCCATCGAGACGCGCCACGCGCACAAGCTGGCCGCCGTGCACGCGTTCGCGCGCGCCAACAGCATCGACCGCCTCCTGTGCCCCAGCCCGCAAGCCGATATCGGCATCGTCACCTGCGGCAAGGCGCACCTGGACGTGCTCGAAGTGCTGCGGCGCCTGGGCCTCAGCCTCGACGTGCTGGAGCGCGCCGGCGTGCGCCTGTACAAGGTGGGCCTGAGCTATCCGCTGGAAGCGCAGCGCCTGGCGCAGTTCAAGGCGGGCTTGCGGGAAATCCTCGTCATCGAGGAAAAGGGGCCGGTGGTGGAGCAGCAGATCCGCACCCTGTTCTACAACCTGCCGGACAGCGCCCGCCCGCTGGTGCTGGGCAAGCTCGATGCCGCCGGCGCGCCGCTGCTGCCGGCGCTGGGCGAGCTGCGCCCGTCGCGCATCGCCGGCGTGCTGGCGGACTGGCTGGCGCGGCACAAGCCCGCGCTCGACCGCCGCAGCCTGCTGCCCGGCTTCGCGCCCCCCGTTCTGCTGGCGAATGCGGCCGACGGCGTGCGGCGCCAGCCGTATTTCTGCTCCGGCTGCCCGCACAACAGCTCGACCAAGGTGCCGCAGGGGTCGCGCGCGCAGGCCGGCATCGGCTGCCACTTCATGGCCTCGTGGATGGAGCGCGACACCACGGGATTGATACAGATGGGCGGCGAAGGCGTCGACTGGGTGGCCCACTCCATGTTCAGCGCCACCCCGCACGTGTTCCAGAACCTGGGCGACGGCACGTATTTCCATTCGGGCTTCCTGGCCATCCGCCAGGCCATCGCCGGGCGCGCCAACATCACCTACAAGATTTTATACAACGACGCGGTGGCCATGACGGGCGGCCAGCCCGTCGACGGCAGCTTGAGCGTCGACGCCATCGCCTGGCAAGTGCATGCCGAAGGCGCCAGGGCCATCGCCGTGGTCAGCGACGCGCCGGAGAAATACGCGGGCCTGCATGGCCGCTTCCCGCCGCCCGCCACCTTCCACGGCCGCGATGAACTCGACCTGGTGCAGCGCCGCCTGCGCGAGGTCAAGGGCGTCACCGTGCTGATTTACGACCAGACTTGCGCGGCCGAGCTGCGCCGGCGCCGCAAGAAAAAGGAATTGCCCGATCCGCCGCGCCGCATGGTGATCAACAGCGCCGTGTGCGAAGGCTGCGGCGATTGCGGCGTCCAGTCGAACTGCCTGTCCATCGTGCCGCTGGAGACCAGCTACGGCCGCAAGCGCGCCATCGACCAGTCGTCCTGCAACAAGGATTATTCCTGCGCCAACGGCTTTTGCCCCAGCTTCGTCTCCGTGCGCGGCGGCGCCCTGCGCAAGGCGGCCGACGCCGCCATCGACCCGCAAGCGCTGCGC
>CAUSDR010000506.1:0-3874 GCA_963530105.1 uncultured Janthinobacterium sp.
ACATTATGGTGTCCTGATTGTCTTTGGCATCGTGCTGGTGGAGCAGCTCGGCTTGCCGATTCCCGCTTTCCCCATCCTCGTGGTGGCGGGCGCGCTGGCCGTCGATGGCGACATGAATGGGGCGCTGGTGCTGGCCGCCGCCCTGGGCGCGTGCCTGATCAGCGATTTCACCTGGTTCCGCGCAGGCCGCTATTTCGGCAAGCGCATCTTGCGCCTGCTGTGCCGCATCTCGCTGTCGCCCGACTACTGCGTCAGCCAGACGGAAGATAAATTCAAGCGCTGGGGCCCGAAGGCCCTGATCGTCCCCAAATTCGTGCCGGGGTTCAATACGGTGGCCGCACCCATGTCCGGTGCCCTGGGCACGCCGCCGGGGCAATTCTTCCTGTACGCGGGCCTGGGCGCGCTGCTGTGGAGCGGCACGGGCATCCTCGTGGGCGTGATCTTCCATGCCAGCGTGCAGCAGGTGCTCGATTTGCTCAGCACCATGGGCAGCACGGCCTTGCTGATGCTGGCCACCTTGCTGGGCTTGTTCCTGCTGTACAAATTCCTCGAACGCCGGCGTTTCCGCCAGGCCTTGCAAATCGAGCGCATCGGCATCGATGAATTGCTGGCACTCATCGAGCAGGGCGAGGAACCGCTGATGGTCGACGCCCGCAGCGCCACGGCGCAGGCGCTGGAGCCGGCCGTGCCCGGCGCTTTGTTCTTCAACGGCAAGGAACCCGTGCCGGCCCTGATCGCCATGGACAAGGACCGCCACATCATCGTGTACTGCAGCTGTCCCAACGACGTGACGGCCGCGCAAGTGGCCAAGCTGCTGCACCAGCACGGCTTTCACCGCGCCAAGCCCCTGCATGGCGGCCTCGATGCGTGGAACGCCGCCTACCGCTCTGACCAGCCGGCGCCGGCCGGCATGCTGGGCGAAGGCTTGCCCTCCTGACAGACTGCATCGCTGCCCGCCTGTCGGTGGCCAGCGCTGACTGGAAGTTGGTAGTAATAATACGAAAACCTGAATAATCGGCCGCGCGCGCCGTGCCCGTTCGCTACGCCCGCTGCCATAAATGCAGCGTTGCGCAAACTTCGGCATACTACCTTCCAATGGCTGTTTCTGCTGCTGTGCAACATGATTTGCTCGTTGCTGGCGGGTGTGTGTACTTACTTTAATTCATTGTTTTCAGGTAACTTTGTCGCTGCCTGTTGCATTTGGAGTGGAACTACCAATAAAGGCGTATTTTGATGTACTTAAACTACAAACTTTGCTTGCCCGGGGCGCATACATCCTTTAAGCTTGGCGTCCCATGCGTCCCACTTCATACTTAAAATCATGAGCGCTTCGTCTTCTCCCGTACTGCCGACTTCCGCCTTCGCCGATGGGCCGCGCCTGCTGGCCGACGTGGGCGGCACCAATGCCCGTTTCGCCCTGGAAGTGGCTGCTGGCCACATCATCCTGGTGGAAGTGCTGCCCTGTGCCGATTACCCCAGCCTGTCTGCCGCACTGCAAGCCTACCTGGCATTGCCGCACGTGGCTGCCGCGGGCGGGCAAGCCGTGCGCCATGCCATGATCGCCATCGCCAATCCCGTTGACGGCGATTTCCTCAGCATGACGAACCACCACTGGTCGTTCTCGATCCGCGCCATGCGCGAAGAGTGCGGTTTCACGACCCTCGACGTGGTCAACGATTTCACGGCCCTGGCGCGCGCCTTGCCTCTGCTGTCGAGCGAGCAGAAGCACCAGATCGGCGCGGGCACGGCCCGTCCCGGCACGGCCATCGGCCTGATCGGCGCCGGCACGGGCCTGGGCGTGTCGGGCCTGATTCCCTCGCATGGCGGCTGGATCGCGCTGCAAAGCGAAGGCGGCCATGTCAGCTTTGCGCCGTTCAATGAAACGGAAGTGAGCATCCTGCAGTTTGCCTGGCGCGAATTCGAACATGTCTCGGCCGAACGCCTGATTTCCGGCGATGGCCTGGAACTGATCTACCGCGCCCTGGCCGACCGTGCGGGCGTGCCGGCGGAAGACTTGCCGGCGGCGGAAATCACGCGCCGCGCCCTGGCCGGTGAATCGCAGCTGTGCGACGATGTCATCGAAGCGTTCTGCTGCATGCTGGGCACGGTGGCGGGCAATGTCGCCGTCACCCTGGGCGCACTGGGCGGTATCTATATAGGCGGCGGCATCGTGCCACGCCTGGGCCAGCGTTTCGACCGCTCCGGTTTTCGCGCCCGCTTCGAGCGCAAGGGGCGTTTCGCCAATTATGTCTCGCAAGTGCCGACCTTCGTGATCACGGCGCAATATCCCGCCTTCCTGGGCGCATCGGCGATTCTGTCGGAGAAGCTTTCCTCCCTGTGAGGGAGCATGCCGCGCCACTGGGCATTGTCGATTTGTAACGCCACGATCGGGTAAAACGCGTGTTTTGCCCGGTTTTGCGCTTTTCCGCTTTTTATCAGGTACAATTGGCATCGTTGGATGAAACGACGACTGTCGCTCACTTGCCTGGCTGGTTCGCCGCCACAAGAGAAGCAGCTGCTCCGGATATCGTTTCATTGCTGGTTATTTAAGGCCAGCACCATGGATCGCAGGACTTTCACTGCATCCGCAAGTCCCGCTTTGCGCGCATCGGCCAAGGCGTCGGAAAAACAGCCTCAACTTGTAACCCCAGCATGGCGTCGTCATCGATGTCTGCCATCCGTTACGTTGAAATGAACGTTTTGATTTCTTTCTCTGCATACGAATTGCAACACACATCCGCACAGAATTGCTATGAATACAATTGAGGCTAAAAAAGTCCTCGAAACCGCGTTGCTGTGCGCTCGTGAATCGCTGACGATCCACAGCCTGAAAAAGCTGTTCGTCGATGCGGACGAGAATGGACGCGTGCGCGGCGTCGGCGTTGGCGCCGACACGATCAAGCAGTTGCTGGAAGAGTTGCGCGATGAGTGGGAAGGGCGCGGCATCGAGATCGTCAGTCTGGCTTCAGGCTGGCGCTTTCAAAGCCGCCCGGAAATGAAGATGTATCTTGACCGCCTGACGCCCGAGCGGCCGCCCAAGTATTCGCGGGCGACCCTGGAAACCCTGGCCATCATCGCCTACCGCCAGCCGGTGACGCGGGGTGATATCGAGGAGATTCGCGGTGTTGCCGTCAATTCGCAGACGATCAAGATGCTGGAAGACCGCGGCTGGGTCGATGCCATCGGCTACCGCGACGTGGTGGGACGGCCGGCCCTGCTGGCCACCACCAAGCAGTTTTTGGATGACCTGGGTTTGCATTCGCTGTCCCAGCTGCCGCCGTTGCAGCAAATCAGCGAAATGCAGGGCAATGGGCTGGAAGCCCTGGAAGCGGCCCTGCAGGAAAATTTTGACAAGGCAAGCAATGAGCTTGCCCCCCAGCTTGGTGCAGGTAGCAATACGGCTGTGACAGATGTGACAGCAAGCCTTGATGCCGGCCCCGATGCTTCGCCCACGGACGAAGCCTACACTCACGACCCTGCGCCAGAACTAACGGTTGACGCTGCGCCAGGTCAGCACAGCCAAGAAACGAATAATGAATAATCCGAATACTCCCGAGACAGTTACCGCCAGCGACGAAGTCATCGTTGCCAAGCCCAAGCGCCGCACCAAGGCCCAGATCGAAGCGGACGCTGCTGCCGCCGCTGCCGCTCCTGCTGGCGACGCTGTCGCCGCCAAGCCGAAGCGCCGCACGAAGGCCGATGTGGCCGCCGAAGCGCCCGTCGCCGATGCTGTCGCTGCCGAAGCTGCTCCAGCCGTCAAGAAAACCCGCGCCAAGCCGGCCCTGAAGGCCGTGGCCGAAGCCGCGGAAGCGGCTGCCGAGGCGGTCGCCGCCCCGGCGCCGCGTCCGCCGCGCGCCCGTGCCGCCGCCAAGGC
>CAUSDR010000507.1:0-3857 GCA_963530105.1 uncultured Janthinobacterium sp.
GCCGTGCCCACCACCAGGCCCACGCCGTGCTGGCGCGCGCTGGCGATCAAGGCGTCGAAACCGGCCACCGTGGCCAGGTGCGGGCCATACAGTTCGCGGTAGACGACTTCCTTTTCCGCCAGCAGGGTGGCATGGTCGGCTTCCTCGCCCAGGTACTCGGCGATGATTTCGCGGCCTTGCCGTCCCGCCGTGTCGCGGAAAAAGGCGTCCGCGTCCAGCGCATGGCCCTGGCGTTCAAAGAACGCCAGCCACGACTGCGTGTGGTAGGCCATGTTGTCGACGATCGTGCCATCCATGTCGAACAGGAAGGCACGCTGCGCTGGAACCGGTGCGCTCATCCTTACACGCCCTGTTTCAGCGAGGCGGAGATGAAGTCGTCGATGTCGCCATCGAGCAC
Organism: uncultured Janthinobacterium sp.; assembly: GCA_963530105.1. GTDB lineage: Bacteria > Pseudomonadota > Gammaproteobacteria > Burkholderiales > Burkholderiaceae_D > Janthinobacterium. The sequence continues at coordinate 398 of CAUSDR010000507.1, forward strand.
GCCCTTGGTGTTGCCCGTCTCGAAGCCGGTGCGCAAGTCCTTGATGCGGGACTGGTCCAGCACGTAGGAGCGGATCTGGTGGCCCCAGCCCACGTCCGTCTTCGAGTCTTCCAGCTTCTGCTGTTCGCTCATGCGCTTGCGCAGTTCATGCTCGTACAGCTTCGCTTTCAGCATTTCCATCGCTTCGGCGCGGTTGCGGTGCTGCGAACGGTCGTTCTGGCACTGCACCACGATGCCGGTCGGCGCATGGGTCATGCGGACGGCGGAGTCGGTTTTGTTGATGTGCTGACCACCGGCGCCCGACGCGCGGTAGGTGTCGACGCGGATATCGGCCGGGTTGACGTCGATCTCGATCGAGTCATCGACTTCCGGATACACGAACAGCGACGTAAACGAGGTGTGGCGGCCGTTGGCCGAGTCGAATGGCGACTTGCGCACCAGGCGGTGCACGCCCGTTTCCGTGCGCAGGAAGCCGTAGGCGTGATCGCCCTCGACCTTCAGGGTGGCCGTCTTGATGCCGGCAACCTCGCCGTCCGACTGCTCGAGGATTTCAACCTTGAAGCCCTTGCGTTCGCAGTAGCGCAGGTACTGGCGCAGCAGCATCGAGGCCCAGTCCTGGGCTTCCGTGCCGCCGGCGCCGGCCTGGATGTCGATGAAGCAGTTGTTCGGGTCCATCGGATTGTTGAACATCCGGCGGAATTCCATGCTCTCGATGACCTTGCGGATTTCCTGCACGTCCTGCTCGATGGCTTCCAGCGTCTCGTCGTCGCCTTCTTCGCGGGCCATGTCGAACAGGTCGCGGGTATCGCGCAGGTCGGCATCGGCCTTGGTCAGGGTAAAGACGATGGCTTCCAGCGCCTTCTTCTCCTTACCGAGGTCCTGGGCGCGCTTGGGATCGTTCCAGACGGTGGGATCTTCCAGTTCTTCGTTGACTTGCTCTAGTTTCTCCGACTTGACAGTGAAGTCAAAGATACCTCCGAAGTTCGGCTTCGCGGACGGTCAGGTCGTTGAGCAGGGCGGAGATGGCGTTGATGCGTTCGGCTTCCATAATATTCTGGTCTTCTATGGTGAAATTGGTGAAATCAAACCCTGAATTATACGCGAGCGCGCGCCGTTTCCCATGCCGGCAGCGCCGAATCGCTGGCTTGCACAGCAATAAATGCACTAATTTGCTGCATTTACGACAATGTTCTGCCGGCCGCCACGCCGGTTTTATGCCTTGATAGGGGCTGCCGTGCTGCGTATGATGCTGGCGATATTGTCTTTCCACAGGAATTCTCATGAGCCACCCCCTGCGCCAACTTCCCCGCCTCGCCCTGTTACCGCTGCTGCTGGCCGGCTGCGGCACCGTGCCGTCCGCCGCCACCGGACCCGCCCATCCGCTGGCCGCGGCGCAGGCGGGCAGCAGCGCCACCCTGGCCCTGCTGGAAACGACGGACTTGCATGCCAATGTGCTCAGTTATGACTACTACAAGCTGCAGGCGGAGCCGTCGATCGGCCTGGAACGCACGGCGGCCCTGATCGCGCAGGCGCGCGCGCAGTATCCGAACACGCTCCTGCTCGACAACGGCGACACCATCCAGGGCACGGCGCTGGCCGACTACCAGGCATTGGTGAAACCGCTGGCCTGCGACCAGACCCTGGCCATCTACAAGGCCATGAATTTGCTGAAAGTGGACGGCGGCGGCATCGGCAACCATGAATTCAACTACGGCCTGGCGTTTTTGAGCCAGGTGACGGGCAACCGGTTTGACGTCGACAGCGTCGACGCCGGCAAACCGCGCTGCGCCGGCCCCGCGTTCCCGCAAGTGCTGGCCAACGTCTACAGCGTCAAGAGCGGCAAGCCGCTGTTTGCGCCCTATCACATCATCGACAAGCAGATCACGGCCACCGGCCCCGATGGCAAGCCCGTGACCAGCAGCGTGAAGGTCGGCATCATCAGCTTCGCGCCGCCCACCATCATGGCCTGGGACAAGCGCTGGCTGGAAGGGCGCGTCTACACGCAGGGCGTGCGCGAGACGGCGGAAAAGTTCATCCCCGAGATGCGCGCCAAGGGCGCCGAACTGGTGGTGGCCATTTCGCACGGCGGCCTCGATGACAGCCCGTATTCGCCGACCATGGAAAACGGCAATTACTACCTGTCGCAAGTGCCGGGCGTGGATGCCATGCTGATCGGCCATTCGCACCAGCTGTTCCCGAACGCCGCGAGCACCGTGCCGCAGTTCAATCTGCCCGGCGTCGACAAGGTCAAGGGGCTGGTGAACGGCGTGCCGACGGTGATGGCCAATTTGTGGGGCAAGCACCTGGGCGTGATCGGCCTGCACCTGCGCCACGACGGCAAGCAGTGGGTGGTCGACAAGAGCGCCACCACGGTGGAGGCGCGCGGCATCCAGAACGCGGACAAGAGCTATGTGGCGCCCGACGCGGCCATCGCCAGGCTGGTGGCCGAGGAACACGCGGCCACTATCGCCTACGTGCAGACGCCCGTGGGCGCCACGGACTTCCGCATGTCGACGTATTTTGCCGACGTGGGCGACGTCAGCGCCATCGAGGTGGTGAACCAGGCGCAATCGGGCTACCTGGCCGCCTACGTCAAGGCGAACCTGCCGCAGTTCGCGCACCTGCCCGTGCTATCGATGTCGTCGCCGTTCAAGAGCGGCTCGGCCGGCGTGTCCGACTACACGGACGTCAAGGCGGGCAATGTGGCGCTGAACAACGCGGCCGACCTGTATCTGTATCCGAACGCGCTGTATGGCGTGAAGATGAATGGCGCGGAACTGAAGGCGTGGCTGGAACAGTCGGCGCGGCGCTTCAATACCATCGATGTCAAGAAGACCGAGCCGCAGGAACTGGTCAACACGGCGCACCCGAGCTACAACTTCGACGCCATCACCAGCGCCGACGTGCGCTACCAGATCGACGTCACGCAGCCGCCGGGCCAGCGCATCAAGGGACTCAGCTACAAGGGCAAGCCGGTGGACGCCAGCCAGGAATTCCTCATCGCCACGAATAACTACCGCGCCAGCGGCGGAGGCAACTTCCCGGGCCTCGACGGCAGCAAGACGGTGGTGGCCTCGCCCGACAACAACCGCGAACTCCTGATCGCCTACGTGACGCAGGAAAAAAACCTGACGCGCGCGAAAAACGGTTCGGCGCGCAGCTGGACCTTCGCCAGGGCCGCCACGCAAGGCCCCGTGGTCTTCCACTCGGCGCCGAACGTGATCGAACTGGCCAAGGCGGCCGGCATCGCCAACGTGACGCAATTGAAGGCTGACGATGGCGCGGGCAAGGGCTTTGCGCTGTATCAGCTCGACCTGTCGAAATGACGCCGGCGGCCTGGCTGCTGGCGGCCGCGCTGGCGTCACCGCTGGCGTCAACCTTGGCATCACCCCTGGCGTCGCCGCTGGCGCAGGCCGGCGCCGGTCCCGCCGCGCAGGTGGCGCAGGCGAAGGTGCTGATG
>CAUSDR010000508.1:0-3852 GCA_963530105.1 uncultured Janthinobacterium sp.
AAACAATAGCTTAAGGGATGGCGGCGCAGTGCAGCGCCCGGCTGTGTCAATTGTGCCGACACGCGGGCATGCCTGTTGCCGCGCGGCGCTAGCCGGGCCGCCCGCTTGCGCGTGCGCTGTCAGCGCTGTCCTACCCATCTCATCGGTACCGTCTGATTGTATGCCTTACGGAAAGAGACGATGATCGTGTCTATGCTGCAACAGCCAACCAATCAGACGGGAGTATGCGATGCACAAGCCAGGCCAGCCTTTTCATGTGAACAAGCCCTTTGTCTTGATTTGCCTGTTCACCATCTCGACCCTGGCCGCCAGCCTGATGCCAGCCGCTGACGGTGGCGAAGCGGCCACCGGCCCGGCACCCATGGCGCGCGAAGCCGGACATGTCACCTTGCCAGTGTGCACGAGCGACGCGCTGAAGTTGTCCGCCCATTGCCAGCCTGGCCGCCAGGCGTAATGCCAAACGTAATGCCGGGCGCCACGCCGGGCGTGTCAAGCCGCTTGCAAGCGCTGCTGCAGCAACGCCAGCACGGCCGCTTCTTCCGGCGCCAGCGCCGGTAATCCTTCCTGCAGCTGCTGCCGCGCCCGCGCGCGCATGCCTTCGAGCAAACTGCCATCGAGGTACGATTCCAGCACGGCCGGGTGCACATAGCATTTGCGGCAGATCGTCGGCGTGTTGCCCAGCTTTTTTGCCACCGACTCGATCGCCTGCACGATGTTTTTCTTGGCTTGCGCCGCGGAATCGACCTGCTCGAACGCCTGCAGGGCCAGCGCGGCCAGCAGGGTGCCCGACCAGGTGCGGAAATCCTTGGCCGTGTAGTCCTCGCCCGCGACGTCGCGCAGGTAATCGTTGACGTCGCCCGAATCGACGCCGTGGCGCTCGCCCGCTTCATCCACGTATTGAAACAGTTCCTGGCCCGGCAAGTCGCGCATGCGCTGCAGCACCTTCGCCAGGCGGCGGTCGCTGAGGCGGATATCGTGGCGCACGCCGCTCTTGCCCTTGAAGTGGAATTCCACGGCGCTGCCATTGACTTGCACGTGGCGCGTGCGCAGGGTGGTCAGGCCGAACGATTTGTTGGCGCGCGCATACTCTTCATTGCCAATACGCATCATCGTCAATTCCAGCAAGTGCACGATGGTGGCCAGCACTTTTTCGCGCGGCAAGCCCGGCAGCGCCATGCTGCGCGCGACGGCGGCGCGGATGGCGGGCAGGGCGTTGCCAAAGCCCAGCATGCGTTCATACTTGACTTCGTCGCGCACCTGGCGCCAGCGCGCATGGTAGCGGTATTGCTTGCGGCCGCGCGCATCGCGTCCCGTCGCCTGCAGGTGGCCATTGGCGCGCGGGCAGATCCATACATCCGTCCAGGCGGGCGGAATGGCCAGCGCCTTGATGCGCGCCAGGATGTCGTCGTCGCGCACGGGCTGGCCATCCGCGTCCGCGTAGCGGAACTTGCCCGGTTTGCCGAGGCGGACGATGCCGGGCTGGTGGTCGCCCGTGTAGCGCAGGCCCGCCGCGCGGGCCGTGGTGGTAGAAGAGGTGGTTTCCATACAGATAGCTTACCTTGCACGCCGCGCACATGGCGCGCCGTTATGCTAAGGTGCGCTTTCGTAGCGCCGCGTGCGGCAGACAGGAGCAGCAGATGTTTGGCAGAAGAAAAAATCTTGAAGAAGACCACGCCCCCAGGGCCGAGCAGCAGTACGAAAAGAAATATACGGACGACAGTTTCTGGGACAAGGTCGTCAAGTTCGCCAAGACGGCGGGGCGCGAAGTCATCGAAAAGGCGCTGTGGCTGTACTACGCGGCGCAGCAGCCGAACACGCCGCTGTGGGCCAAGACGGCCATTTACGGCGCGCTGGGCTATTTCATTTCGCCCATCGATGCCATTCCCGACATCACGCCCGTCGTCGGTTATGCGGACGACCTGGCCGTGCTGGCGGCCGCCGTCGCCACGGTGGCCACCTACATCACGGCCGACGTCAAGGCGCGCGCGGCCGACAAGCTGCGCGGCTGGTTCGGCGCCTAGCTTTTTGCCAGCCCGGCGCCGTGCGCCAGCAGGCGCCGCACGACCTCCCTTTGGAAGGTACGAAATTCCTTGTCGGCGCTGACGTTGGCGAAAGCCAGCACGGCCGTCCTGCTGGCGCGGTCGACGCCGACGATGGCGGCGGCGCCCGGATCGTTGCCGCTCATGGCCGCCAGCGGCGTGCCGTCGACATCGCGCAAGAGCCAGCCCAGCGCCTGGCGCGCCGCCAGTTCGCCGGGCGGCAAGCTGGCGTCCTGCGGCGCGAAAAACAGTTGCAAGGTGGCTTCCTGCAGATAGCGGTGGCCATCGACGCGCCCGCCATTGCTGAAGATGGCGAGGAAGCGGGCGAAGTCGTTGGCCGAGCTGCGCAGCAGGCCGGCCGGCCAGTCCGGATAGCCGGTGGGCGGCAGCGCCTGCACGCCCGGTTCCTTGTGCGCATACGGCGTGGCGACGACGGCGCGGCGCGGCAAGGCCGCCAGGCTCCAGGCCGTGCTATCCATGCCCAGCGGCTCGAACAGGCGGTCGTGCGTGAAGACGTCGAGGCCGTCGGGATGCAGGCGGCCCACCACGAAACCCAGCAGGGCGATGCCGACCCTGCTGTAGCGCCATTCCGTGCCGGGCCTGGCGGCGAACGACAGGTCCGCGTCATACCAGGCGCCGCCACGCGACAGATAGCCCTTGACGAAGTCGCGCAGCGGCAGTCGCGGGTCGCCCTGCACGGCAAACGTGGCCGTTTTTTCATACACGGCGTCGGAAATGCCCGAGGTGTGGCTGAGCAGGTGGCGAAACGTGATGGGCACGTCGGGAAACTTCGGATGCATGAAGGGGAAGTCCAGGTAGGCGGCCACCTTGTCGTCCAGCTGGAAGGCGCCTTGCTCCAGCAGCATCATCGCGGCCGTGGCCGTCACCAGGGTGCTGACGGACGCCAGGTGAAACACGGTGTTGGCATCGGCCTTCTTGCCGGCCGCGATATCGGCCCAGCCATAGCCGCGCGCGAACAGCGTGTTGTCGCCGCGCACCACGGCCACGCCCATGCCCGGCGTTTCCGTGCGGGCCAGGCCATCATGCATGAAGGCGTCGAATTCCTTTTCCCATACCAGCCTGGCCGGATCGGTGGCGCATCCCGTTTGCAGCAGGGCCAGCGAGACGCCCAGTCCCAGCACACTTCGTCGTTTCATTGCTTCTCTCTTTGGCATTTTTAATTATCTTAACAATATTTCCCGCTGCGCTACGGCTAATTGACAAATCATTGCTATGCGGCAATGACATTGGCGCCGATCGCGGCGCTATCTGCGCCAGTAGCGTGCCAGCAGGGGCTTGACGGTCAGGCCATGGGCGACGATGGAGAGGATGATGACGACGATGGTGATGTTCGCCAGCTGGCGCGCCAGGCCGTGCGGCAAGCCGTGCGCGACGGCATAGCAGAGGTAGTACATGGAGCCGATGCCGCGCACGCCGAACCAGGCGGCCAGGCCGCGCAGGCGCACGCTGGTGCCCGAGGCCAGCAAACCCAGCATCACGCTGGCGGGCCGCGCCACCAGCAGCAGGAACAGGGCCACGCTCCACGCCTGCCAGCTCCAGGCGGCGGCCGTCACGGCGCCGCCCAGCAGCAGCACCAGGGTCAGTTCGGACAGGCGCTCCAGGTGTTCCTTGAAGACCAGCGCTTCGCCGCTGACGGTAAGCGGCGCCGCGCTGTCGTGCGGCTTGGCGGCGGAGACGGCATGCGTGTCTTCGGCCTGCAGCAAGCCCTGGCGGTCTGTCGGCGCGCCGGCCAGCACCAGTTCCGTCTGGCGCAGGGCCACGCCGGCAAAGAAGACGGCGAGAAAGCCCCACG
>CAUSDR010000509.1:0-3837 GCA_963530105.1 uncultured Janthinobacterium sp.
GGCGGCAGGCTCGGCAGGCATGGGGGCGGCGGCGGCCGGCGCCGGCGCCGGCACGTCCGGCCTCAGCAGCACTTCCGTCAGCAGCGGGATGCCCTGGTCGAATGGTTGCTCGCTCATGATTTGTTGCCCGCCACGAAGTGCGTCGGCTGGAGGTTCAGCTTGCGGTAGTGCAAGAAGCGCTGGCGGCCGGCCTGGGCGTCCTGCTCATCCGTCGAGACGATCTCGAACACGCGCTGGAACTGCGCGTAATGGGCGGGCGGCAGCTGCGACACATTGACCAGGATATCGTGGTGCGGCAGCGCCACATCCTCGCTGTCGGTCAGCACGATCGGCGTGTGCGCGGCCAGCGGGTCGCCGGCCAGCACGTGCGGCACGAAGTCGGTCGGCGAGAGGGTCCACATGGCCGCGTTCATGGCGTCGAGCTGGGCGCTATTGCCCGCCAGCACGACCACCTTGTTGCCGGCCATATAGGCCTTGCGCGCCAGGCGGCAGGCGTAGGCCAGCTTGTCCGGCACATTGGTATGGAAGTCGACGCGCGTCATGTCTGCCATGTCCACCCTCAGGCCGCCATGCCGCTGTGGCGCAGCAGGGCGTCGATGGATGGTTCGCGGCCGCGGAAGGCCGTGAACGATTCCAGCGCGGGGCGCGAGCCGCCGACGGAGAGGATTTCTTGCAGGTAGCGCTTGCCCGTGTCGGTGGTGGCGGCCGGTCCCAGCGCCCTGGCTTCCTCGAAGGCCGCATAGGCGTCGGCGGACAGCACCTCGGCCCATTTGTAGCTGTAGTAGCCAGCAGCATAGCCGCCGGCAAAGATATGCCCGAAGGCATTCTGGAAGCGGTTGAAGGCAGGCGGGATGAGCAGCGCGAACCTGGCGCGCACGCCGTCGATCAGCTGCTGCACGCTCTGGCCCGTGGCCGCGTCATAGTCGTAGTGCAGATGCATGTCGAGCAAGGAAAATTCCACTTGGCGCAGGGTTTGCAGGCCGGACTGGAAGTTCTTGGCCGCCAGCATCTTGTCATACAGCGCGCGCGGCAGCGGCGCGCCCGTGACGGCATGCGCCGTCATGTGCTCCAGCACTTCCCATTCCCAACAGAAATTTTCCATGAATTGCGACGGCAGTTCCACGGCATCCCACTCCACGCCGGCAATGCCCGACACGCCCAGCTCGTCGACCACCGTCAGCATGTGGTGCAAGCCATGGCCGAATTCGTGGAACAGGGTGATCACTTCATCGTGCGTAAACAGGGCCGGCTGGGCCTGGCCATCGACGACGGCCGGCTGCGTGAAGTTGCAGGTCAGATAAGCGATCGGCGTCTGCACGTGCTGCGCGTCGGCGCGGCGGCCGCGCGCGTCGTCCATCCAGGCGCCGCCGCTCTTGCCGGCGCGCGCATACAGGTCCAGGTAGAACTGTCCCACCAGCTTGCCGTCGCGCTCGATGCGGTAAAAGCGCACGTCCGGGTGCCAGACGGGCGCCGCGTCGGGCTGGATCTCGACGTTGAACAGGTTCTGGATCTGGCGGAACAGGCCGTCGATCACCTTGTGTTCAGGGAAATATTGCTTCACTTCCTGGGCCGAGAAGGCGTAGCGGCGCTCCTGCAGCTTTTCGGATGCGTACGGCACGTCCCACGCCTGCAGCTCGGCGATGCCCAGCTCTTCGCGGGCGAACTGTTTCAGCTCGGCCAGGTCTTTCTCTGCGTATGGACGGGCGCGTTGCGCCAGGTCTTCCAGGAAGGCGATGACTTGCGCGGGCGAGGTGGCCATTTTGGAAACCAGCGAGACTTCGGCGAAATTGCCGTAGCCCAGCATTTTTGCCTCTTCGTCGCGCAGTTTCAGCAGGGTGACGATGTTCTGCGTATTGTCCCACTCCGCTTTCTTGCTGAAGACCTCGCCCTGGTCCGACGCCTTGGTGGCGTTGGCGCGGTAGATGGTTTCGCGCAGGGCGCGGTTGTCGGCAAATTGCAGGATCGGGTAATAGGAAGGGAAGTGCAGGGAGAATTCATAACCTGGCTTGCCCGCCTTCTCGGCGGCGGCGCGCGCGGCGGCCTTGACGTCGTCGGGCAGGCCGGCCAGTTCCGTTTCATTGTCAACCAGCAACTTGTAGTCATTGGTGGCGTCGAGCACGTTTTCGGAAAAGCGCGTCGAGACGGCCGCGTGTTCTTCCTGGATGGCGCCAAAGCGCTCTTTCTTGTCTTCTGGCAATTCTGCGCCGCCAAGGCGGAAGTCGCGCACGGCATTGTCGACGATGCGCCGGCGCGCGGGCGACAGGCTGGCAAAGCCGGCGCTGGCCTGCAGCTGCTTGTATTTGCCGAACAGCACTTCATTCTGGCCCAGTTCGGTCCAGAATTCCGTCACTTTCGGCTGGTTGGCGTTATAGGCGGCGCGCAGCTCGGGCGTGTCGACCACGCTGTTCAGGTGGTTGACGATGCTCCAGGCGCGGCCCAGGGTTTCGGCGATCTGGTCCTGCGGCGTGACGAAATTGTCCCAGCTCACTTCTTCCATGGGCGCTTCCAGCTGCGCCACCGTGGCGCGCGCCTGTTCCAGCAAGGTATCGATGGCAGGCGTGACATGCTCGTGCGTGATCGCGTCGAAGCGTGGCAGGCCGGAAAAATCAAGCAGGGGATTGGTGGTCATCGTCAGTTCGTCCATTCTATCTTCATATATGGAGCGCCCGAAAAACGTTCAGGGCGAGGCGCGGTGCCGAAGGCAGTACGAATAGTACGGCAGGCACTGCAACGCAGCCATGGACGTTTTTCAGGTGCTCCTCTTAAATGCGCTCTGCGGCCTCGACGGTATTCATGAGCAACATGGTGATCGTCATCGGTCCCACGCCACCCGGCACCGGGGTAATGTGCGACGCGACTTCTTTCACGCCGGCAAAATCCACGTCACCGCACAGTTTGCCTTCATCGTCGCGGTTCATGCCCACGTCGATGACGACGGCGCCCGGCTTGACCATGTCGGCCGTCAGCGTGTTACGGCGGCCGACGGCGGCCACGACCACGTCCGCCTGGCGCGTATACAGGCCCAGGTCCGGGGTCGCACTATGGCAGATGGTGACGGTAGCGTTCGCTTGCAAGAGCAGCAGGGCCATCGGCTTGCCGACGGTGTTGCTGCGGCCGATGACGACGGCGTGCTTGCCGCGCAAGTCCACGCCCGTGCTTTCGATCAGTTTCATGCAGCCGTACGGCGTGCAGGGGCGGAAGCCGGGCAAGCCCGTCATCAGTTCGCCGGCGCTCAGCACGGAATAGCCATCGACGTCTTTCGTCGTGGCGATCGCTTCGATGACCTTGTGCGGGTTGATGTGCTTGGGCAAGGGCATCTGCACGAGGATGCCGTGGATGGCCGGGTCCGTGTTCAGGCTGGCGATGCGCGCCAGTAGGTCCGCTTCGGACAGGTCCGCTTCATATTTTTCCAGCACCGAGTGGAAACCCACGTCGCCGCATGCCTTGACCTTGTTGCGGACATAGACCTGGCTGGCCGGGTCTTCGCCGACGAGGATCACGGCCAGGCCTGGCTGGGTGCCCTTGGCGGTGAGGGCGGCGGCGCGCGTGGCGATCTCGCTGCGCAGTTTTTGGGAGAGGGCGATTCCGTCGATCAGTTGTGCTGGCATGGTAGGGGCTGAGAGCTGTGGGAGGGAAAAGACAGATTATAAAGCCGGGCGGCGCAAAGGGGCGGTTTTGGCTATGTAAAGGCGCAACACCAGCGGGCCGGAGACGCGGGCCTGAGAAAATGCCGATGGCGGCGTTGCAGCGCCTTGCCGTACTGGCGAACTGCCTGCGTCGCCGCGCCTTGCCCTCGACATTTTTCAGGTCCGCTTGGCCCGAACAACAGCGGGCCGG
>CAUSDR010000510.1:0-3832 GCA_963530105.1 uncultured Janthinobacterium sp.
CTCCTGCTCCTGCGCCTGCTCCTGCGCCTGCAGCAGCCCCGGCGCCAGCACCTGCCGCCCCCGTGGCCGCGCCGCTGGACTTGAACGCGGTGCTCGGTTCGGCCGGCCTGACCCTGGCCGCCACCGATCCGGAAAAACTGCGTCTGGCGCAGGAAGCGGCCGCCAAGGCTGTCGCGCCGGTCCGCAAGCCACGCGAACGCAAGCCATTGCCGCCGCAATCGGACGAGCCGTTGATCCAGGTCAACACGCAGCGTCCATAAGCGCGCCGGGTCACCCAGCCGCGAATGATGAAAGGGGAAGCTCAGGCTTCCCCTTTTTTTATGTCCACATTTTTACCCGCCAGCCGCCGCCATGCACGACAACACCTTTCCCGCCCCCGTCAGCCTGCGCAGCGCCTTCGGGTACTGGCTCAAGCTGGGCTGCGTCAGCTTTGGCGGACCCGCCGGGCAAATTGCCATGATGCATGCGGAACTGGTGGACAAGCGGCGCTGGATTTCCGAGCAGCGTTTCCTGCATGCCTTGAATTACTGCATGCTGCTGCCCGGCCCGGAAGCGACGCAGCTGGCCATCTACATCGGCTGGCTGATGCACCGCACGCGCGGCGGCATCATGGCGGGCCTGCTGTTCCTGCTGCCCTCGCTGCTGCTGCTGATCGCCCTGTCCTGGCTGTACATGGCCTACGGCCACGTGGGCGCCATCGCCGCCGTACTGTACGGCATCAAGCCCGCCGTCGTCGCCATCGTGCTGGCGGCCGCCTGGCGCCTGGGCCGGCGCACCTTGCGCAGCCCCAGCCTGGCCGCCATCGCGGCGGCCTCATTTGTCGCCATTGCCGCGCTACGCCTGCCATTTCCGCTGATCGTGCTCGGCGCCGCCCTGCTGGGCATGGCGGGCGGCCACTGGCTGCCCCGGCACTTCCATGCGGCCGCCACGCCGCATGGCGCCGCCGCCCGCCACCTTCCCGCCCTGATCGACGACGACACGCCGACGCCGGCGCACGGGCGCTTCAGCTGGCCGCGCCTGCTGGCCACGTCCGCGCTGGGACTGGCCCTGGCCTTGCTCGCCTGGCTGGCCCTGGCGCTGGCGGGAGGACGCGAGCAGCCGCTGGCGCAGATGGGGGTGTTTTTCAGCAAGGCGGCCCTGCTGACCTTTGGCGGCGCCTACGCCGTGCTGCCCTACCTGGTGCAGGGCGCCGTCGACCAGCATCACTGGATCACGGGCGCGCAAATGATGGATGGCCTGGCCCTGGGCGAAACGACGCCCGGTCCGCTGATCATGATCGTCGCTTTCATCGGCTTTGTCGGCGGCTGGAGCCAGGCCTTGTTGGGCAGCAACCTGTGGCTGGCGGGCGTGTGCGGCGCGCTCGTCGCCAGCTGGTTCACCTTCCTGCCCTCGTTCATCTTCATCCTGGCCGGCGCGCCGCTGGTGGAAGCGTCGCGCGGCAACCTGCGCCTGGGCGCGCCGTTGACGGCCATCTCGGCGGCCGTGGTGGGCGTCATCGCCAGCCTGGCCCTGTTCTTTGGCCGCCACGTGTTCTGGCCAGACAGTGCGCAGCCGCACGGCGACTGGCTCGCTGTCGCCATCGCGCTGGCGGCCGGCGTGGCGCTGATCCGGTATCAAATGGGCACCATCAAATTGCTGCTCGCCTGTGCCATCTTCGGCCTCGTGCTATCGTATCTGCCTTGAACGACTTTACGTAAGCGCATCACCTTTCATGGCTGACAAGATCATCTACCTCGCCGAAGCCCGCAATGGGGCCCTGGCGATACCCGACCGGCTGGAAAGCCCCAGCGGCAACGTCGCCGACCGCCTGGGGCGGCCCCTGCACGACCTGCGCATCTCGATCACCGACCGCTGCAATTTCCGTTGCGTGTATTGCATGCCGAAAGACGTGTTCGACAAGAACCACGTGTATCTGCCGCACACGGACTTGCTGTCGTTCGAGGAAATCACGCGCGTGGCGCGCCTGTTCGTCGCGCACGGCGTGGAAAAGATCCGCCTGACGGGCGGCGAACCGCTGCTGCGCAAGAATATCGAAAAACTCATCGCCATGCTGGCCGCCCTGCGCACGCCATCGGGCCAGCCGCTGGACCTGACCCTGACGACGAATGGCTCCTTGCTGGCGAGAAAGGCGCAAGCGCTCAAGGAGGCGGGCCTGAACCGCGTCACCGTGTCGCTCGACTCGCTCGACGACGCCACCTTCAAGCGCATGAACGACGTGGATTTTGCCGTGGCCGACGTGCTGCACGGCATCGACGCGGCGCATGCGGCGGGCCTGGGGCCCATCAAGATCAACATGGTCGTCAAGGCCGGCATGAACGAGCAGGAAATCGTGCCCATGGCGCGCCACTTCAAGGGCACGCCCTACATCCTGCGCTTCATCGAATACATGGACGTGGGCGCCTCGAACGGCTGGAACTTGCAGGAAGTCATCCCCTCGGCCGAAGTCGTGCGGCGCATCGCCGCGCACATGCCCTTGCTGCCCATCAACCCGAACTACGCGGGCGAGACGGCGGCGCGCTGGCGCTATGCGGACGGCGGCGGCGAAATCGGCCTCATTTCCAGCGTCACGCAGGCATTCTGCGCCGATTGCAGCCGCGCCCGCCTATCGACGGAAGGCAAACTGTACACCTGCCTGTTCGCCACCAGCGGCCACGACTTGCGCAGCCTGCTGCGCGGCGGCAATAGCGATGCGGAAATTTCCACGGTGGTGGCGCAACTGTGGCGCGGCCGTGGCGACCGCTATTCACAATTGCGCACCAGCCAGACGGACTTGACGGGCGCCACGCTTGAGCGCGGTGAAAAGAAAGTGGAAATGTCGTATATCGGCGGCTGAATCCGGGGCGGCGCGCGCCCCGCGCTGCTACCATGGCGCATGCACCATTTTTCCTACCTGACATGATCACACCACACGACATTACCGGCCTGGTCCTGGCTGGCGGCCTCGCCACGCGCATGGGCCACGGCGACAAGGGCATGCTGCCCCTGCATGGCCAGCCCCTGGCGCGCCACGTGCTGCAGCGCCTGGCGCCGCAAGTGGGCCAGCTGGCCATCAGCGCGAATGCCCATGCCGGCGCTTACGCCCGCTTCGGCCTGCCCGTCTGGCCCGACGTGCTGCCCGGCCAGCTGGGTCCGCTGGCCGGCTTGCACAGCGGCATGCGCCATGCGGCCACGCCCTACCTGCTGACCGTGCCCTGCGATTCGCCATTGCTGCCGCCCGACCTGGCGGCGCGCCTGGCCGCCGGCCTGACGGGCAGCGATGCCGACCTGGCCATCGCCGTCACTGAAGAGATCGACAAGGCAACGGGAGCGGCCGTGCGCCATCCCCATCCCGTCTTTTGCCTGGTGAAAACCTCCGCCCTGCCCCAGCTGGAGGCTTACCTGGCGGCCGGCGAACGCCGCATGCGCACCTGGCATGGCCCCTTGAAGCTGGCCGAAGTGCTGTTCGAGGACAATGCCGCTTTCGGCAACGTGAATACGCCGGAGGACCTGGCCGCCCTGCAGGCGCAGGGCCTGTCCGTGCCGATGGCGCAAGCCATGCTGGCCGATGCCGTCGCGCCCGTGGCGCAAGTGGAGCAATTGCCCGTGCCGCAGGCGCTCGGGCGCATCCTGGCATCGGACATCATCTCGCCCATCAGCGTGCCCGCGCACGACAATTCCGCCATGGATGGCTACGCGCTGCATGGCGAGGACCTGGGCGGCGACGCGCCCGTCACCCTGGCCGTCGTCGACACCATCCTGGCCGGCCGTCCCGGCACCGTCAGCGTGCAACGGGGGCAATGCGCGCGCATCATGACGGGCGCCGTCATGCCCGCCGGCTGCGACAGCGTGGTGC
>CAUSDR010000511.1:0-3824 GCA_963530105.1 uncultured Janthinobacterium sp.
CCAGAACACGGGTATCGCCTTCGTGCGCCTGAAAGACTGGGCGCTGCGCAAGGACGTGTCGCAGAAGGCGCCTGCCGTGGCCGGTCGCGCCATGGGCAAGTTGTTGCAGATCAAGGACGCGATGGTGTTTACCTTTGCGCCGCCTGCCGTGCTGGAACTGGGTAACGCCACCGGTTTCGACATGCAGCTGCAGGATATCGGCGGTGTCGGTCATGACGCCCTGATGGCGGCGCGTAACCAGCTGCTGGGCATGGCCTCGCAGAACCCCGTCATGGTGGGCGTGCGCCCGAACGGCCAGGAAGATACGCCGCAGTACAAGATCGACATCGACCAGCAGAAAGCCACCGCGCTGGGCTTGCAGATCTCGGAAATCAACCGCGTGCTGAGCGTCGGCTGGGGTAGTTCCTATGTCAACGACTTCCTTGACCGCGGTCGCGTGAAGAAAGTGTTCATCCAGGGCGAAGCCAGCTCGCGCATGCTGCCGGAAGATTTGAACAAGTGGTTCGTGCGCAATACCGCCGGCGAAATGGTGCCGTTCTCGGCCTTTGCCACCGGCAAGTGGATCTACGCTTCGCCACGCCTGGAACGCTACGAAGGCTTGCCGTCGGTCGAGATCCTGGGCACGCCGGCACCGGGCCAGAGCACGGGCGCCGCCATGAACGCGATGGAAGAAATGGTGGCCAAGCTGCCGCCGGGTATCGGCATGAGCTGGACCGGCGTGTCGCTGGAAGAGCGCGAATCCGGTTCGCAGACGCCGCAGCTGTACGCGCTGTCGCTGCTGATCGTCTTCCTGTGCCTGGCCGCGCTGTATGAAAGCTGGTCGATTCCGTTCTCGGTGCTGCTGGTCGTGCCGCTGGGCGTGATCGGTGCCGTGCTCGGCACGTGGATGTTCGGCCTGTCGAATGACGTGTACTTCCAGGTGGGCTTGCTCACGGTGGTGGGGCTGTCGGCGAAGAACGCGATTCTGATCGTCGAGTTTGCCAAGGAAATGCAGGAGTCGGGCATGTCGCTGCTGGACGCGACCTTGCACGCCGTGCGTCTGCGTCTGCGTCCGATCCTGATGACCTCGATCGCTTTCGGTCTGGGCGTGCTGCCACTGGCCATTTCCAGCGGCGCCGGTTCGGGCAGCCAGAACGCCATCGGTATCGGCGTGCTGGGCGGCATGTTGACGGCCACCTTCCTCGGTATCTTCTTCGTGCCGGTGTTCTTCGTGCTGGTGCGCGGCTTCTTCTCGAAGCCGGACGCGCCAACCACGCCGGCGACGCCTGGTTCGCCAGCCGTCACGCTTTCTAAGGATGCGCATTAATATGAAAAAAACGCTACTTTCCATGGCGGCACTGGCCTTGCTGGCCGGTTGCAGCCTGGCTCCCACGTACGAGCGTCCGGCAGCGCCGGCGCCGACGGCGTGGCCGACGGGCCCGTCCTACAAGGCCGACACGGCCGCCACCGACGCCAAGCCGGTGTCGGACGTCGCCTGGCGCGAGTTCTTTGCCGATGCGCGCCTGCGCCAGGTACTGGAACTGGCGCTGGCCAACAACCGCGACCTGCGCGTCTCGATCCTGAATATCGAGAAGGCGCGCGCCACGTATGGCATCGAACGCGCCGCGCTGATCCCGACCTTGTCGGCGTCGGGCGGCCAGACAGCCACGCGCATTTCGAAAAACGCCAGCCCCACGGGCGAAGCGTCCATCAACCGCCAGTACACGGCGAACCTGGGCGTCTCGGCTTACGAGCTGGACTTCTTCGGCCGCGTGCGCAGCCTGTCCGACAGCGCGCTGGAGCAATACCTGGGTACGGAAGAAGCACGCCGTGCGCAACAGATCAGCCTGGTGGCCGAAGTGGCCAGCACGTATCTGAACCTGGTGGCCGACCAGCAGCGCCTGCGCGTGGCGCAGGACACGTTGAAGAGCCAGCAGTCGTCGTATGACCTGGCCGTGCGCCGCTTCAGTGCCGGCGCCACGTCCGGCCTGGACAAGTACGATGCGCAGACCAGCGTCGAGTCGGCCCGTTCCGACGTGGCTGTCTACACGAGCCAGGTTGCGCTGGATCAAAACGCACTCGTCCTGCTGGTGGGCGGTCCCGTGCCAGCGGACCTGTTGCCCCAGGCCGAGTTTGGCGCTGTGACGGCCCTGACGGAGATTCCGTCCGGCGTGCCGTCGGACGTGCTGCAACGCCGTCCCGACGTGCTGGCGGCCGAGCGTACCTTGCGCGCGGCGAATGCCAACATCGGCGCGGCGCGCGCGGCGTTCTTCCCGCGCATTTCGCTGACGGCGACGGCGGGTTCGGTCAGCGACAACCTGTCCGGCCTGTTCAAGGGCGGCAGCGGCACGTGGAGTTTCATTCCGCAAATCAGCTTGCCGATCTTCGATGGCGGCGTAAACCGCGCCAACCTCGATATCGCCAAGGTGCAGCGTGAAATTTCTGTGGCGCAATACGAAAAGGCGATCCAGGTCGCCTTCCGTGAAGTGTCCGATGCGCTGGCCCAGCGCGGCACCATCGACGAGCGCCTGCAGTCGCAGGAATCGCTGGTCGAGGCGTCGACGAAGAGCTACACCATCCACGACGCGCGCTACAAGCAGGGCGCCGAGTCCTACCTGAACGCCCTGGTGGCCCAGCGCGCGCTGTACACGGCGCAGCAAAGCCTGATCACGGCGCGCCTGGCCAAATCGACCAACCTGGTGACCTTGTACAAGGTGCTGGGCGGCGGTTGGCAGCCTGAGCAGACAGCCGTCGCGGCGGCTGGCGGCGTCCAATAATCACGGGGACGCCGACGCCGGCCTTGCCCGCGAGGGCAGGGCCGGCGCGCTACTGGAAAAGTCATGAACCAAGTTGAAAAGAAGCATCCGGATCCCGAGCGCGCCAACACGCGGCGCATGCAGGTGCTCGATGCGGCCGAAAGCTGCTTCAGCCGCCGCGGTTTCCACGGCGCCAGCATGGCCGAGATCTCGAAAGCGGCCGGCATGAGCGCGGGCCACATTTACAATTACTTCGACAGCAAGGATGCGATCATCGCCGCCTTCGTCATGAAGAATACGGAACGGGTATCGAACCTGATGCAGGACCTGGCGCAGCGCGACGACCCGCTGCAAGCCGTGATCGACAATGCGGGCGAGCATGTGCTGGAAAGCCTGGATCCGAAAACCTGGGTGATGCCGCTGGAAATTTTTGCCGAGGCCTCGCGCAATCCCGCCATCGCCGACATGCTGCACTGCGCGGACGTGCGCTCGCGCCTGCTGTTCCTGTCGATCATCCGCGACGCGCGCCTCAAGCGCGGCTTGCCGGCCGACGAGGAAATGCTGGAAGGGCGGCTGAACGCCATGATCGCCATGTACCAGGGCTTGCCCGTGCGGGTGGTGCACAATCCCACGCTGAAGGTGGAGCCCCTGATCGCCGGTTTCCGCATCGTCCTGACGGCGCTGCTGCTGGGGGAATAAGCCGCTTGCCAGGGTCGCATAAAAATCTTTGCGCAGTTCGACATGAATCATGCGGAAAGCATGGCAAAAACCTAAAAGCGTCTGCTATAATTCCCACCTCGTCGGGGCGTAGCGCAGCCTGGTAGCGTACATGCATGGGGTGCATGGGGTCGGAAGTTCGAATCTTCTCGCCCCGACCATTAGATTCAAGGATTCAGGCCACTCTTCGGAGTGGCCTTTTTCTTTTCTCCGTCCGCTCACGCCTGCCGCGCGCCGGCTGTCGCCTGACCTGCAACGCGTTCCATTCCCCGTTTCTTCCCGTCCATCCCCTGATTTCCGTCCTTCATCGCCGTAATCAACCTGGCAACATGGCTTTCGCCTATCATGTGCTGGCACGTGCACAATTATTAT
>CAUSDR010000512.1:0-3814 GCA_963530105.1 uncultured Janthinobacterium sp.
ATGCCCGCCCGTCACCAGCACGTGGCCGCAGCCTTGCGCCAGCAGTTGGGCCACGCCGCCCAGCGCCGCCGCCTCCGGTCCGTTCGGTACGATCACGGTAGTCACTGGCAGCAAGGGCGCCAGCGCCAGCACGGCATCGTCCCGGCTCAGCACGTCGCCGTGGCCGCTGGCCAGCACGGGGTCCAGCACCACGGGCAAGTTCGGCCGGGCCTGGCGCAATTGCGCGATCAGCTGCGCCATCACCGCCGCATTCGCGGCGCTGCCGGGAATGCCGATCTTCACGCCGTGGATGGCGATCTTGTCGATCAGCGCCTGCGCCTGCCGCCGCAGCAGTTCCGGCGCCACGGCTTCCACGCCAAACACGCGGTCGTTGTCCTGCACCGTCAGCGCCGTGATGACGGGCAAGGCATGCGCGCCCTGCGCCGCGATCGCCAGGATATCGGCGGCGATGCCGGCGCCGCCCGACGGGTCGGCGCCGGCAAACACCAGCACGCTGTGACGCTGCGGCCCCGTCACGCCAGCCGGCCCGCCATCGGCGACGAGGGCGAGGCGGCGAATTTGCGCGGCATGCGCCCCGCCAGGAACGCTTCGCGCCCCGCGCGCACGGCCAGCTTCATGGCATGTGCCATGCGCACGGGGTCGCGCGCGCCGGCAATGGCCGTATTCATCAGCACGCCATCGCACCCCAGTTCCATGGCAATCGCCGCGTCCGACGCCGTGCCCACGCCCGCGTCGACCAGCACGGGCACTTTCGCCTGCTCGATGATCAGGGACAAGTTCCACGGATTCAAAATGCCCATGCCCGAGCCGATCAAGGACGCCAGCGGCATGACGGCCACGCAGCCGATGTCTTCCAAAATCTTCGCCTGGATGGGGTCGTCGCTGCAATACACCATCACGTCGAAGCCATCCTTGACCAGCGCCTCGGCGGCGATCAGGGTTTCCGGCATGTGCGGAAACAGCGTCTTTTCATCGCCCAATACTTCGAGTTTCACCAGATTGCGCCCGCCCAACAGTTCCCGCGCCAGCTGCAGCGTGTAGACGGCATCCTTGGCGTTATAGCAGCCGGCCGTGTTCGGCAAGATCGTGTACTGGTCCGGCGGCACGAAGTCCAGCAGGCTGGGCGCGTGCGGGTCCTGGCCGATGTTGACCCTGCGGATCGCCACCGTGATGATCTGCGCCTCGGCCGCGTCCGTTGCCTCGCGCGTCTGCGGCAAGTCCTTGTACTTGCCGCTGCCCACCAGCAGGCGCGATGGGTATTGTTTTCCCGCAATGGTCAGCAGGTCGTTGTTTGTTGCGGTATGCATGTGCGTTTCCTTAAGTTTTTAAACGTTCGAAGAAAACCGTAGCGAGCGGCGATGATTTGTGGCCGAGACGCGCAACCGTGCTTGAGCACGGTGAGCATCGCAGGCCGCAAGCGCGACGCGCAGCAGGTTTGCCTGGACGTTTTCAGCCGCCGCCGATGGCGCGGACGATTTCCACCTGGTCCCGGGTTTCCAGCACCCGCTCCGGCCACGCCTTGCGCGGCACCACGCTGCGGTTGACGGCCAGCGCCAGCGCCTGGTTTTCCAGCGCCAGGGCGGCGATCAATTGGTCCAGGGTCTGCCCCGGCGGCACCTGGTGCGGCGCGCCGTTGAGCATGATGTCGATGAATGCAGTCATGCCATCCTCCTCAGACCTTGCGGTACAGCTCGGCGCCGTTCTTGATGAACTCGATGGCTTTGACTTCCATGCCCTGCTTGAGCGCCTTGTCTGCCGCGATGCCCATGCCGGCCGCGTATTCGCGCACTTCCTGCGTGATCTTCATGGAACAGAAATGCGGGCCGCACATGGAGCAGAAATGCGCCACCTTGGCCGAATCCTTGGGCAAGGTTTCATCGTGGAATTCACGCGCCTTGTCCGGGTCCAGGCCGATATTGAACTGGTCGTCCCAGCGGAATTCGAAGCGCGCTTTCGACAGGGCGTTGTCGCGGATTTGCGCGCCCGGATGGCCCTTCGCCAGGTCGGCCGCATGCGCCGCGATCTTGTAGGTGATGATGCCGTCCTTGACGTCATTCTTGTTGGGCAAGCCCAGGTGTTCCTTCGGCGTCACGTAGCACAGCATGGCCGTGCCGTACCAGCCGATCAGGGCGGCGCCGATGCCGGACGTGATGTGGTCGTAGCCGGGCGCGATATCGGTGGTCAGCGGTCCCAGCGTATAGAACGGCGCCTCGCCGCACTGGTCCAGCTGCAAGTCCATGTTTTCCTTGATCAATTGCATGGGCACGTGGCCCGGACCTTCGATCATCACTTGCACGTCGTGCTTCCAGGCAATCTGGGTCAGCTCGCCCAGGGTTTTCAGTTCGCCCAGCTGCGCTTCGTCATTGGCGTCGTAAATGGAGCCGGGACGCAAGCCGTCGCCCAGCGAGAACGAAACGTCGTAGGCCTTCATGATTTCGCAGATTTCCTCGAAATGCGTGTACAGGAACGATTCCTGGTGGTGCGCGAGACACCATTTCGCCATGATGGAGCCGCCGCGCGAGACGATGCCCGTCAGGCGCTTGGCCGTCATCGGCACATAGCGCAGCAGCACGCCGGCGTGGATGGTGAAATAGTCGACGCCCTGCTCCGCCTGTTCAATGAGGGTATCGCGGAAGATTTCCCACGTTAAATCTTCGGCCTTGCCATTGACCTTTTCCAGCGCCTGGTAGATGGGCACGGTGCCGATGGGCACGGGGCTGTTGCGGATGATCCATTCGCGCGTCTCGTGGATGTGCTTGCCCGTCGACAGGTCCATCACGTTGTCGCCGCCCCAGCGGATGGCCCACGTCATCTTTTCCACTTCCTCGCCGATGGACGACGTCACGGCGGAGTTGCCGATATTCGCGTTGATTTTCACGAGGAAATTGCGGCCGATGATCATCGGCTCGACTTCCGGGTGGTTGATGTTGGCGGGGATGATGGCGCGGCCGCGGGCGATTTCCTCGCGCACGAATTCGGCCGTGATTTCCTGCGGAATGCTGGCGCCGTAAGCCTGGCCCGGGTGCTGGCGGCCCATCAGCTCGGCCAGGCGCTCGCCCATGGGGCCGGACGCCTTGAGTTCGCGCAAATACTCCTGGCGCCGCATGTTTTCACGGATGGCGACGAATTCCATTTCCGGCGTGATGATGCCTTGCCGGGCGTAATGCATCTGCGTCACATTCTTGCCGGCCACGGCGCGGCGCGGCTTGCGGTGCAGGTTGAAACGCAGCTCGGCCAGCTTCGGATCGGCCAGGCGCGCGATGCCGTAATCGGAGGTCGGGCCGGGCAATTCTTCCGTGTCGGCCCGTTCCATGATCCACGGCAGGCGCGGCGTGTCCAGGCCCGAGCGGATGTCGATCTGCACGTCCGGATCCGTGTACGGGCCGGAAGTGTCGTAGACGTAGATGGGCGGGTTCTTTTCGCCGCCGAACGACGCTTCCGTGTCGGACTGGCTGATCTCGCGCATGGGCACGCGGATGTCGGGACGGCTGCCCTGCACGTAGATCTTGCGGGAATTGGGCAGCGGCGCGATGGCGGCTTCGTCCACCGTGGCGGTGGCGGAAAGAAATTTCGGATTGGCGTTCATTTTGGCTCCTTGGCTTGGCTTGTATTCAGCCTGGAGCCAGCTAAGGAGGTTCGGATGCGCGCACGCGGAAAAGCAGGTGCGGTCATCCTAAAGCTTCCCTTCGCTGGCATTATCCAGATCAGGTTCGGAGGGTATTTCTCACCCGCGCTTCACCGTGTTTCCACAGAAAAGGCAGGACCCCTAGCGTTTGCCGCCTTGCGGCAGCGAGCCAATTATACGCGTTTCAAG
>CAUSDR010000513.1:0-3813 GCA_963530105.1 uncultured Janthinobacterium sp.
CGCTTGAGCAATTCGCCGCCCTGCGTCTTGTCGACCAGGGGGATCAGGCGGTAGCCCACTTCCAGGCCCAGGGTATCGACCGGCATGATGTCTTGCCAGGTGGCTTCTTCCTGCTCGGGCGCCACGGTGGCTTGCGGCGCTTCCGCCGGCTTCTCGGCCGCCTCCTTGGCTTGCTCGCGCTTCTTGCTGATCAGATAAGCGGAACCGGCCAGCAGGGACGCCAGCAGGATGAAGACCATGTTCGGCATGCCGGGAATCAGGCCCATGCCGCCGATGATGCCGGCGGTAATGTACAGCACTTGCGGTTTCGCAAACAGCTGGCCCACCAACTGGGTACCGATATCCTGTTCGCTGGCCACGCGCGAGACGACGATACCGGCCGCCGTGGAAATGATCAGCGAAGGAATCTGCGCCACCAGGCCGTCACCGATGGCCAGCAGGGTGTAGTTCTTCAGCGCATCGGCAAAGCCCATGTCGTGCTGCAGCAAGCCCACCAGCAAGCCGCCGACGATATTGATGACGGTAACCATGATGCCGGCGATGGCATCGCCGCGCACGTATTTGCTGGCGCCGTCCATGGCGCCGTAGAATTCCGCTTCCTGCGCCACTTCCGTGCGGCGGCGGCGCGCTTCGTCTTCGCCGATCAGGCCGGCGTTCAGGTCGGCATCGATGGCCATCTGCTTGCCGGGCATGGCATCCAGCGCGAAGCGGGCGCCCACCTCGGCGATACGGCCCGCCCCCTTGGTGACGACGGTAAAGTTGATGATCGTCAAGATAATGAAGACCACGATACCCACCGTGTAGTTGCCGCCAATCAAGAAGTGGCCGAAGGCTTCGATCACTTTACCGGCCGCGTCGGCGCCCGTATGGCCTTCCGTCAGCACCACGCGCGTGGACGCCACGTTCAGCGACAGGCGCAGCATGGTCGACACGAGCAGGATGGTCGGGAAGGCCATGAAGTCGAGCGGCTTGACCGTGTACAGGGCCGTCAGCAGCACGATGATGGACAGCGCGATATTAAAACTGAAGAAAATGTCGAGGATGAAGGCCGGCAGCGGCAGCACCATCATCGCCAGCAGCATGATGATGATGACCGGCGCGGCGATGCCCTTGCTGGCGTTGTTGCCCATTCCGCTGAGCCAGGCTGGCATTCTCAGGCCGTTCATGGTGTACTTCCTTTATTCTTGTCTGCGGCACCGGCTGCCGGCGGCGTCTGCGATGCGGGGTTGAGCGGGTCGAGTTCGGGCGGCACTTCCAGCTTCTTCGGCTTGTCCGGGCGCTGGCCGTGGCCGTTGCCGTAGCTGCGCAGCTGGAACACGTAGGCCAGCACTTCGGCCACGGCGCCGTACAGCGCCTCGGGAATTTCGTCGCCGATATCCGTATGCTTGTACAGCGCGCGCGCCAGGGCCGGCGCTTCCAGGATGGCGACCTTGTGCTCGCCGGCCAGTTCGCGGATCTTCGCCGCCACTTCGTCGATGCCCTTGGCCACCACCTGCGGCGCGCCGCGCGAATTCTCGCCGTATTTCAAGGCCACCGCGTAGTGCGTCGGGTTGGTCACCACCACGTCGGCCGTGGGCACGTCGGCCATCATGCGGCGGCGCGACATTTCATGCTGCATCTGGCGGATCTTCGCCTTGATCTGCGGATTGCCGTCCGATTCCTTCGACTCTTGCTTGACTTCCTGCAAGGACATTTTCATCTTGTTGGCGTAATGCCACATCTGGTACGGACCGTCGATGGCGGCGATCAGGCCCAGCGCGCCGACGATCAGCAAAAAGGCCGTGATCAGCAGGCTGATCAGATGGGCCGAACCGGCGCGCAAGGATTCGACGGACAGGCCCAGCACGGCATCCTTCTGGTGCTGCATCACCATCCAGGCCACGACGCCGACCACGAGCGTCTTGGCGATGGCCTTGAGCAATTCCACCAGGGCGTTCTTCGAAAACATGTTGCCCAGGCCGCGAATCGGATTGAGCTTGCCAAAATTGGGCGTAAACGCCTTGGAGCTGAACAGCCAGCCGCCCACCAGCACGGGCGAGGCCAGCGCGACGAGCATGATGGCCAGCGCGTACGGCAGGCAGGTGAGCAAGACCGAGCCCACGTCGTAGCCGATGCGCAGCATCATCGCGTCGGGATTGAGGATCTGTTCCCGGTCCAGGGTCAGGCCGGACACCATGACGGCCGTGAGCCGGCGCACGATGGCGTCGCCGGCAAACCACAGGCAGCAGCCGGACGCCATCAGCACCGTAAACGTTGCCACTTCACGCGATCGCGGAACGTCGCCTTCCTCACGCGCCTGCTCGAGGCGCTTCGGTGACGCGGCTTCGGTCTTTTCTGCGTCGCTGTCTTCCGACATCAATCAACTCCGGTGAAGTCCTGCGGCCTGGCTAGGCGCAATACGGACTGGGCATGGAGCATTATCGGTTCAATGACGGCAACGCCATCAAGGGAAAAGGGGGGCGAATCCCCTGCTTTTCCTTTGCTCCCCAGAAACCTTAGCGGGTCTTGCGGGCTTCCGCCTGTTTGACGGTCTGTTCAATCGCGCCAAACAGCGACTTGCCGTCATCGCCCAGCATTTCCAGGCGAACCACATCGCCGAACAGCAGATACGGCGTGCTGGCGACGCCATCGGCGATCATCTCCTGGCTACGCCGCTCAACGATGCTGGAAAATCCCTTTTTGACTTCCTTGTTGGCGATGCCGCCCGCGCTCACCACGCTGCCGGCGCGCGCGTTGCGCGTCTGGCACAGATGGGCCAGCAGCTGGGGATAATTGAAGGCCATGTCGGCGCCCGCGTGCGGCTGGCCCGACAGCTTGCCATTCAGGCTGCAGCGCACGGCATAGTGCACCTTGCCGCCGCGCCAGGCGTCGCCCAGCTCGTCGGGCGTGATGGCGACGGGCGAGCAGGCCATGGCGGGCTTGGCTTGCAGGAAGCCATGGCCGCTGGCCTGCTCGTCCGGCGCCAGGTTGCGCAGAGTGACGTCGTTGACCAGCATCAACAGCTTGATGTTCAGGTGCGCCTGGTCCGGCGTGGACCCCATGGCGACGTCGTCCGTGATGGCGGCGATGCCCGCCTCGTAGTCGATGCCCCACTGTTCATGCGCCAGCACGATCTCGTCCTGGGCGCCGAGGAAGTCGTCGCTGGCGCCCTGGTACATGCGCGGGGCATCGGGCAGGTTGGCGGGCACATCCAGACCAGCGGCCTTGCAGGCGCGCTCGATCTGCTGCAGGTAGGACACGCCTGCCACGCGCAGGCTGCTGCGCGGCAAGGGCGCCATGCAATTGGCGGGATCGAAATCAAAGGCGCGGTGGCCGCGGCCGCTATTGATGGTCTGGTACAGCAAGTCCAGCTGGGGCGCGATGAAACTCCAGTCATCGAGCGCCTTTTGCAGGGTCGAGGCGATGCCATCGGCCAGGTGCGCCGTTTTCAGGTCGCGCGAGACGACAGCCAGCTGGCCGTCGCGCGTGCCATCCTTCAGGGTAGCTAATTTCATGTACGGGAGATTTCGTCAAATGCAGGCAATAGGAGGCTAAAGACGCCAAAAAGCCGGGAAATCCCCGGCTTTGGCGTTCAGCAATAGGTTCAGGCCAGCAGAGTCAGCTGTTCTGCAGTCAGATAGCACCACTCGCCTTCGGCTATGCCCAGCGATTCCAGGGTCAGGCTGCCGATGGCGGAACGGTGCAGCGCGCTGCAATGGTTGCCGGCGGCGGCCAGCATGCGCTTGACCTGGTGGTACTTGCCCTGTTCCAGCACGATTTCCAGCTGGTGCTCGCCGCGCTTGACGCAGACGAGGGCCGCCAGCGGCGCCGGCT
>CAUSDR010000514.1:0-3802 GCA_963530105.1 uncultured Janthinobacterium sp.
GCAAGGGCGGCATGCCGCCCGTGGCAAGCGCCTGCGCCGCCAGTGCCTGCGTGGCAGCGTCCAGCAAAGCCAGCTGGCGCCCGACGGTGTCCGCCAGCACCGCTTCGTTCAGCGCCACCAGGGCGAAGATGGGGTCGTCCACGTCGATCTTGATGCCCGTCTGGTCGAACACGTGGCTACGCAGTTTGTGCTGGTCCATCTACCACTGCACCTTGTCCAGTTGTTCGAAGATGTCGCGGTAGACGACCTTGATGCGCTGTTTTTCCATGATGTTGAACTTGTCGTTCTGCAACACTTCCTGCATCGTCAGGCGCGCCGTGTTCATCTTCTTGACGTCGGCGCCGAAGGTGTCGGGATTGCGCTGGCTCAAGGTGATGCTGCCTTTCACGCGGGTGCGGTTGTCGCTGTACGACTGCGATTCCATGAATTGCTTGCCGGACGCCGATTGCAGCAGGCCGAAGTGTTCGTTCTGCCACAGCACCAGCGGCACTTTCGTCGATTGCGCGGTAGCAACAAAACCCGTGGCCGTGTCGTGCAGGGTGTCGCCGCCGCCGACGATGGTGTGGATGTAGACCTTGCGGCCCGATTCTTCCAGCAGGGAAAAACAGTCGTTTTCCAGCAGGTAGCCCATCAGCGGCGAAAACGTATTCGCGCCATTGTCGACCACGCAGTTGCCGTCTGCTTCGAGGATATCGATCATCAGCGCGTCGAAGCGTTTCGGGTCGATGGTGCGCGCATCCGTCATCACCGGCACGTGCTTGACGTTCATCGCCTTGTAGCGCGAAAAGGTGGCGTTTTCCTGGTCGGTGTCATAGCAGCGCAGGGGCGTGCCATCCTTGCCGCCCATCCATTGCGCCAGCAGGGTCGAGACGAGGGTCTTGCCGATGCCACCCTTGCCCTGCAAGATGAAATGTACCGTGTTTTGCATTGCGACTACTCCAAGTTGTTGCGTCAGTGACTACAAAAGTTCCGTGACAGCGGCGATTGCTCCCGACCAGACTGCAACTGGCATTTTTACCACAATCCTTTGCAAATATGCCATGGGGAAGAGCGAATCTGGTTATGATGTTAATCAGGATACCATTGATGCAGAGCAAGTTTTGTGTGAAAAATCCACCCCAGAGTGTGAACGAGGACGTAGTGCCGATCTCCAGTCTCGATAAAGCCGACATAGACCGCCTCAATCAGCAAGCCCTGTCTTGCCTGGTCGGCAACCGGCGCCAGGCGCGGCGTCTGGCGCAGATGGCGCTGGCGGCGGCGCAGCGCCAGCAGTATGCGCGCGGCAGCGCGTATGCCGAACTGAACCACTGCTGGCTGGCGTATTACGCGGGCGAGCCGGAACCCCCGTGCGACCGTTTGCGCGCTTATTTCCAGCAGACGGGCGACCTGGAAGGCGGCATGGAAGTGGCCGCCCTGCAGGGGGCGTACGCGAGCCGGCGCGGCGATTTTGCCGATGCCGAGCAGCATTTCCTGATGGCCCGCAGCCAGGCCGCGCAAATCCCCGATTCCCTGCATAAATTCATGCTGTACGCGCGCCTGGGCGTCGATGCCCTGAACCGTGGCGACACGCAGGACGGCCCGCGCAACTTCCTGCTGGCGCTCGACATCGCCGAGCGTTTCGGCAGTCCCGCGCATCGCGTCAACAGCCTGTCGAACCTGGCCTCGTCGCAGCATGACCTGGGCAATGACGAGGATGCCATCCCGCTGCTGGTCGAGGCACTCGACATCATCGGCACGCAAAAGCTGAAATACCAGCAAACCATCGTCTCGGCCAACCTGGCCATGTGTTTGCTGGCCACGGGCAAGCCGGCCGAGGCGCTGGCGCTGGTGGAACCGTTTTACGAGTGGCCGGAAGAAGACCTGGCCATCCGCGCCTTTTTGTTCTGCATCGCCGCGCATGCCGCCATCCTGCTGCAGCAGCCGGCCAGCGCCCTGCAGTTGCTGCTGCGCGCCGAGCAATATGCGCGCCGCGGCCAGGACCTGGAAGAGCAGATGCATGCCTGGCTGGTGCGCGGCAAGCTGGACCTGCACGCGGGCCAGACGGCGCAGGCGCTGGCATCGTTGACGCAGGCGCACAGCCTGCTGAGCTGGACGCGCAATCCTTTCCACCAGCAGCAGATCCTGCGCGGCCTGGCCGATATCAATGCCCAGCTGGGCGAATGGCAGACGGCATATGGTTTCCTGCAGCAATACCAGGCCGCCTTCGAGGCTGGCAGCAAGTCGGCGCGCGCCTCGCGCAGCCTGATGCGCAACCTGGAAAAGGAAATGCACAGCCTGAAGGCCGAGCGCGACAAGGCGCTGGAGCTGCAGGCGGCGCGCGAGTCGGAAAACGTCAAGCTGGAGCACCTGAACCGCGAACTGGCGCACCAGATCCTGCATGTCAATTCCCTGCAGGACAGCCTGAAGGAGCAGGCCATGCGCGACCACCTGACGGGCCTGTACAACCGCCGCCATTTTGAAACGTGCCTGAACGCCATCCTGCACGAGGCCGACGCGGATGCGCCCGTCTCGATTGCCATCATCGACCTGGATTTCTTCAAGCGCGTCAACGATACCTATGGACACAACTTTGGCGACGAGGTGCTGATCCAGTTCGCGCGCCTGGTGGAAAGCCAGCTGCGCGGCAGCGACATGCTGTGCCGCTATGGCGGCGAGGAATTCTGCCTGCTGTTGCGCGAAGCCGACAGCGTGATCGCCGCGCACAAGATCGACGACATCGCCGCGCGCTACCGCCAGCTGCTGATCCGCCAGGCGCCGCACAGCTTGACGGGCTGCACTTTTTCCGCCGGCATCGCCGAGTATCCGCGCCACGGCGCCGGCCGCCACGAATTGCTGATGCGCGCCGACAGCGCCCTGTATGTCGCCAAGCAGGCGGGGCGCGACCGCGCCTGCATCGCTGAATCGGCTTGATCAGGCGATAAAGCGCAGTAGTTCCTGCAGGGCGTGCGCCACGGCCTGCGTGCGCACGGCCTGGCGGTCGCCGGCGAAGACCAGCCGTTGCGTCTGCACGCGCCCGTCCATGGCCCAGCCGAAACACACGGTGCCGACGGGCTTGCCGGGCACGCCGCCCGTGGGGCCGGCGATGCCCGTGGTCGAGACGGCCACCCGGGCGTCGCTGCGGGCCAGGGCGCCTTGCGCCATGGCGGCGGCCACTTCCTCGCTGACGGCGCCATGGGCGGCGATCAGGTCGGCCGGCACGCCCAGCATGGTGGTCTTGGCGCCGTTCGAATAGGTCACGAAGCCCCGCTCGAACCAGGCGCTCGAACCGCCGACGTCGGTGACGGCCTGCGCCACGCCGCCGCCCGTGCATGATTCCGCCGTGGCCAGCAGCAAGCCGCGGGCCTGCAAGGCCTGGCCGACGGTGGTGGAGAGGGTAAGGAGATCGGTGTTCATGCGGGATGCCTGCGTGCGGTGGGGAGGAAGCGTGACTGTAGCATGCTGTACGGTAAAAGAAACTTTCCCCGCTGCCAGCGAAAATGCGTACACTCTTTTATACATTTGCTACCAGTTTGGGCCGGCAGGCGTTCTGCCGCTGTTCCACGCCGGTTCGCATCGCCCAATTGGGACGCGGCATGGCGCCGCGCCTTCGAATGCATTATCTTTACTCGGTTGTCATGGCACTTCTGAACTGGACCTGGCGGCAGCAGCATGGCCCCCTGTGTCACCCCTTGCGTGCTGCGCGCCGCGGCCCACTCCGCTGGAGCTGGCTATTGCTGCTCCTGAGCGTGCTGTATGCGGGGGCGCAGGCGCAGGTGGCGGGGGAGCTGGAACGCCAGGTGAAGGCCGCGTATCTGTACAAGTT
>CAUSDR010000515.1:0-3802 GCA_963530105.1 uncultured Janthinobacterium sp.
CTGATCCGGCCGGCGCCCGTGGTGGCGGCACCCGACCCGGAAACGGCGCGCATCGCGCAGCTGACACAGAAGGAGCGCAGGATCGTCGCCATGATGGTGGAAGGCAATGGCGCCCTGAACAAGACCATTGCGCAACGCGCCTTCATTTCCGAGCAAACCCTGCGCAATCATCTGACGTCGATTTACAGCAAGCTGGACGTGGCCAACCGCCTGGAGCTGTATGTGTACGCCGTCAGGAACGGCCTTGCCGGCCCCATGGATGCAGGGTGATAGTACATATGTCATGGACGCGTGTAGGAAAAAAGGCTGTTTTGTACCGGCAACAAAATGACTTTTGTCTGATTGGTATCAATAGTTATTTTCATACAATACCTGCATCAGCAATCGGTAATTGTCGCTGAGTTAGCCAGACTGATAACGCGCACAGTGACAGGAGCCGGAAATGTGTTTGAACGATGATGGAGCGTGCGAGCTTGCGTACTTCCTGCAAGATCAAAGTGGCAACTCGTTTTTCGAACATGCTTTGCTGCTGTCGCTGATGGCCGTGGTGTTGCTGCTTGCACTGCTGGCCATATGCAAGGGGCCATAACTTGATCCGCTCACTGCTTGCATCAGCAGTTCCACATGACGTTGTTATCACCCACTTTGAATGGATTAATCATGAATTTCATCAAAAATTTTATCGCTGACGAAGAGGGCGTGACCGCCATCGAATACGCGCTGATCGCCGCGCTGGTCGCCGCAGCCCTGGTGGGCGGCATCGCGCTGTTCACGGATGGCCTGGCAGACGCCTTCGGCAAAATCGGCGCGAAACTGAAAGCCACCACGCTGTAATTGCGGTGCGATACGCGCACTCAGCCGCTGTCTGCGCGTTCACGCCCCTTCAGCAAGCCCTGCTTCCATGCCTGGACCAGGGCTTGTTGATTTTTATGTGCAAGTTTTTTTGCGATGCGCAGTGCTCGCTTCATGAGTCTGGCCGTTAGGCGATGAAATGATGGATGCTCACTCTTTTTGGATATTCTCGCCCGCCATCGTGCTGTGGGGCCTGCTTGCCGCCGCCGTCTGGCATGACGTGCGCAGCCGCCGCATCCCGAACCGCCTGGTGTTTCCCGGCGCACTGCTGGGAATGCTGATCAATAGCGTGCCGCTGCAGGTCGAAGGCTGGCTGGCGCCCGTCGCTACGCCGCTGGGCCTGCCCATGGCGCTGGCCGGCTTCGCCGCCGGCCTGGCGCTGCTGCTGCCGATGTATGCGCTCAAGACGATGGGCGCCGGCGA
This sequence comes from uncultured Janthinobacterium sp., assembly GCA_963530105.1. Taxonomy (GTDB): domain Bacteria; phylum Pseudomonadota; class Gammaproteobacteria; order Burkholderiales; family Burkholderiaceae_D; genus Janthinobacterium. The sequence goes on from CAUSDR010000515.1 coordinate 1,276, forward strand.
TGTCAAGTTGCTGGCGATGACAGGCGCCTTCCTGGGACCCTACGCGGTGGCCATCGTCATGCTTTTCAGCCTGCTGGCCGGCGGCGTGATGGCCGTGCTCGTGGCGGCGTGGAACGGCACGCTGCGCAGGGTGACGGCGAACAGCTACCAGTTGCTGCTGCAAAGCCTGATGCGCGGCGTGGCGGGCGATTTGCCGCGCATCGATGCGCCAGCGCTGCCGAGCGGGAAACTGCCGTATGCGATCGCCATTGCCGCCGGCACGGCCATCTATCTGGCCCTGGCGGCGCGCGGCGCGCTGGGAGTCTTCGCGTGATGCCTGGCGCCCCCGATGCCTGTGGACGCGCGCATGCATAGTCCGGTTGCTGTCCCGCTGGCCTTGCCGGCCGATGCGCGCGCCCCGCGCACGGTGGAAGAAACGGGCTTGCCCTTCCTGTTCCTCGTCGAGTTGCTGGTCAAGGTGCTGTTCCAGCGCGGGCAGCTGCACCTGCCGGAACTGGCCGCCTATGTGAAGCTGGGCCTGGGCGTGATCGATCCCGTGATCGGCTTCATGCGGCAGGAAAAAATGTGCGAAGTGATGCGCCGCGGCGCCAGCGGCACCGATGCCGATATCCACTACCAGTTGACGGACAGCGGCCGCCAGCGCGCGCTCGAATGCCTGGCGCGCAATGCCTATGCGGGAGCGTGCCCGGTGCCGCTGGCCGCCTACAACGCGCAGGTGTCAAGCCAGAGCGTGGCCAACATGCATGTCACGCGCGCGCGCGTGCAGGTCAGCTTCGAGGGCGTGGTGGTCAACCAGGGCGTGCTCGACCAGCTGGGCTCGGCCATGAATTCCGGGCGCGCCATTTTCATCTACGGCGCCGCCGGCAGCGGCAAGACTTACCTGGCCGAGCGTTTGCAGGACTTGCTGCAGGGCGCCATCGCCTTGCCGTACGCCATCATGGTCGATGGCGAAGTCGTGCCCTTTTATGACCCGGTGCTGCACCTGCCGGCAGCGCAGCAGCAGGAGGCGCCGGCCGGCATCGAGAAAGCCGTGCAGCTCGACGCGCGCTGGGTGCGCGGCGTGCGTCGCCCGGCGGTGCTGACCGGCGGCGAACTGACCCTGGAAATGCTCGACCTGCGCTTCGACAGCGTCACGCGGCTGTACCGCGCGCCGCCGCACCTGAAGGCAAACAACGGCATCTTCATCATCGACGACCTGGGCCGCCAGCGCTGCTCGCCGCTGGAATTGATGAACCGCTGGATCGTGCCGATGGACCGCGCCATCGACTACCTGTCGCTGCACAACGGCCACACCTTCCAGGTGCCGTTCGACGTGGTGGTGGTGTTTTCCTCGAATTTCCTGCCCGAGCGGCTGTCGGACGCGGCCTTCTTGCGGCGCCTGGGCTACAAGATCGAAGTGCCTGCGCTCAGCGCCGAGCATTACGAAACCGTGTTCCGCCAGACCTGCGCCACTTACGGCGTGGCATTCGACGCGGCCGCCTTTGCCTTCCTGCTGCAGCGCCATGCGCGCGGGCAGACGCCCTTGCTGGCTTGCTATCCGCGCGACCTGATCCGCCAGGTGCGCGACCTGGCCCGCTATGAAGGCACGGCCGTGCGGCTCGACGAGGTCGTGCTGGACTGGGCCTGGAACAACTATTTTGCCGTCGCCGGCGACAGTCATGGCGCCCAGGCCAAGGCCGCGCAGGAACGGCGCGAACAGAAACCAAGCTGAAGTCAGAGGAAAAACCATGCGAAATACCCGTGCTTTACTCATGTTGCTGCTGGCCCTCGTGCTGGCGGGCGCCGCCGTGCTGGCGGCGGCCGTCTGGATGGGCGGCCAAAGCACGCCGTCGGGCCAGAAGATCGTCGTGGCCCTGGTCGATATCGGCGTCGGCACCAAGGTGACGCCGGTGATGTTGCGTAGCATGGACTGGCCCGCAGGGGCGCAGCCGCCCGGCGCCTTTATCGACGGCAAGGCGCTCGACGGCCGCATCACGCGCACGGCCATCAGCATGGGTGAACCTGTACTGGAAAGCAAACTGGCGCCGCCGGGCGCGACCGGCGGCCTGTCGTCCATCGTCGCCGATGGCAAGCGTGCCATGACCGTGCGCGTCAATGACGTCGTGGGCGTGGCCGGTTTTGCCTTGCCCGGCAACTTCGTCGACATCCTCGTCAATACCCAGGATGACCGCGCCAAGGCCAGCGGCGGCGCCGAACTGGCCATTTCCAAGATCGTGCTCGAACGCATCCTGGTGTTGGCCGTGGCGCAGGAATCGAACCGCGATGACAACAAGCCGAAAGTGGTCAATGCCGTGACCCTGGAGCTGACGCCGGACCAGGTGGAAAAGCTGGACCTGGCGCGCAGCGTGGGCGCGCTGTCGCTGGTGCTGCGCAACCAGGTCGATCCGGCGCCCGTCAACACGGGCGGCGCCACCAAGGAGTCGCTGCTGGGACTGAAACCGCTGGTGCCGGTGTCCGGCTTGCGCGCGGCGGGCGCGGCGCTGGCCGGCGAGCTCGCCGCCAGGCCGCTCAAGGCCATGGCCAAGGT
>CAUSDR010000516.1:0-3796 GCA_963530105.1 uncultured Janthinobacterium sp.
TGTGCAGCAGGTGCGCCAGGCCCGGGCGCACGATCTGCCCGTTCTTGATGACGATATTGCCGCCTTCCTTGTTACGGATGGCGGCGTAGGCTTCTTCGGTGGCCTTGACCTGGTCCTTGTCCGCCTTCACGCGCACGGACATGTAGCCGACGGTCTTGCCCGCTTCGCGGATGGGCGTGACGTTAGCGCGCACCCAGTAAAAATCGCCATTCTTGCAGCGGTTCTTGACCAGGCCCGTCCATGGCGTGCCCGCCTGGATCGAGGCCCACAGGTCGGCGAACGCCTCGGCCGGCATGTCCGGGTGGCGCACGATGTTTTGTGGCGAGCCGAGCAGCTCTGCCTCGCTGAAGCCGCTGACCTGGCTGAAATAGGGGTTCACATACACGATATTGCCGTTCATATCCGTTTTCGACACGATGGCCTGATCGTCCAAGACGAGGACTTCACGGTTAGTCACTGGCAAATTTTGGCGCATGGTCGCGGCTTCCTGATCGGTTGAATGGGCAATTGGTGGGTAAGACTTGCACGATTGCAAGAACGGAGATCAGTGTAAGGAGTCGCCTAGGCAAATTTATTGATGTAGATCAAAATCCTCCAGATTGGTCGTGCTTGCACGTATTTAACGATAGCAATGCGGCATGTTTTGCGGCCGGCTGCCGGGCGCTAGTCGCTGCCCGCCGTCAGCGGCCGCAGATGGCCCACGGCGTAGCCTTGCGCGTAGTCGATGCCCAGCTCGCGGATGACGGCCAGGGTGGCGTCGTTTTCCACGTATTCGGCCACTGTTTTCAGGCCCATCACGTGGCCCACTTCATTGATGGCCTTGACCATGGCGCGGTTGATGGCGTTGCTGGCGATGTCGCGCACGAAGACGCCGTCGATTTTCAGGTAGTCGACGGGCAGGGCCTTCAGGTAGCCGAACGAGGAAAAGCCGCTGCCGAAGTCATCGAGCGAAAAGCGGCAGCCCAGCGCCTTGAGCTGGTACATGAAGGCTTGCGCCTTGGGCAGGTTGGCGATGACGGCCGTTTCCGTGATTTCAAAGCAGATTTGCTCGGGGCGATGGCGTAGTGCACAAACTGTTCGGTGATGTAGTCCTGCAAGCCCGTGTCGGCCAGCGACATGCCCGACAGGTTGATCGAATACAGGGCCGGGGCGCGGCGCCGGCTTTCCGCCATGGCTTCCAGCGGCGGCAGGCTGTCGCGCACGCTCTGGATGTGGTGGCAGACGGCGCGGATCACCCAGCGGTCGATGGACAGCATCATGTCGTAGCGTTCGGCGGCGGGAATGAAGGCGCCGGGCAGGATCAGGTCGCCCTTGCCATTGCGGATGCGGATCAGCACCTCGTCGTGGAATTCCGGCTGGTCGCGCAGGTGCACGATGGGCATGGCGTACAGGCGGAAATAATCGTGCTCGAACGCTTCGTTCAGGCGCGAAATCCACAGCATTTCGCCATGCCGCTGCGCCAGCATGACGTCGGACTCCTGGTACACGTGCAGGCGGTTGCGGCCCTGTTCCTTGGCCAGGTAGCAGGCCTGGTCGGCTGCGCTCAGCAGCTCGCTCATGGACTTGCTGTCCTGGGAAATTTCCACGATGCCGATGCTGACGCCCAGTTCGAAGCTGCGTTCGCCCCAGGCGAAGCGAAATTCGCGCACGGACTGGCGCAGCTGTTCGCCGATCAGGCGCGCCTGATCGAGCGGGCAGTGCGGCAGCAGCACGCCCAGTTCGTCGCCGCCCAGGCGCGCCAGGATGTCGCTGTCGCGCATCTGTTCCTGCAGCATCTTTGCCAGCAGCTGCAGCAGCACGTCGCCGGCGCCGTGGCCGCAAGTGTCGTTGATGACCTTGAACTGGTCCAGGTCCAGGTACAGCAGCGCATGCACATGGCCCTCTTCCTTGGCCGTGTGCAGGGCGCCCGCCACCAGGTGCTCGAATTCGCGCCGGTTGATCAAGCCCGTCAAGGTGTCGTGCGTGGCGTGCCATGACAGCTGCTGGGTCAGCTTGCGTTCGTGGCTGACGTCGCGGAACACGACGACGGCGCCGAGAATCTCGCCGTCGCGCGACCAGATCGGTGCGGCGGACTCTTCGACGGCGATGCGCCGCCCGTCGCGCGTGATCAATTGCGCATGCGTGGAAATGCCGATGGCCTGGCGCTGGCGCAGACACTTGATGGCCACGTGCTCGGACGGCAAGCCCGTGTGCTCATCGACCAGGTGCAGCGTGTCGCTGATGTCGAGGCCCAGCGCCAGCTGGTTGCTCCAGCCCGTCAATTGCTCGGCTACCCGGTTCAGGTAGCGCGTCTTGCCCTGCGGATCGGTGGTCATCACGCCGTCGCCGATGGAACTGAGCGTCACTTCCGCCAGTTCCTTGCGTTCGGCGATCATCAGCTCGCGCGCCATGTGCTCGGTGATATCCCAGATGATGCCCAGGGTGCGTTCGGGATGGCCGGCCGCATCCATGAACACTTGCGCCTTGGCCGCCAGCCAGTGGGCGCTGCCGTCGGGCCAGACGACGCGGTACTGCAAGGCATAGCCGTCGCGCTGGCGCACGCCTTCCTGCAGCACGGCAACCACCTTGTCGCGGTCGCCCGCATGCACGCAATCGAGAAAGGCGCGGAACGGATGCGTCAGCGGACGCTCTTCCAGGCCCAGCAGGGTGGCGCCCTTGGCCGACCAGCTGACCGTGCCGTCGATCACCTGGCCATCGACAATGCGCGAATCCCAGATCGCCATGTGCGCCGCTTCCAGTGCCATCTGTAAACGTTTCTGCTGGTCGCTCATCATCCCCTCCCCGTCTGGATACGGGTATAGATGCTTGCGTGGCGTTTAAGTTCCCGCCACTTCGCCCGGCGCGGCCGCGGCGGCGCGGGCGACGTCGCGCACGTTCTTTTGCACGGCCACGGCGGCAAACAGGCTGAGCAGGAATGCCATGGCATAGAAGCCCTTTTCGCTGTTTTGCAGGGTGGCGTTCCACAGGCCCACCGTCAGCAGCAGCAAGGCCAGCAGCACGGAAATCCAGCACAGGCCGAAATAGATGCCCGTCACGGCGATGCCTTCCGCGCGGTCGCGCACGGATTTCTGCAGCGAAATGGCGGAGAACAGGCCGTACATGAGGATGGTGAAGTAATAGCCCTTCTCGTTGAGCGCCATGCCGGCGTTCCACAGGCCGGCCAGGTAAGTCAGGATGCCGATCAGCAGGGCTAGCCAGGAGGCGCCGATGAAGGCGCTGCTGGGACGTTGGATGGGGGCAGTCTGCATAGGGGCTCCATGGATGGGCAGGCGCCGCCGGCAGGGCCGGGGCGGCAGGCACGGATGCGCCTGCCGTCCCATCAGACCAGAAAGCTTATTTGCGTGACTTGATCATGCGCAATAAAGCCGAAACGGCCGTGACGCCGGCCAGCACCAGGCCGCCGGCGATGACGCCCGCCACCGCGTTGATCAGGCTGGGCGTGACGGCCGCCAGCACGGGGCCGACGAGGGCCACGCTGCCCACGGCTTCTTCCGCGTGGTGCAGCATGCCGCTGGCCCATGGCCAGCCGTGCGTCAGGATGCCGCCGCCCACCATGAACATGGCCAGGGTGCCCACCACGGACAGGAATTTCATCAGCTTCGGCGCCGCCGACACGAGCATGCGGCCAAACGCCCGCACGCCATTCATCAGCGCGCCGGCGCCCTTGCGCGCGGACAGGTAAAAGCCCGCGTCGTCGAGCTTGACGATGCCCGCCACCAGCCCATACACACCCACCGTCATGATGATGGCGATGCCGACGACGACGGCCACCTGCTCGACGAAGGTGGCCGTGGCC
>CAUSDR010000517.1:0-3734 GCA_963530105.1 uncultured Janthinobacterium sp.
GCTCCCACTCCCGCGCTGGCCGCGCGCCTGGCCGGCTTCGACGGCTGGGTGGCGCAGCGCATGGCGCAGGCGCGCATGCCGGGCCTGACCGTGGGGTTTGCGCAGGGCGACGTCGAATGGGTGAAAGGCTATGGCCATGCGGACCTGGAAAACCGGGTGCCGGCGACGGCGCGCTCCAGCTACCGGCTGGCGTCCGTCACCAAGCCGATGACGGCGGTGGCCATCCTGCAGCTGGTCGAGCAGGGCAAGGTCGACCTCGATGCGCCCGTGCAGGCGTACGTGCCGTATTTTCCCGTCAAGCCCTTCCCCGTGACGGTGCGCCAGCTGCTGGGCCACCTGGGCGGCATCGACGCCTACCGCGACAGCAAGGCGGAACAGCATTTCAAGGAGCACAAGGATACGCGCCAGTCCATCGCCGTCTTCGAGCAGTTCGAGCTGATCGCCGAACCGGGTACGCGCTTCCGCTACACCAGCTATGGCTACAATCTGCTCGGTGCCGTCATCGAGGCCGCCTCGGGCGAAAGCTACGGCCGCTACATGCAGCGCCACGTGTGGCAACCGCTCGGCATGCATGACACGCGCATGGACGACCCCGATGCCGTGATCCCCCACCGCGTGCGCGGCTACCGGCTGGCCGGCCAGGAATTGCAGAACTCGGAATTCGTCGACATCAGCAGCCGTTTTTCCGCCGGCGGCACGCGGGGCAGCGTGCCCGACATGCTGGCCTTCGGCAAGGGCATCCATGAGGGCAAGATCCTGTCGGCGGCCAGCCTGGCCAGCATGGTGCAGCCCATGGCCACGCGCGCGGGCCGCTTGACGGACTATGGCATGGGCTGGGAATTGATCCCGGCAGGCGGACGCTACGCCATCGCCCACGGCGGCCAGCAGCCGGAAACGGTCACCTATCTGTTCAGCTTTCCCTCGCGCAAGCTGACCATCGCCGTTGCTGCCAATCTCGAGCGCGCCAATCCGCAAGCCTTCGTGCAGCGCCTGTTCGAGGTGGTCACGGGCGAGCCGTGGCAGCTGAACACGTATATCGCCGACGCCGATGCGCAGCGCGACTACCGGGTGGCGCAAGGCTTGTTCGAGGAGGGCCGCGCATACGCCGAGCGCACGCCGCAGCCGTATGCGGATGCGGCCGCCACGCGCGACGCTTTTGCGCGCATCAATATGCAAGCCCTGGCGCCGGACGCCACGGCGGCGCTTGCCTTCATCGACCAGGCCCGCCATCCCGCGGGCGGCCGCGTGTTTCTTACGGCGGGCGCCAGCATGGCGGCACAGCTGCGGCAATCGGGCATTGACCTGGATACATATGCCCACGGCGGGGCGCTGGCGTTTGCGCGCGACTATATTCTGCTGTCGCAAGGCGCGCCGGCCGATGCGCTGCCCCGCTTCGCGCCCGCTTTCGAGCAGGCCGTCACGGCGCTGGCCGCCAGCTGGGACCGCACGGCAGCCGTCGCCTGGCCGGCGGCGCCGGCATCCATTCCCGCACTCGATGGCCGGCTGCGCGCGGCTTTCCGCGGCCAGCGCGCCTATCCCGACTTCGTGCCCGAGCTGCTTGACCTGGCGCAAACGTCGGCCGCGCGGGGCGAGGCGGATGCGGCGCTGGCGGCCGGCCGCCTGGCCGTGGATCTGTATCCGCTCAGCGACCGCGCGCATGCGCTGCTGGGCTTGACCTTGTTGCAGGCGGGCAAGCCAGAGCCGGCCATCGGCGCCTTGCGCGCGGCGCTGGCGCGCGACCCGCTGGGTGCGGCCAGCCCGGCGGCGCTGAACCAGGAAGCCTATCGCCTGAAAGGCAGCGGCGCCGTCGCGCAAGGCATGGCCGTGCTGCAGGCGGCCACCAGCCTGCATCCGCGCGACGCGAACCTGCACGACAGCCTGGCCGAGTTTTATGTGGAGCAAGGCTTGCGCCCGCAGGCCGTCGAGGCTTACCGCCAGGCATTGCGCCTCGATCCCCGCTATCCGGGCGCGGCGGGCGCCAGGGCGGCCATCATGCGCCTGGGGAGCGAGACGAAGGCGCTGGCGCCTTAGGTGATTTACGCATAAACAAGGGCGAAAAGATTCCTTTTTGGAAATATGGGCGCTGCGGTCTAATGGCGGCATTATTCATGCCACCAGAGGAATCCCATGCAGACCCGTCTTCACTTCGCCGCCCTTCTTTTGACTACGCTGGCGTTCACGCAGGTGGCGCAAGCGGACCAGCTGGCCAGCATCAAGGCGAAAGGCGAGCTGGTGTGCGGCACCCTGGGCACGGACGAGCCCAACAGCTTCATCGATGCCCGCTCGCGCGAACTGGTCGGCTATGAAGTGGATCTGTGCCGCGCCATCGCCAAAAGCCTCGGGGTCAAGGCCGTCGTGAAACAGCTGGCCGTGGCGGCCCGCATTCCCGAATTGCAGCAGGGGCGCGTGGATATCCTCACGGCATCGTTGACGCACAATAAGGAGCGCGAGGCGCTGGTGGACTTTTCGCTGTCGACGTTTTACACGGGCCAGCGCGTGCTGGTGAAAAAGAGCAGCAATATCACCACGGTCGCCGGGCTGGCCGGCAAGAAAGTGCTGACCGTCAAGGGCGGCACGCAGGAACCGAATATCCGCAAGGCCGTCCCCGGCGTGGACGTGGTGACGTTCGAGACGGCGGGCCAGGCGTATTTGGGCTTGCAGCAAGGCAAAGGCGTCGGCTATGTCGACGATGAAGTATCCCTGCTGAACAATTACGCCAAGCTGGGCGCGGCGCAAAAGGATTACATCGTGCTGCCGCAAAATATCAGCCAGGAAGTCTTCGCCTTCGGCATCCGCAAGGGCGAGAAGGGCTTGAAAACGGCCGTCGACAACGTGCTGCGGGGCCTGGAAAAGTCGGGCGAGGCGGAGCAGCTGTTCTTCAAATGGTATGGCCCCACCAGCAACGTCAAATTCCAGAAGCGCACCTTCAAGATCGAGTCGGACAAGATCGACGCCTGAGCCTGGCCTGACTGTCCCGCATGTTTGATCTGAACTTTCTGCTGTCCGGCGACTACCGCGACTGGCTGCTGTCCGGCTTGTTGTTGTCCTTGCAACTGATGGGCATCACCCTGCTGCTGTCCCTGCCGCTGGCGTGCGGCGTGGCCATGCTGCGCCTGGCGCCGTCGCGCCTGCTCAATGCCGCGGGCGCCGCGTATGTGGAGCTGATCCGCAACGTGCCGCTGCTGGCGCATTTGCTGTTCTGGTATTTCGGCGCGCCCGAGCTGCTGCCGCAGGCGTGGAAGGAGCGCTTGTACGCGGGCAATATCGAAGCGGCCAGCGCCATCGCGGCCCTGACCTTATATACGGCCGCCTACATGGCGGAGGATATCCGCAGCGGCATCCGCGCCATTCCTACCCAGCAATTCGAGGCGGGCCGGGCGCTGGGCTTCGGCTTTCTTGCCACCATGCGGCTGTGCATCCTGCCGCAGGCGCTGCGCCTGTCCGCGCCGCCGCTGCTGTCGCAAACCCTGAACGTGTGGCAAAACACCAGCATCGCCACCGTCATCGGCGTGGCCGAGCTGATGTACCAGACGCAGCGCGTGGAAGCGGCCTCGTTCCGCAGCGTGGAAGCGTTCGTCTATGCCAGCGCGGCCTACCTGGCCGTCTCGCTGGCCTTGTCCGGCCTGGCGGCCTTGCTGCAAAAGAAGGTGGCCTGATGCTGGAACTGCTGCACGATTACTGGCTCTATTTTCTGGTGGGACGCTATCCGCAGGGGCCGCTGGGCGGCCTGGCGC
>CAUSDR010000518.1:0-3733 GCA_963530105.1 uncultured Janthinobacterium sp.
TTGCTGGCGCGCATGGTGCAAGGCATAGTCGCCGGCGAACCAGCTCACGCCCAGCTCCTGCAAGGCTGCGTGACGCCGCGCGTCGCCGATGTTGTAGGCCAGGTGCGGGCCGGGCAAGGGCAGCAATTGATGCAGGCCCGGCAGTTCACCTGCCCCGTCGATGGCGAGCGCCCGCGCCTCGACCTGCGCCGCCGTCACGGGACCGGCACCTGGCCCGTCGAGGAGGATGCGGTAGCCGGCGTCGCGCCATTGCTGGCATTTTTTCTGGATGTGCTTGTCGCTGGCGAAGTGCGCCGGCAAACGGAAGATGGTGCGGTGCGGCGCCAGTTGCGCCAGTACGGCCTCGTCCACGCCATGCGGGTCGGCCAGGGGAATGATGCAGTCGAGCGGTGCCAGGAAAGCGTACGCATCGGCGGCGGCCAGCGCCGTCATGAGCGGCGCCGTCGATGGCTGCGGTACATGCAAGGTGACAGCAACCCACTCGTTATGAGCATTGGCAACTGCTTGTAATCCCACCAAAGGAAACAGGTTTGATTCAGACGCTGACATCGGTATCTCAGTGTGGGTAGGGCGCCATAGTAAATAAACTGACCAGCATTGGCAACCCTGGCCCGACAGGGATGCCATTTCGACAGCGAAGAATCATTCTATCCGAATCTCACCCACGAAACAGTTTAATATTGGCAATAAATGTTCAAAAAAAACATTCCCCCGGAAGAGCCGCCTGCCATGCGGGTTTGAAAAAAACACCGTGTTGCGCGCCGCCGGGATTCAGGCGCCGCCGCCTTCGAATTGCGCGTGCTCGACCGCATATTTGATCAGTTCGGCCTGTCCTTCGATGCCCAGCTTGCGCTTGATGTTCAGGCGGTGCGTTTCCACCGTGCGCACGCTCAGGTCCAGCTCGCGGGCGATCTGCTTGTTCGACTGGCCCGCCGCGATGTGCTGCAGCACCTGCTGCTCGCGCGTGGTGAGGAAGGAATCGTGCACTTGCGGGCGCGACAGCTGCCGCGCCAGCGCCGCGCTGTAATAAATGCCGCCAGACATCACCGTCTCGATGGCGACGACGATATCTTTCCCCGGCGCATCCTTGAGCACATAGCCGCGCGCACCCGCCTGCAAGGCTTGCGACACGTATTCCAGCTTGTCGTGCATGGACAGGATCAGCACGGCGATCTGCGGAAACGCCTGCTTGAACAGCGCCGTCGCTTCAATGCCATTCGTGCCGCGCATATTGATATCCATCAATACCAGGTCCACCTGGTGCAGCCGCGCCTGGGCCAGCGCCTCGTCCGCGCCGCCGGCCTCGGCCACCACGTCGAAATGCGCCACCGCTTCCAGGCGCGCGCGCAAGCCGTCGCGCACCAGGGGGTGGTCGTCCACCAGCAAGATTCTGATCGTGTCGCTCATGGTTCTGTGTATATATATTAGTGGGTGGAAGGAAGGCCGAGCCGCGCCAGCACCAAGGTGCCGGCCGGCGAGGATGTGATGTGCAGGCTGCCGCCGATGGCTTCCATGCGCTCCGTCATGTTGCGCAAGCCGATGCCGCGCTGCGGATGCAGGGCGATGCCATCGAGGTCGAAGCCGCCGCCGTTGTCCTGGATGCGCAGTTCCACCGCCCTGCCCGCCTCGTGCAGGCTGACCTCGACGGCGCTGGCGTGCGCATGGCGCTCGCTGTTGGTCAGCGCTTCCTGGGCGATGCGGAACAGCACGGTATTGACCATGTCCGGCAAGCCTTCGCCCGCCGTGGCCGGCGTGGCCGTGAAACTGGCTTGCGCGCTGCTGCTGTCATTGAATTCGTGCACCAGGTGGTCGAGCGCGGCGGCCAGCCCCAGGTCGTCGAGGATGGCCGGGCGCAGGTTGTGCGAAATGCGCCGCACTTCGCCCAGCACCTTGTTGAGCTGCTCGGCGGCCCGCTCGAAGGTGGCCGGCGCCTTGTCCTGTTGCTCGGCATTGCCGCCCAGGCGCGCGATACCGGCCTCGATCTGCAACTTGATCGACACCAGCCACTGGCTGATGCCGTCATGCAAGTCGCGCGACAAGCGCGCCCGCTCCTCCTCCTGCGATTCCACCACGCGCTGCGCCAGCACTTTCAGCTTGGCGTCGGCCACGCGCAGTTCGCGCAGGTTCAGCACCAGGCCGCAGGCGGCCACCAGCAGGGAACCGAGGATGGCGATGCCGGCGATCAGCTCCATGGTCGAGCGGATATTGCGCGACTGCTGGGCATCGACCTGGGCCAGCGCCTGGTCCACGTCATCCATGTAGATGCCGGTGCCCATCATCCAGCCCCAGTCCGGCATCAGGATCACATAGCCGAGCTTGGGCGCGGATTTGTTGGTCGACGGCTTGGTCCAGTTGTAGCGCTCGAAGCCGCCGCCGCTCTGCGCCCGCTGCATCAGGCGCTGGATGGTCAGATTGCCTTCGGCGTCGCGCATTTCCCACAGGTTCTGCCCCACCAGCTCGGGCTGGCGCGGATGCATCAGCGACTTGCCCTGTAAATCGTAGATGAAGAAATAGCCGTCGTCGCCATAGCTGAGCGAAGCGAGGATGCGCTTGGCCTCTTCTTGCGTGGCGGCATCCTTGCGCCCCGACTGGTACAGCGAGGCGATGGAATGGCTGGCGAGGGTCACATAGTGCTTGAGTTCGGCTTCCTTGCTGGCCAAGTAGGCTTGCTGGATGGTGGCGCGCTGCTGCTCGGCCAGGGTATTCGCCTGGTGCCGCACGGCAAAAGCGATGGCGCACAGGGCCAGGATCAGCGGCGTGAGGGCCAGGAAGATGACTTTCTGTCTGAGTTTCATGTCCTGGCGCGCTCCGGCGGCGTCGATGCTGGTGGAAAAGCGTGATTTTACGTCGCGCCGCGCTGATTGATCTGCGTAGTAATACTGAGCGTTACTGCGTAGTGCTGCGCTTGCCACGATTATACGGTTCCTGAATACTAGCCATAAGCTGTGGAAACACCCAAGAGTGGCACCCAAACTGGCGACGACCAGGCTCCGCAGCACACATCATCGCACGGCACAGCGCCCGTCAATCTCTGGAGGAAGCATGAACCGCATTTTCAAACAGCTCGGCTGGGCAGCGCTTGCGCTGGCTGGCGCCGGGTCCCTGGGCGTCGTCGCCCTGCAACGCGGCGAGCCGATCAGCGCAATCTGGATCGTCATCGCCGCCGTCTGCGTCTACCTGATCGCCTACCGTTTCTACAGCCTGTTCATCGCCGACAAGGTGCTGAGCCTGGACCCGCGCCGCATGACGCCCGCCTTCAAGCACAACGATGGCCTGGACCACGTGCCGACGAATAAATATGTGCTGTTCGGCCACCATTTCGCGGCGATCGCCGGCGCCGGCCCCCTGGTCGGCCCCGTGCTGGCCGCGCAGATGGGCTATTTGCCCGGCATGCTGTGGATACTCGCCGGCGTCGTGTTTGCCGGCGCCGTGCAGGATTTCATCGTGCTGTTCATTTCCATGCGCCGCGACGGCCGCTCGCTGGGCGACCTGATCAAGGCTGAACTGGGCGAAATTCCCGGCATGATCGCGCTCCTGGGCTGCTTCATGATCATGGTCATCATCCTGGCCGTGCTGGCATTGATCGTCGTCAAGGCGCTGACCGGCTCGCCATGGGGCAGCTTCACCGTGATGGCGACGATTCCCATCGCCCTGTTCATGGGCGTGTAGTCGCGCTTCATCCGCGTCGGCCGCATCGGCGAAATCTCCATCATCGGCTTCGTGCTGCTGATGC
>CAUSDR010000519.1:0-3733 GCA_963530105.1 uncultured Janthinobacterium sp.
TCAATACCCTGCACAGCCTCACGGCCCACTTCTACACGACGACGGGGCGCGCCGTCGGCGCCATCGCCATCTCCGTGCTCTATCTGTTCGCCATGGACTGGCGCATGGCCGTGATCGCCATCCTGCCGTTTCCCGGCTTCTTCCTGTTCCTTGGCCGCGCCATGCAGGCCAGCGGCGGCAGCATGGAGCCATTCGTCGCCGGCATGGGGCGCATCAACCATGCCGTGGTGGAATTCGTCAACGGCATTCCCGTCGTTAAGGCGTTTGGCGCCACGGGCCGCGCGCATGGCAGCTACCGCGCCGCCGTCGATGCGTTTGCCGACGCCTTCGCCGCATTCACGCGCCACCTCATCGGCTCGATGGCGAATGCCAATGCGCTGATCGCCCCCGTCGCCGTGCTGGGCGTGGTGGTGCTTGCCGGCACGGTCTTCGTGGCCCTGGACTGGATGGCGCCCGTCGATATCCTGCCATTCGCCCTCGTGGCGCCCGGCATGTCCGCGCCCATGCTGCTGCTGCACTACCTCACGCATGACTTGAACAACGCGACGGGCGCTGCCCAGCGCGTGCAAGCCTTGCTCGACACGCCCGTGCTGGCGCAGCCGGCGCCGCACCAGCAGCAATTGCCGGTTGGTACGGAAATCCGCCTGGAAGGCGTCGGCTATGCCTACGATGGCCAGAACAAGGTGTTGTCGGACATCAACCTGACGCTGGCGCCCGGCACGGTGACAGCCATCGTCGGCGCGTCCGGCTCCGGCAAGTCGACCCTGGCGCGCCTGCTGCTGCGCTTTTTCGATCCGACCGAGGGGCGCATTACCCTCGGCGGCGTGGATGTGCGGCACATCGCCACGTCCGAGCTGTACCGGCGCATCGGCTTCGTGCTGCAGGAAGTACGGCTGATCCACGCCAGCGTGCGCGACAACATCGCGCTGGGCCGGCCATCGGCCAGCTTGCACGCGGTGGAAGAGGCGGCGCGCCTGGCGAACATCCATGAGCGCATCGTGGCCTTGCCGCGCGGCTACGATTCCGTGGTGGGCGAGGATGCGCAATTGTCCGGCGGCGAGCTGCAGCGCGTGAGCATCGCGCGCGCCGTGCTGCTCGACCCCGCCGTGCTGGTGCTCGATGAAGCGACGGCGGCGGCCGATGCGGAAAACGAAGTGGTGATCCAGAATGCCCTGTCGCGCTTTGCCCGGGGCCGCACCTTGCTGGTGGTCGCGCACCGGCTCGACACCATCATGCACGCCGACCACATCGTCGTGGTCGACAACGGCACGGTGATCGAGCAGGGTACGCATGCCGCGCTGCTCGCCCGCAATGGCCGCTATGCGCAGCTGTGGCGGCTGGGCGCTTATCCGGAAACCCTGGCAGAAGTGGAGTCCCCATGCTGAACACCTTTATTCGCTTGCTGGACGATGATGCGCCCGTGTTCCGCCGCTACTGCGCCATGGCGCTCGCGTATGGCGTGCTCAGCGGACTGACCATCACGGCGCTGGTGCTGGCCCTGGGCCGGCTGCTGGGCGGCGACGTGGGCGGCGCAAGCCTGTGGCTGGGCGTGCTGCTGGCCGGGCTGGCCGCCTGCTGGGCCTGGCGGCGCCAGGTGGAAAAGGCCGGCGTGCGCGTGGGCGTGACGGTCTTGCAGGGCGCGCGCCAGCGCCTCGGCGACCATGTGGCGCGCCTGCCCGTCGGCTGGTTTACGCCGGAGAATACGGCAAAGCTGGGCCATGTCATCACGCAGGGCATGATGAACGTGGCGCAGCTGCCCGCGCACGTGCTCACGCCCGTGATTTGCGGCGCCGTCACGCCCGTGGTGATGGTGGCGGCGCTGTTCGCGCTGCATTGGCAGCTGGGGCTGATCGCGCTGCTGGCGCTGCCCCTGCTGGCTGGCGCCATGTGGCTGACGGCGCACCTGGGCCAGCGCGCCGACGATGCCTACCAGCACCATTTCGCCCAGACCAGCCAGCGCCTGGTGGAGTTTGCGCAAGCGCAATCCGTCTTGCGCGCCTTTGGCGGCCACGGCGATGGCGCCGCTGACGGCGGCACGCGTTTCCTGCGCCACGCCATCGACGCGCAGCGCCACGCGGGCACGCGGCTGATCTATCTGTCCGCGCTGGCGTCCGTGCTTAACGCCTGGACCGTGCAAGCCATCTTTGCCGCCTTGCTGGCCGCCGCCGCGCTGTGGCTCACCAGTTTGCCGGGCACGACGGATGCCATCGCCGTCATCGTCGCCTTGCTGCTGGTGGTGCGCCTTGTCGACCCGCTGCAGGAAGTGGCCAGCTATGGCGAAGTGCTGCGCGGCGCGCGCGGCCCGCTCGATGCGGCGCGCGATATTTTTGCCGTGCAGCCGCTGCCGGAAGCGGCAGCGCCGCGCGCCCCCCGCGATGGTTCTGTGGAGCTGCGCGGCGTGCACTTCCGCTATGCACAGGAGCAGCCCGACGTATTGACGGACATCAATCTGTATTGCGCACCGGGCAGCATGACGGCGCTGATCGGCGCTTCCGGCTCCGGCAAGACGACCCTGGTGCGCCTGGTGGCGCGCTTCTTTGACGCCAGCGCGGGCAGCGTGCGCGTGGGCGGCGTCGATGTGCGCGAGATGTCCAGCGAGCAACTGGCCGGCCAGATCAGCCAGATTTTCCAGGACAGTTATCTGTTCCAGGGCAGCATCGCCGACAATATCCGCATCGGCAAGCCGGACGCCACCGATGCCGAGCTGCTGGAAGCGGCGCGCCAGGCGGGCGTGGCCGAGATCATCGACCGCTTGCCGCAGGGATTCGACACGCCCGTGGGCGAGGGCGGCGCGCGCCTGTCGGGCGGCGAACGCCAGCGCATCGCCATCGCCCGCGCGCTGGTCAAGGATGCGCCCATCCTGCTGGTCGACGAAGCGACGGCCGCGCTCGACGCGGAAAACCAGGCCGCCATCGCCGAGGCGCTGGCGCGGCTGCGCGGCAAGCGCACGCTGATCGTCATCGCGCACCAGTTGTCGACGGTGGCCATGGCCGACCAGATCGTCGTGCTCGATGGCGGCACCTTGGGCGAGCAGGGCGCGCCGGCACAGTTGCGCGCGCAGGGCGGCCTGTACGCGCACTTCCTGGCCCAGCGCCAGGCGGCCAAGGGCTGGCGCATCGCCGCGCCCGCACGCCAGGCTGGAACGGAGCCGGGCATTTGACACGCGCGCGCCTGGTTGTCGTCTTCTGCCTGCTGTGCTGTGCGTCCCTGCTGGTCGGTGCCAGGCAGATGGAGTGGGCACAGCTGCTGTCGCCATCGCTGTCTTCCGGCGCGCTGTCTTCCGATGCCTGGCTGACCTTGACGGCCAGCCGCTTGCCGCGCCTGGCGGCGCTGGTGCTGACGGGCGTGGGCCTGTCCGTGTGCGGCGTCATCCTGCAGCACATCGTGCGCAACAAATTCGTCGAACCGGCCACCTCGGGCGGCCTGGACGCGGCCAAGCTGGGCATTCTCGTGGCGCTGACCGTGGCGCCGGCGGCGGGCACGGCGGGCAAGATGGCGTTCGCGCTGGCCTTCTGCTTTGCCGCCAGCGCATTGTACGTGGCCCTGATCCGCCGCATCCGCTTCAAGAACACCATTCTGGTGCCCGTCATCGGCCTCGTGTATGGCGGCGTGCTGAGTGCCGTGGCGGAATTTTATGCCTACCGCCACAACATCCTGCAAAGCATGCAGGGCTGGCTGCTCGGCGATTTTTCGCGCATCGTGCAGGGCAACTATGAAATCATCTATCTGATCC
>CAUSDR010000520.1:0-3722 GCA_963530105.1 uncultured Janthinobacterium sp.
GACGTGGCGCGCGCCATGCACCACCTTGCCCAGGTTGCGGTCGCGGCCCGTCTTTGCGTCGATGTCGGCCGGCGCCGGCTGCGAGGGGGCGGCGATGCCGGCCAGGTCGAGGAAGGTGGCCGTGTTGTCAGTCACAAAGGTAAAGGCGCGCAGCGGCGCGGCGCCCTGCTGCTGGCCCGGCAGGCGCACGATCAGCGGCGTCGACACGCCCCCTTCGTGGAAGTTGCCCTTGACGTTGCGGAACGGCGCCGCGCTCACCTCGGCCCAGCGCAAGCCGTACTGCAGGCGCTGCGCGCTGGTCTTGCCATTGTCGCGGCCCAGCTGCGCATAGGCTTCGGGCTGGGCGTTGGCTTCGTCGCTGAGTTTCGGATCGTCGCCCCCATTGATGGGCCAGCCTTCGGCGCCGTTATCGGACTGGAACATGATGAAGGTATTCTCGTATTCGCCGATATCCTTCAAATGCTGGATCAGCAGGCCGATATTGTGGTCGAGGTTATCCACCATGCCCGCGTAGATTTCCATGTAGCGCGCCTGGGCCTTTTTTTCCAGCGGCGTCAGGCTGCTCCAGCGCTTGTTGACGTTGCCGGGGCCGTGGTCGACATAACCCTGTTCCGCGCCGTGGTTGGCGTTCACGTAGCGCGCCTGCGGCGTGTCGTTGTTGGCGCTGGCCGGCGTGCGCGCGGGCAGGTCGGGCACGCCTTCGAAGGCGGCGAAGTCGGCGGGAATGATGCCCAGCGCCTTCATGCGCGCGATGCGCGCGGCGCGCACCACTTCATAGCCCTGGTCATAGCGGCCCTTGTACTTGCTCAGGTAAGGTTCCGGCACTTGCAGCGGCCAGTGCGGCGAGGTGTAGGCGGCGTAGGCGAAGAAGGGCTTGCCGTCGCCATGGCGCGAATCGATGTAGCTGATCAGCTTTTGCGTATAAAAATCGGTGGAATAAAACGCGTGCGGCGTGCCGCCCGGGGTGTCTGCTTCGCCGGGGCGCACGTAGCGGCCATCTTCCGTGTAGTTGCGCGAATCGGCCGGCTCGTGGCCGAAATGGTTGCGCGCCGCGCCCGGCAACAGGGCGTAGCTGCGCTCGAAGCCCCACTGGTCGGGCGTCTTGCCCTGGTCGGCGGCGCCGCCGGCGATGCTGGAACCGAGGTGCCATTTGCCGGCCATGTAGGTGTGGTAGCCGCCATCCTTGAGCAGTTGCGCCACCGACAGGGCGCTGTCGTTCAGGTAGCCTTCGTAGCCGGGCAAGCCGCGCCGCTCGTCGCGCGGCGCGCCCATCGTGCCTTCGCCCACCAGGTGGTGGTCGGTGCCGGAAATGAGCATCGAGCGCGTGATGGCGCAGACGGTGCCCGTGTGGTGGTTGGTCAGCAGGCGCCCGCCGCGCGCCAGGGCATCGAGGTTGGGCGTCTCGATCTCGCCGCCAAAGGCGCCGATGTCGGAATAGCCGAGGTCATCGGCCATGATGTAGAGGATGTTCGGCCGCTTGCCTGCCGGCGCGGCCGGCGTGGCCGGTGCGGCGGGCGTGGCCAGGATGGTGGTGGTGGACGTCACGTCCAGCGCGCCATACGCGCTGAGGGTGGCGGCCAGGCCGCTCAGGGCCACGATGGCGCCGAGCTTGCGGCCGTGGCGGCGGGAGAGGGCGGGTGTGCTCATGTCAGTTTTTCCTTGATTAAAGATCGATGCGGGCATTCAGCGAAATGGTGCGCGGCGCGCCCGGCTGCAGGGCGTTCGAGCCGGTGGAATTCCAGTAGGCGCGGTTGGCCAGGTTGCTCACTTCCAGGCGGTAGCTGACGGCGTTGTCGCCGATGCGGCTGCGGTAGGCGCCGCCCGCGCTGGCCAGGGTGATGGCCGGCACGCTCCAGGCATTGGCGCTGTTGGCCGCCTGCGCGCCCACGTAGCTGGCGTTGGCGTGCAGCGACAGGCCGGGCACGGCGCGCACCTTGGCGTTGACGCCCAGCGCGGCCTGGAAACGCGGCGTGCTTTCGATGCGGTTGCCGACGATGGCGGGGCTGGTGGCCTGGTAGGTGGCGTCGAGCCAGGTGGCGCCGGCGGTCGCTTCGAGGTCGCGCGTGACGGCGTAGCGGCCGTTCAATTCCAGTCCCTGGTAGCGCAGTTCGCCGCCCTGCACGTAAATGCCCTGGCTGTTGCTGCTGTAGTCGGCGTACGCGGCGCCGCGCTTGATGCGGAACAAGGCGGCGCTGGCGCCCCATTTCGCCTGGTCGGCTTTCAGGCCGAATTCCACCTGCCGGCTTTTCAGCGGCGCCAGCACGCTGTTGGCGTTCGCGTACACATTCGAGACGGTGCCGCCGTCTTCCAGCGCTTCCACGTAATTGCCGTACACGGTCAGCTTGTTGGACGGCTGGTACAGCAGGGCCACCGTGGGGGTGACGGGCTTCTTGTGGTAGCTGGTGGTGCGCGCGCCGCTGGCGGCGTAGTTGTTGTTCTCGTAGTCCATGTAGCGCAGGCCCGCCAGCAGCGACCAGTGCGGCGCGAAGGCCACCGTATCGCTGAGGAATACGGATTTCTGCGTATAGTCGGAAATGGTGTAGAAGGCGTGGCGGTTGACGTTCGAGGTGTCGACCAGCACGGGCGGCGGCTGGTACAGGTTGCCCGTCGTCTTGCTGCTGAAAATGCTCAGCGACGGCGTCACGTTGAGCGTGCGTTCCAGCTGTTGCAGATTGAAGCCGGCGGCGATCTTGTGTTCGATGGCGCCCGTCTGGAAGGCGCCTTCGAGCATGCCCTGCAGCGAGTCATAGGTCAGCGTCGGCGCGTAGAACGGGTTCAGGCGGTTGCTGTAGTCGCCCGACTGGCTCGTCAGGTACAGCGTTTCATAGGCGCTGTCGATGCGCTTTTTCGTGTGGCCATAGCTGACACTGGCTTGCCAGTCGCGGTTGATCTGCCACGCCAGCGCCGTGCTGGCCAGCCACATGGTCGAATCATAATAGGTGCTGGCATAGGCGCCCAGGTCGCGCTTGCCGCTGATGGGCGCGGGCAGGCCACTGCGCACCGGGTACACGGCTAGCGACATGCTCGGTACGCCGCCCTGCAGGTCGCGCTCCTGGTACAGCAGCTGCGCGCTCCACGTCAGGCCGGGCAGCAGGCGGGCGTCGACGGCCAGCGCGCCGGCCTTGCGGCGCAGGCTGGCGCCGTTGTAGGTGTCGCCCGCTTCGTGCGACAGGTTGACGCGGTAGCCATAGCGGCCATCCTCGCCCGCGCGGCCGCCCGCATCGACATGCTGGCTGAACAGGCCGCTGTCCGTGTAGCCGATGTCGGCGCTGAACAGCGGCTGTTCGACGGGTTTTTTCGAGACGTAATGGATGATGCCGCCCGGCGCGCTGAAACCGTACAGGAAGCCGGTGGCGCCCTTCAGCAGCTGCACCGATTCGAACATTTCCAGCGGCAGTTCGACGCCATACATCTGGAAGGGCTGGCCGTCGATCTTGTAGCCGTTGGTGAAATCGAGGGTCAGGCCGCGCACGCTGACGGCGTAGGCGCTTTGCGTGTAGGTGCCGCCCTTCGACGCCACCGAGGCGTCGTCGGCAAACAGCGTGCCCAGGCTTCTGATCTGGCGGTCCTCGATCTGCGCGCTGCTGACCTGGGCCGTGGAAAATGGCGTTTCCAGGTCCGAGCGCGCCCCGAGCGCGCCTGCCGCCAGCCGCTCCGCCGGGGCGCGGTCGCCGTTGACGGTGATGACGGCGACGGGGCCGGCCGCCGCTGCCGCCGTGGCC
>CAUSDR010000521.1:0-3720 GCA_963530105.1 uncultured Janthinobacterium sp.
TCTTTCACTGAAAAGGTTTTCAGAGCACTGAAAACTGCCATCTTGATACCCGGGAATCACCTTGACCGACAGCGCCCACGCCGCCCCTCCTTCCACCCTGCTCGACGTCGCCCGCCAGGCCGGCGTGTCGCCCAGCACCGTTTCGCGCATCCTCAATGGCACGGCCAAGGTGTCCGACGACAAGCGCGATGCCGTGCTGGCGGCCATCGCGCACATGAAATTCGCGCCGAACCAGATGGCGCAGGGGCTGAAAAAGGGCCGTTCGATGACCATCGGCATCGTGGTGCAGGATATTTCCAGCCCCTTCTTTGACGAGAGCCTGCGCGGCGTGGACGATGGCTTGAAGGGCACGGGCTACGCCTCCGTCATCGTCAGCGGCCACTGGAACGCGCAGGAAGAGGAAGACCGCATCCGCCTGCTGCTGGCGCGCAAGGTCGACGGCATCATCCTGCTGTCGGGACGCATCTCGGACGACAGCGTGCTCGATTTCTCGCAGCAGCGGCCCATCGTCTCGACGGGCCGCCTGCTGGCGACGAAAAGCGCCATCGGCTTCAAGCTCGACAACGAATACGGCGCCTACCTGGCCGTGCGCCACCTGGTGGAACTGGGCCACCGGCGCATCGCCTTTGTCTCCGGCCCGGCCAACAACACGGATGCGGCCGAACGCCTGACGGGCTACCAGCGCGCGCTGCGCGAAGCGGACATTCCCCTCGATCCGAAACTGATGGCGGAAGGCGATTTCCACGAGGCAAGCGGAATGCTGGCGATGAACCATTTGTTTGACACGCATCAGCAGTTCAGCGCCGTCTTCGCCGCCAACGACCTGTCCGCCTACGGCGTGCGCCTGTGCCTGTACCGCAAGGGCATCCGCGTGCCCGACGATATCTCGCTGGTGGGCTTCGATGACTTGCCCGGCTCGTCCTACACGACGCCGCCGCTGACCACCATCCACCAGCCCCTGTACGACATCGGCCGCATCGCCACGGAAGCACTGCTGGGGCTGATCAATGGCGAAGCCGTGCAGGCCGCCATTCCGCCGTTGGCGCTGATCGTCAGGGAAACGACGCGCCGTTTTCGCTAGGGCCGGCGCTGAACGAGAATCACTACGCGAAGAGTGCTCCCAACGCATGCCGGAATCTGCAGCAATGGCGCATCCGCTTTACAATAGTGGCTCGTTCAGCAAGAATGCTTGGTTCAAGCACGCAAGGCTCAACCCTCCGGCCGCAGGCTGGAAGACTCCGAACACTCACCACAAAGGGACATCACATGGAACATACTCTGCCACCACTGCCGTATGAAATGGACGCTCTGGCGCCGCATATTTCGAAAGAAACCCTGGAATACCACTATGCCAAGCATCACCAGGCGTATGTCACCAACTTGAACAACCTGATCAAGGGTACCGAGTTCGAGAACCTGTCGCTGGAAGACATCATCAAGAAATCGTCGGGCGGCATCTTCAACAACGCGGCGCAAGTCTGGAACCACACCTTCTACTGGAACGGCATGAAGCCAGCCGGCGGCGGCGCGCCTACCGGTGCCGTGGCTGACGCGATCAACGCCAAATGGTCGTCGTTCGACAAGTTCAAGGAAGAATTCACCAAGTCGTGCGTGGGCAACTTCGGTTCGGGCTGGACCTGGCTGGTGCAAAAAGCCGACGGCTCCGTCGACATCGTCAACACCTCGAACGCCGGCTGCCCGCTGACCACCGGCGACAAGCCGCTGCTGACCTGCGACGTGTGGGAACACGCCTACTACATCGACTACCGCAACCTGCGCGCCAAGTACGTGGAAACGTTCTGGGGCCTGGTCAACTGGGAATTCGTTGCCAAGAACTTCGCGTAATCGCCGCGGGTTCCTGTCAACCCAGTCTGCATCCGACGACAGCGTGCGCGGCTAGCGCCACGCTGACGCTGCGTGAAAAAAAGCCTGCGCTGCCCTGCGCGGGCTTTTTTTTGTCCGCAGCGGCCCGCCCTGCTGCGCTACAATCAGCGCTCATTCACCTCGTCCCTCCCCGATGTCCGCTCGTCCCCTGCTCGCCGCAATCCTGGCGGCGTTCCACCTGCATGCGTCCGCCGCCACGCCGGCGCCCGTGGCGCCGCTGCTGTCCGACTACACGCACAATGCCTGGGGCGCCCTGCAAGGCGCGCCCGTCGACGTGCTGAAATTTGCCCAGGGCAAGGATGGCTGGCTGTGGATCGCCACGGCCACCGGCTTGTACCGCTACGACGGCGTGCGTTTCGAGCGCACGGACACGGTCTACGGCCACCGCTTGCCGTCCAGCAATGTGCTGGGCCTGGCGGCGACGGCGGACGGCGCCGTGTGGGTGGGCTACCGCCTGGGCGGCGTCAGCGTGTTCCGCGCCGATGGCGCGCGCACCTATGCGCCGGCCGACGGTCTGCCCACGGGGGCCGTGTTCCACATCGAAGCGGCGCCGGATGGCGCCATCTGGGTTGGCACGCGCGATGGCGCGGCCCGCCTGGCGCCGGGCGCCGGCCGCTTCGAGCCGCAGGGAGAAGCAGTCAATCTGCCGACCAAGCGCGTCTACCAGATCCTGTTCGGCCGCGACGGCACGCAATGGATGGGCACCATGTACGGCGTGTTTTTCAGGAAGCCGGGCCAGGCGCGCTTTACCCACGCGTGGCCACGCACCATGCTCACCAGCATGGCCGAAGCGCCCGACGGCGCCATCTGGGCCGTCGACAGCCAGAGCAATTACTACCGCGTGCGCACCAGCGCCCCCGGCGGCAACGGCGTGATCGCGCCGGACGCCCGGGGCAACGGCATGCGCTTCGACCGCGACGGCACCATGTGGCTGCTGGCGGCCGATGGCGTGGAGCGCAAGCTGCAGCCGTCCGGTCCCAGCCTGCCCGCCCAGCGCCTGACGCGGCAGAACGGCATCAGCGGCCCGCTGCCGCAAATTACCTTCCAGGACCGCGAAGGCAATCTGTGGATCGGCACGTCGACGGGGCTGGACCGCCTGCGCCGCAACCGCCTGAAGACCTTGCCGGTGGCGCAGCCGTTCGACCATCCCGGCATGCTGGCCGGCCCTGGCGGCGACGTGTGGATCGGCGACTACGCGGGCGACGTGCGCAGCTTCAGCGCCAGCGGCGTGAAACAGGTGGAGCTGCGCGGCCAGCTGGCGGCCAGCCACTGGGCGCCCGACGGCACCTTATGGCTGGGCAACGACCAGGGCCTGCACCGGCGCGCGCCCGACGGCAGCATGACGCGCGTGGCGCCGCCGGCGGGCGTGCTGGGGCTGGACCCGCAAACGCTGCAGCAGGAACGCGGCGGCGCCCTGTGGGCTTCGTTCTCGGGCGGCGGCCTGTTTCGCCTGGCCGGCGGCAGCTGGACCCGCGATGGCGGCCTGGCGGGCTTGCCCGACGTGCTGACCACGGCGATGTCCATCGATAGCGAAAACACGCTGTGGCTGGGCCACGCCAACAACCGCGTCAGCCTGGTGGCGGACGGCCAGCGCAGCGGCGCCGTGCGGCCGCTGGGCGCGGCCGACGGCTTGCAGCTGGGCACAATATTGCAGCTGTACCGCGACGCCGAGCTGATGTGGGCCGGCGGCGAAGGCGGCGTGGCCGTCTGGCGCGCCGGCCGCTTCCATGCCCTGCGCGGCGCGCGCGGCGAAACCTTCCGCGGTGTTTCGGGCATCGTGCGCCTGCCCGGCGGCGACCTGTGGCTGCATGGCGCCGACGGCATCTACCATCTCGG
>CAUSDR010000522.1:0-3708 GCA_963530105.1 uncultured Janthinobacterium sp.
GCGATGCACGCTGTACCAAAGTACAGCTGCGCTTCCTGGCCACGACTCATTGCCGCTCGCGACGATTTTTTAGGCGTATTCCGGGGCTTTCGGCGACCTTGCTTGAAAGCCTCGCCCGGCCACGCCGGGAACGCCCAGTACCGGCCGGCGGCAACGCTGGCCGACCCCTCATTACTGCGTGCGTTCCGGTGCGGCCGGGCTGGCAGGTGTTGTCGCCACCGGCTTGATATCCACATTGGCACCCGCGCTGGCAGGCGGCACCGTGTCAAACACATTCGCCTCGTACCACAGGGTAACGAACAGCACCATCACGACGGGGCCGATGAACAGGCCCACGAGGCCCAGGGTTTCCACCCCGCCCAGGATACCGAACAGCACGGCCAGGAAAGGCAAGCGGGTAGCGTTGCCGATCATGCCGGGCCGCACGAAGTGGTCGGCCACGAACAACACCACCGTTCCCCACGCGGCCACGCCGATGGCGGCGCCCACATTGCCTTGGAACAGCAGCAAGGCGGCCGCGCACAGGTAGGCCAGCGGCGCGCCGAACGGGATGATGGCCAGGATGCCGGTGGCGAACGCCCACAGGGCCGGCGACGGCAAGCCGGCGATGGCGTAGGCGATGCCGATCAGCACGCCTTCGGCCAGGCCAACCAGCACCAGGCCATTGACGGTGGCGCGGATGGCCGTGGGGATTTTTTGCGCATAGCGGCCCCAGCGTTCAGGACGCAGGAAATGGCTGCCGATGGCCGTGATCTGGCGCGTCAGCGCTTCGCCATCCTTGTAAAAGAAAAACAGGCACAAAAATGCCAGGCCGAAATCGACGAGGCGGTGGAAGACGTCCGCGCCGAGGATTTTCAGCATGTCGCGCGCGGAATGAAAACCGCCGACGGCGCTGCCCGCAAAGAAGTGGCTGAGGCCATGGGGCTGGCTCAGGGTGGCTTGCCACCAGTCGCGCAAGGCGCCGCCGGCCAGCGGTATGTGCGCCGTCCAGTCCGGCACGGGCAAACCGTCGCTATTCGCATTGACGACGAAATTGGCCAGCATGGGCACTTCGCGCGCCGCCTGCGCCACGCCGAACAGCACGGGAATGATGAAGATGCAGGCAAACGCCAGGGTCAGCAGGGCCGCCGCGATGATGCTGCGCTGCCCCAGCGCCGCGCGCACGCGCACATACAGGGGCCAGGTGGCCACGCACAGGATGCCGGCCCACACGAGCGGCAGGAAGAAGCGCTGCATGACGAACGCCGTCAGGGCGATCAGCGCCAGGGAAAAGCCTGCGCTGAGCATGTCGCGCTGGGTATCGGTCATACCACTCCATTCGTGCCACGCACCGGGAAAAGGTGACGGGCTTGCCTACGCGCCAGTTGCGCAGGCGTAGCGTAACACGGCGGCATGCCGATGCAGAACACCCGTCCCCGCCAGCCATGCGCGTGACATGGCGGCCGGCGGCATCCGCGCTGTCCGCTGCCCCCGCGTTCCTGCGCCGGCGCACCTGCCGCCCGCCGCCGCTGTTGCCAGGCGCGGCTACACTAGGCCCAGCTCCGCCGGCTTGACGCCGGCAAATACCTGCTCCAGCTGTGCCGCGTTCAAGCCAAACGTGCGGCGCAGCAAGCCGCCCAGCACGGCGCGGTATTCATTGAGCACGGGCATGTCGCGGTTCTGGAACAGGTTCGCCTGCGTAAGCGCCAGCTGTTCACCGGCCACCTGCTTGCCCTTGATTGCGCCGCCCAGCACCCAGAACACGCTGCCGTGGCCATGGTCCGTGCCGCGATTGCCGTTTTCGCGGAAGGTGCGGCCAAATTCGCTGACGACGACGACCATGGTCTGGCGCCACGCGCTGCCCATTTCCTGCGAAAACGCGGACAAGCCCCGTCCCAGCTCGTCGAAGCGCCCGGCCAGGTAGCCATTCGCGCCGCCCTGCCCCACGTGCGTATCCCAGCCGCCCACGTCGACGAAGCCGATGTTGTACTTGTCTTTCATCAGGCGGGCGATGCGCTGCGCTTCCAGTTCAAAGCCGCGCGTAGAGATGGCGTTGCGGTTGGCGGCCTGCATCTCGCCCGTCAGCTCCTTCGTCACATCGTCGCGCACGACAAAGCCGGCGGCCACCGGCTGCTGCAAGGGCGTGCCCCGGTACATGGCGGCGATGATCTGGCTTTGACGCGCATCAATACCGGCTTTGCCCACGGAGCGCAGCGCCATGTTCGGCACTTGCACGCCGCCCTGGAAAATCAGCGGCAGCTGGTCCGTGAAGGCGATGGCCGGGCTGGTCTTGCTGCTGTTCAAGGTCTGCACCAGGCGGTTCAAAAAGCCCGAGCGGAAATCGCGGCGTCCGCCCAGCGCCTGTCCCAGCTCGATCGTATCCTGCGTCTCGAAATGGCTGCGCGTCAAATCCGTCGTGCCGGCAAACGGGATGAAGGCCGCCTCGCCACTGTTGAACATGGGATAGATGGTGTCGCGCAAGGCCGGATGCAGGGCCCAGTCCGTATTCAGGGCCAGCGCGCCATTTTCCGCGCCTGGCTGCGCGATGGCGATGTTCGGCCGCGCCGCATAATAAAAATCGCTGCCCACGGGCACCAGCAGATTGTTCGCGTCATAGCCGCCGCGCAGGAAGACGAACAGCAGCTTCGCATCGGTGGCCGGGGCGGCCAGCAGGCTGCCCGCATGCGCCAGCAAGGGGGCGGCGGCCAGGGCTTTCAACAGGTCACGGCGATTCATGGCAGTCCTCCGATGTCATTTAGCGGTGCATCATTTCCGGCGAGGAAAGAAAAAAGGTATTCCACTCCTGCGGCGAGGCGGCCTGTTCCAGGGCCTGGCGCGTGGCCGGGCTCAGGGTGGCTTGCAGCGACTGGTAATACAGGGCGCTGGCCAGTTGCGGGAACGCCACTTTTTCCTGCGGCTGCGGGCCATCCGTCTTGAACAGGCCGGCGCTGCCTGCGCCAATGGCGCGGGCGATGTCGAAACGCGTCGTCATCTGGCCGGGGCTGGCCCAGGACGCGTCCGCCAGCGGATAGCCGTCCGGCGTCTGGCGCCCGTACAGCGGTTCACCCATGCGCGACAGCCAGTTCAGCATGGGGCCCGCATTCAGGATGGTCTTGTCGTCATAGCTGAGGCGCACGGCCGACACCACATAATGCATGGGGTCCTTGAATTTCTTGCCCAGCGACTGCTTGAATTCCTCGCTGGCAAACATGGTTTGCAGCACGTCGGCGATCATGCCGTCGCTTTTCTCGAAAGTGGCCGCCATGCGCGCCACCAGCGGGGCGGGCGGATTGTCGCCGACGAAATACTGGGCCAGCTTGCCGCTAATAAATTTCGCCGTGGCGGGACTGCGGCTCAGGCGGTCCAGCGCTTCATCGAGCTCGGCCAGGCCCCTGCCCTTCACCGTCTGGCCGAGAAACTGCTTGTCGCCGTAATCGTGGCGGTTCGGGTTGAATTCGAACAGGCCCCGGCGCACGTACTGCGCCTGCAGCGCCGGTTTTACCTTCGGCGCGTCCGGCCCCAGATTCACGCCCACGCCCGTCAGGATGCGCGCCAGCTCCTGCACGTCAGCCTGGCTATAGCCGCCGTTCACGCCCAGGGTATGCAATTCCATCAGCTCGCGCGCGTAGTTTTCATTGATGCGCTTGACGGCGTTGGCTTCATTGTCCAGGTAGCGCAGCATGGCCGGATGGTGGACGGTGGCGCCCAGCAAGTCGCGGAATTTCCCCA
>CAUSDR010000523.1:0-3698 GCA_963530105.1 uncultured Janthinobacterium sp.
ACCGCTGACCTCTTGCATGCCATGCAAGCGCTCTCCCAGCTGAGCTATACCCCCGTTGGTGCAGAAACAAGAGTATAGCAAAGAAGTTTCACTCTGCAAATACCCTTTTTCGTCTATGAGCAACTTTTCATAGGGACGGTTTCCGCACGCTGTTTCCACGCGTATTTCTACGCGGTTTAAATCGCGGCGATTACAGCCACTTCGCCAGGCGCGCCAGCACGGTTTCGCGGCCGAATACCACTACCACCTGGTCGATGGCAGGCGTCTGCAACTGGCCCGTCAGGATCAGGCGCAAAGGCATGGCTAGCAGCGGCATCTTGATGGTGTTGGCGGCCAGGACTTCCTTGATCATGGCGGCCACGGCTTCCTTGCTCCACTCCACCGTGGCAATGCGCTCGGCAAACTGCGCCAGCACGGGCTTGATGGCGTCCGTGATGTGCTGCGCCACCAGGTCGGCATCGGGCTGCGGCTCGCGGAAGAACAGCATCGAGGCGGCGGCCAGTTCGTTGACCGTGTTGGCGCGCTCCTTCATCATGCCCAGCACCAGCGCCAGCTCCGGCGCGCCTTCGAAGACGGCGCCCGCTGCCAGCATCTGCGCTCTAGCCAGGCCGGCCAGGCGCGCATTGTCGGCCTGCTTGATGTAATGGTTATTGAGCCACTTGAGCTTTTCCAGGTCGAACTGGGCGGCCGACTTGGTCAGGTGGTCGAGGTTAAACCACTCGCAGAACTGCTCCACCGAGAACACTTCATCATCGCCGTGGCTCCAGCCCAGGCGCGCCAGGTAGTTCAGCATCGACTCCGGCAGGAAGCCCTGCGCCGGGTAATCCATGACGCTGACGGCGTCGCGGCGCTTGGACATTTTCTGGCCGTCCGAACCCAAAATCATCGGCAGGTGGCCGTACAGCGGCAGCGGTGCGCCGATGGCGCGCAGGATGTTGATCTGGCGTGGCGTGTTGTTGACGTGGTCATCGCCGCGCAGCACGTGCGTGATGCCCATGTCCCAGTCATCGACGGCGACGCAGAAGTTATAGGTCGGCGTGCCGTCCGGACGCGCGATCACCAGGTCGTCCAGTTCGCGGTTCGAAATCGTGATGGTGCCCTTGACCACGTCATCCCAGCTGACGTCGCCGTCGAGCGGATTCTTGAAGCGCACGACAGGCTTGCGGTCGGCGGGAACGGCCGGCAGGGTCTTGCCCGGCTCCGGACGCCAGGTGCCGTCGTAGCGGGGCTTTTCGCCGGCGGCGCGCATGCGCTCGCGCATCGCTTCGACTTCGTCGGGCGAGGAATAGCAATGGTAGGCGGTGCCTTCAGCCAGCATCTGCGCCACTACTTCGCGGTAGCGGTCCATGCGCTGCATCTGATAGAACGGGCCTTCGTCGTGGTCCAGGCCCAGCCACTGCATGCCTTCGATGATGGCTTGCACGGCTTCCGGCGTCGAACGCTCCACGTCCGTGTCTTCGATGCGCAGCACGAAAGTGCCGCCGAAGTGACGGGCAAAGGCCCAGCTGTACAAGGCGGTGCGGGCGCCGCCCAGGTGAAGGTAGCCGGTCGGGCTGGGGGCAAAGCGGGTACGCACGGGAGTAGCGGTTGTGGTCATCGAAGTAGTCAGGCTTTAATAAGTAAAACGCCATTTTACTACCTAAGCAAACCCCAAAGGCAAACCCCGCCACGAACGCCGGCGTCAGCCCCCAAGGGCGTGATCCCTATCCTTTATGGGGCTTGCCCTACAGCGCCAGCAAGCGCCTTTTCACTTCTTCCGCCTGCGCATGCAGCGCCTGCTCGAACAGCGCCACCAGCTGCGACAGGGGACGGTGCAGGGGTTTCACGAGATTCACGGTGAACGGCAGCGAGACGCCGAAGCGGCGGATCTGCAAGCCCTGCCCCGCATAATCGAGCGCCGTGAGCGGATTGACGATGGCCAGGCCCACGCCTTCGCGCACCATGGCGCAGACGGAGGCGGCGCTGTGCGTGTCGAGCGCCATGCGCCGCTCCACGCCCGCCTGCGCGAAGATGGCGTCGATCTGCTGGCGGTACGGGTCGACGGCGGCCAGGCTGATGAAGGGCTGGCCCGCGAAGTCCGCCGGCTGCAGCACGGCCTTGCCGGCCAGCGCGTGGCCATCGGGCAGCACGCACACTTCATCGACGGACATCAGGGTGTCGAGCGCGGTGCCCGGCGGCGCATTGCCCACTTCCGTCAGGCCGATGTCGTGGCGCTGCGCCGACAGCCACTCTTCCAGCAGCGGCGACTCCTGCGGCGTGATGCTGATGCTCACCTTGGGAAAGTCGGCGACGAACAGCTTGCAGGCCTGCGGCAGCAGCGACTGCGAAAACACGGGCAGGCAGGCGATCGACAGCTGCCCCTGGTCGAACTGGCGCAGGGCCGTGGCCGTGCTGACGATGCGCTCCAGGCCAAAATACGCGCGCTGCACTTCCTCGAACAGCTGCAGCGCCTGGGCCGTGGGACGCAGGCGCCCCCGCTCGCGCTCGAACAGGGTCAAGCCCGTCAAGTGCTCGAGGCGCGCCAGCTCGCGGCTGACGGTGGGCTGCGAGGTATGCAGCATGGCGGCGGCGGCCGTCACGCTGCCCGTCGTCATGATGGCGCGGAAGACCTCGATATGGCGCAATGAGATAGTCATGGACATATCATAAATGAATAAGGTCAGCGCAAATGGATATTTTATGTTTGCAAAGAAAACCCGCATCATGGCCAGCATTGCAGGTCGGATGAGCGGGCAAAGCCCGCACAATCCGACGCCACCTCTCACATGACAAAGACAAGCACCATGAAACCAGTCGCAGACGCCACCCTCGCCCAACTCGCCCAGGAACACGGCACGCCCCTGTGGGTCTACGACGCGGCCACCATCCGCGCGCGCATCGCGCAGCTGGCGCAGTTCGACACCGTGCGCTTCGCGCAAAAGGCCAATTCGAACATTCATCTGCTTACGCTGATGCGCGAGGAAGGCGTGCACGTGGACGCCGTCTCGCTGGGCGAGATCGAGCGCGCGCTGCAGGCGGGTTTCACGCCCGCGCAAACGAATGGCGCCGCCGGCGTCGTGTTTACCTGCGACCTGTTCGACCGCGCCACCCTGGCGCGCGTGGCGGCGGCGAAGATCGAAGTCAATTGCGGCTCCGTCGACATGCTGCGCCAGCTGGGCCCCGTCTCGCCCGGCCACCGCGTCTGGCTGCGCATCAATCCGGGCTACGGCCATGGCCACAGCAACAAGACCAATACGGGCGGCGAAAACAGCAAGCACGGCATCTGGCACGAAGAACTGCCTGAGGCGCTGGCCGTCATCCGCGCCCACGGTCTGCACCTGGTGGGCCTGCACATGCACATCGGCTCCGGCGTCGACTACAGCCACCTGGAAACCGTCTGCGGCACCATGGTCGACCTGGTCAAGAACATGGGCCACGACATCGAAGCCATTTCCACCGGCGGCGGCCTGTCCGTGCCCTACCGCGATGGCGAGCAGCCCGTCGACACGGACCACTACTTCCAGCTGTGGGATGCGGCGCGCAAGCAGATCGAGGCGCACCTGGGCCACGCCGTGCACCTGGAAATCGAACCGGGCCGCTTCCTCGTGGCCGACAGCGGCTTGCTGGTGGCCGAAGTGCGCGCCACCAAGCAAATGGGCGGCAACCATTTCACCCTGCTCGACACGGGCTTCAATGAACTGATGCGCCCCGCCATGTAC
>CAUSDR010000524.1:0-3696 GCA_963530105.1 uncultured Janthinobacterium sp.
CAATTGTGCCTGCCTTTGCAGCCGGGCAGCGTGACGGCCGCCCTGCAGCCGGCCGGCGCCGGGCTGGAGCTGGCCCTGCGCCAGGCGCCGCAGGAGGGACTGGGCCTGGTGCTGCCGGCGCAGCCGCAGCAGGCGCTGCTGACGACGCGCGCGTTTGCCGGCGACGTGCCGCTGACCTTGTACGTGCCGCCGGCCGAGCTTGCGCAATATCAAGAGCTGGCCGCCGGCATGGAAGGCGTGACGGTGGAGGGCGATCACTGGGCGCACTGGATCGCGGGCGCCCGCGCCGCGCCGCTGGACCTGGCCGGCGCACTGGGCACGGCGACGGGCAAGGCGGCCGACTGGCGGCGCTGGCGCTGGCCCATCCGCCTGGCGCTGCTGACGGTGATCGTCAACCTGGCCGGCATGAATATCGAATGGATGCGTTTGAAGCGCGAGGCGGCCACCGTGCGCACTTCGATGCAGCAAACCTTCAAGGCCGCGTATCCGAACGAAGCGCCCGTGTATGGCCTGGAAGCGGAGCAGATGCGGCGCAATATCGCCGCGGCCAAGCTGCAGGGCGGCCAAGCCAGCATGGATGACTTCACCAGCATGAGCGCGGCGCTGGGCGAGGCGCTGGGCGGCCTGGCCGGGCGCGGCGTGGTGGCGTCGCTGGAATACCGCGACCGCAGCCTAATCGTCAAGCTGAAACCGGACATGGTCGACGCCAGCGCCCAGGCGCAGGTGCGCGACGGCCTGGCCGCGCGCAAGCTGGCCCTGAATGAAACGGCGCCGGGCGTGTGGAAAATCACCCTGGCCACGGGAGCAAAAGCATGAGTACAGCAGTCATCAAGGCGCGCGCCGCGCTGGCCAGCCGGCAGCAGCACGTCTTGGCATTCTGGAGCGAACGCACGCAGCAGGAGCGCAAGCTGCTGGCCATCGGCGGCGTCGTGGCGGGCCTGGCGCTCGTGTATGCGGTGTTTTTCGAGCCGGCCTGGACGGGCCGCGCGGAATTGCAGAAGAGTTTGCCCGAGCTGCGCCAAAACGCGGCGCAATTGCAGGCGCTGGCGCGCGAAGCGGGCGAGCTGGCGCGCCAGGCCCCCGTGCAGGTGGCGCCGATGAGCCGCGCCAGCCTGGAAGCGTCGCTGAAAGCGCGCGGCCTGGCGCCGCAATCGCTGTCGATGACGGGGGAATATGCGCGCGTGCAGTTGAATGGCGTGCCGTTTGCCAATGTCATGCTGTGGCTGGACGGCTTGCGCCGTGAAGGCCGCATCGCCGTGCAGGAAGCCACCATCACGGCGCAGGACAAGGCGGGCCAGGTGAACGCCACCTTCAGCCTGCACCAGAGCCCGGGCGCGACGCGATGATGCGCTTGCTCGCATGGCTGCTGGCCATCGTTGTCAGCGTGTGCCTGACCCTGCTGGTATTTTTCCCGGCCGGCTGGGTTGCCGGCATCGTGGAAAAGCAGACAGGGGGGCGTTTGACCTTGGGCGACGCGCAAGGTACCCTGTGGCGCGGCTCGGCCTTTATCGGCGGGGCGGCCAGCGCGAATGGCGCCGTGACGCCGCTGCTGCCGGGGCGCTTCAGCTGGCGCATTTCGCCCTCGGTGCTGTGGGGATCGGTGGACGTGGAATTGCAGAATCCGCAGGCGCTGTCGCAGGCCGTGAACTTGCGCGGTTCGTGGTCGCACTGGCAAGTCAGCCCGGCGGCCCTGCTGCTGCCGGCCGACGGCCTGGGCGGCCTGGGCGCGCCGCTCAATACCGTGGCGCCGACGGGCAGCATGCGCCTGTCGTGGAGCACCCTGCAGCTGGCGCTGGAGCAGCAGCAGTTTTCCGCCGTCGGCCGCACCACCTTGCAGATGACGGACATGGCGTCGCGCCTGTCGTCGCTGCGTCCGCTGGGCAGTTATGAACTCGATTTCGATTGGCAGGGGCAGCAGGCGACGTTGACACTGCGCTCCATCAAGGGACCGCTGCTGCTCGACGGCAGCGGCAGCCTGAATCAGGGGCGCATGCAGTTTTCCGGCCAGGCCCAGGCCGCAGCAGGATATGAAGAGACCTTGGCGAGTTTGTTGAATTTGCTGGGACAGCGCCGTAGCAATAGCGAAAAAAACATCATCGCCTTAGAGTTTAGACAATGAAAAAACCATCCGTGAGCCCAAATACCTCCTCCTTCTCGCTGCGCCGCCTGTCGGCCGCCGCCTTGCTGTGCTGTTCCGTGGCCGGCATGCCGGCGCCCGTCTGGGCCGCGCCCGGCGATGAAGCGGCGCTCAATTTCGTCGGCGCCGACATCGAGTCGGTGATCAAGGCGGTGGGGCATTACACCAACATCAATTTCGTCATCGATCCCCGCGTCAAGGGCACGATCACCCTGGTGTCGGAAAAATCCATCAGCAAGACGCAGGCCTTCGGCTTGCTGGCCTCGGCCTTGCGCCTGCAGGGTTACGCGGTGGTGTCCGGCGACGGCTACGCCAAAGTGGTGCCGGAAGCGGACGCCAAGCTGCAGTCCGTGCCGACCCAGGTGGGCAATGGCGCCAGCCAGGTGAAGGGCGACCAGATCGCCACCCAGGTGTTTTACCTGAACTACGAATCGTCGGCCAACCTGCTGGCCGTGCTGCGCCCCCTGATTTCGCCGAACAACACCATCAACGCCAACCCGGGCAACAACTCGCTGGTGATCACCGATTACGCGGATAACCTCAAGCGCCTGGCGAAAATCATCGCCGCGCTCGATGTGCCCGCCTCGACGGACCTGGACGTGATCCCCGGGCGCTATGCCATCGCTTCCGACCTGGCGTCGATGGTGAACAAGCTGATGGAAGGCGGCGGCGCGGGCGCCGGCGCCGCCGGCGACACGGGCAAGGTATCCGTGCTGGCCGATCCGCGCACCAATTCGCTGGTGCTGCGCGCGCCGTCGGCGGCGCGCGCCAACCTGGCCAAGTCGCTCATTTCCAAGCTGGACCAGCCCACCACGCAGCTGGGCAACGTGCACGTGGTGTACCTGAAGAATGCGGACGCCACCAAGCTGGCGCAGACCCTGCGCTCGGTGGTGACGTCGGACGGCACGGCCGCCTCGGCGCAGCAGCCCGCCAATAACAGCCTGAATAACAACCAGAATAGCCAGAACAGCAGCAGCGGCATGAACAGCACGGGCCTGGGCGGCAGTACGCAAAGCGGCACCTCGGGCGGCGCTTCGCTGAGCAACGGTCCGCAGCAGCTGTCCTCGGGCGGCGCGGCCGGCTTCATCCAGGCCGATGCGTCGACGAATACCCTGATTTTGACGTGCAACGAAGCCGTCTACCGCAACCTGCGCGCCGTGATCGACCAGCTCGACGTGCGCCGCGCCCAGGTCTACATCGAGGCGCTGATCGTCGAAGTGACGTCGGCCAAGGCGTCCGAA
This sequence comes from uncultured Janthinobacterium sp., assembly GCA_963530105.1. GTDB lineage: Bacteria > Pseudomonadota > Gammaproteobacteria > Burkholderiales > Burkholderiaceae_D > Janthinobacterium. The sequence continues at coordinate 3,379 of CAUSDR010000524.1, forward strand.
TTCGGCGTGCAGTGGCTGGGATTGTCCGGCGACAGCACCAGCAATTACCGCGTGGGCGCGCTGCAGTCGTTCGCCTCGGGCACCAACAACAATATCGGCGCCCTCGCCACGGGCGGCGGCAAGACCTTGCCGACGGGCGGCCTGACCCTGGGCATCTTCAAGCAGATCAACGGCGCGCTGGGACTGGGCGCGCTGGCGCATGCGCTGGAATCGGACGGCAACGCCAACATCCTGTCGACGCCGAACCTGATCACCCTGGACTATGAACTGGCCACCATCAAGGTGGGCCATAACGTGCCGATCCTGACGGGCCAGTAC
>CAUSDR010000525.1:0-3689 GCA_963530105.1 uncultured Janthinobacterium sp.
GAGCACCACCGCGCGCGCCATCAGCAGCGTGCTGGTGCAGGCCGAAAGCGTGCCCGGCGCGCCCGTGGCCCTCGTCGGCAAGACGCCGCTGATGGCCTCGCCAGGGGCCGATCCCGCGCAAGTGGCGCAAAAGCTGCGCGATGCCGTCGGCAGCAGCGGCCTGTTCTATGAGTCGCACGTGGCCGAATGGGCCGAAGGCAAGCGCCCGCTGGCCTCGCTGCTGCTGGAACCGCAGATGCAAAAGGCCCTGCAGGCAGACGCGCAGAAGACCGGCACCGACCTGGCTTCGGCACAATTGATTAATATGCAACTGCACACGCACGAGCAGGCGCGCGTGCAGTGGCAGGGCGAAGCGTGGCCCGGGCAGAAGATGCAGTGGGATATCAGCCGCGATGCGCCGGAAGGCCAGCAGCAGGAGCACGCGGGCGGCGATGAAGAGGCAGCCGCCTGGCGCAGCAGCGTGCGCTTCCAGTTTCCCCTGCTGGGCGACCTGGCCGCACAGGTGGTGTTGCAGGGCGGCAGGGTGGCGATCCAGATGCAGGCGGGCAGCGAAGCGAGCGCCGCCACCTTGCGCCAGCACGCGGCGCGCCTGGAAGCGGCGCTCGACGCGGCCGGCTGGCCCTTGATGTCGCTCAGCATCGCCGGCAAGGCGGACGCGGCCACGGAAACCGCCGCGCAAGCCGCCGAGGCCGCGCCAGCGGCGGGAGGCGACGATGCTTGACGATACCAGGCGCAAGGTGCCGCAGACGGCCGTCGCGCTGGCCTACCAGAGCGGCACGCCGGCGCCCAAGGTGGTGGCCAAGGGCAGCGGCCTGATCGCTGACCAGATCATCAGCACGGCGCGCGAACACGGCGTCTTCGTGCACGAATCGAAGGAATTGGTGGCCTTGCTGATGGATGTCGACCTGGACCGGCAGATTCCGCCGGGCCTGTACCGGGCGATTGCGGAACTGCTGGCCTGGTTATATCATATTGAATCTGCGAATGGCGGGCCAATCCCGCCGCCGCCCGATACCAGCTCACTACCCACCGATACATAGACAGATAGACAGGCATCAATGCAAGCACATATTATGGATTCCGGCCTCGAAAACTGGCATGACTTTGAAGTGGAATCGCGGCGGGAAATCATCGCCTTGCTGCGCAGCATAGGCGAAAAGAACCAGCTGATCCGCATGCTGATCCACGGCGAATCCGATGTGTGCGTCACCTCCATCCTGGAAGTCGATGCCGAGCGCAATACCGTCATCCTCGACCGTTCCGTGAATGCGGACCAGAACCGCCGCATGGTGGCCGCCACCGGCATCTCGTTTGAAACCTCGCTCGACAAGATCCGCATCCTGTTCGCCAGCGCCCTGGTGGAAGAGTGCAATTACGGCGGCACGCCCGCCTTGAAGATTGCCGTGCCGGAAACCCTGATCCGCCTGCAGCGGCGCGAGTATTACCGCATGAGCACGCCCGTCAGCAATCCCGTGCGCGTGTCGATCCCCCTGCCGCCGGCGCTGGGCGGCGCCGACACCCTGTTCCCGCTGGCCGACATCAGCTGCGGCGGCATCGCCATCCTGGACAATAAACTGATGCTGGGCGAGACCATCGGCAAGGACTATCCGGGCTGCCGCATCGACTTGCCCGACGTCGGCATCGTCACGGCGACCTTGCAAATTCGCAACTCGCTGGACATGACCCTGCTGAATAACAAGCTGAACCGCCGCCTCGGCTGCCAGTTCGTCGACTTGCCGCGCAGCATGCTGGCGCACGTGCAGCGCTACATCACGCGGCTGGAGCGCGAGCGCAATGCGCGCATGGCGGGACTCAGCTGATACCCCAGCCGAAAGCTGGGGTCAGACCCGCCGGGTAAGCCCCCGGAATTCATTCAGTTGACCCAAAACGAAGAGCGGGGCCGAACCCTCAGGGTTCGACCCCGGCCCTTGCGCCTGGGGTTGTCATGAATTACACCTGCATATTCATGATTTCATGATACGCAGCAACTAATTTATTGCGCACCTGCACCGTGGCCTGGAATTCGATGCTCGATTTCTGCATCGACACCATCACATCCGACAAGTTGACCTTTTCATCCCCCATGGTGAAGCGCTGGCCCAGGGCCGACGACGCCTTTTGCGCGCCGCTGACGGATTCCAGCGCGCCCTTGAAGGCGTCGGCAAAATTCACCTTGGCCGCCGGGGCCTCGGTCTGGATCGCCGGCACTTTCGCCTCCGGCCGCGTGGCCGCCGACTTCAGTTGCGCGATCATCGCCTCGATCCTGCTGCTATCGATACCGCCTGTTTTCACCTTGCCTCCCCATTGTTGTCCATTCCTGCTTGTTGCTGCCAGAGAACAAAACCCTAGCCTGCAAGGCAACGACGGGTACAATAACTTCCGTCACACGTTGCCAGGGTTCCACAATACCAGCGCCAACGCCAGCCACTCGGCCGAGCAGGCGGCAAAAGCGCCTTCTATTTGGACGATTGAAGCGCGTGACAGTGGCGGATAATTCTGCATATCGCCCCTCCTCCGGAGGAAGCGGCCCCCACTCATCACCCAATACACGCGCCCCGGAAGGCAATCATGGCTGTAGCCGAAGAAATCGATGTGAACCGCATACCACCGGAACCGGCGCCAGCCCGTTCGCCCGTGGAGTCCGTGCAAGCATTCGCCAAGACGCCGATGGGCAAGAATTTCCTGCGCGGCCTGGGCGTGGCGGCGCTGATCGCCATCGGCGTGGCCCTGTACATGTGGAACCAGCCGCCCGAGTACAAGGTGCTGTTTTCCAACTACACGGACCGCGATGGCGGCGCCATCACCGCCTCGCTCGACCAGCTGGGCATCAAGCACAAGTTTTCCGAAGGGGGCGGCGCCATTCTCGTGCCATCCGAACAAGTCCACGATGCGCGCCTGAAACTGGCGGCGCAAGGCTTGCCGAAAGGCGGCAACGTGGGTTTCGAGCTGATGGAAAACCAGAAGCTGGGCGTGTCGCAATTCCTCGAACAGGTCAATTTCCAGCGCGCGCTGGAAGGCGAGCTGGCCAAATCCATTGAATCGGTCTCCGCCGTCGACACGGCAAGGGTCCACCTGGCCCTGCCCAAGCCGTCCGTCTTCGTGCGCGAACAGCAAAAACCCACGGCTTCCGTGCTGCTGAACCTGCATCCGGGCCGCGGCCTGGACCAGCTGCAAGTGAGCGCCATCGTCCACCTGGTGGCATCCAGCGTGCCGGAATTGCTTCCAATCAACGTTACCGTCGTCGACCAGGCGGGCACCCTGCTGTCTAACCAGGAAAAGGACAAGGACCGCGCCAACGGCATCAAGAGCCTGGACCCGAACCAGTTAAAGTACGTGCAGCAATTGCAGCAAAGCGTGATCAAGCAGGTCGAATCGATCCTGCTGCCCATCGTCGGCGAAGGCAATGTGCGCGCCGAAGCGACGGCGGACGTGGATTTCTCGGAAAGCGAGCAGGCAGCGGAAACCTACAAGCCGAACTCGCCGCCGGAAGCGTCCACCATCCGCAGCCAGCAAACGAGCGAATCGACGGGCGCCGGCAATGCCAACCCGTCCGGCGTGCCGGGCGCGCTGTCGAACCAGCCGCCGGGCGTGGCGACGGCGCCGCTGACGGCCGACGCGCCAGGCGCCCCGGCCGGCGCGCCGACTCTGCCTTCGCAGAAGGAATCGACGACGAATTATGAAGTCGACAA
>CAUSDR010000526.1:0-3659 GCA_963530105.1 uncultured Janthinobacterium sp.
GGCGATGAAAGAAGCGCTGGAAGATCCTGCACGCCTGCTGCTGGACCTGTAAGCCCGTAGTCCCCCGGCGTCGCCGCCGGGGCAATGTAGCTGATAACCCTTGCCAGAAGACGCAGCTGGCTGATCTCAATGAAAGAGGATTCCCATGAACGTCTCTGAAGAAATCAAGCGTCTGCACGAGTTGCACCTGGCGGGCGCCCTGAGCGAGGCGGAATTCGCGCAAGCGAAAGCCAAGCTCCTGAGCAATATCAACCTGGACAAGCCGGACAGCGCGTCCGGCTCGACTGCCGGTTCCGCTCCGGCGAACGACCTGGTGCAGGAATTCAACCGCCTGCGCCGGTCGCGCAACGACCGCTGGCTCGGCGGCGTGTGCGGCGGCCTGGGACGCGCCTCCGGCATGGAAGCGTGGATCTGGCGTCTGGTCTTCGTCCTGTTTACATTGACCTTCGGCTTCGGCGTGGCGATTTACCTTCTATTGTGGATTTTCGTACCAGACGAAGAGATTGGAATAACAAAACATGAGTACTAAACAATTTGACGTAGTTGTCATCGGTGCGGGCCCTGGCGGCTACATCGCCGCCATCCGCGCAGCGCAGCTGGGCTTTTCCGTCGCGTGCGTCGACGAGTGGTCGAACGCCAAGGGCGGCGCCGCGCCTGGCGGCACCTGCACCAACGTCGGCTGCATCCCGTCGAAAGCGCTGCTGCAATCGTCCGAGCATTTCGAACACGCGGGCCACAGCTTCGCCGAGCACGGCATCGACGTGGCCGGCCTGAAGCTGAACCTGGGCCAGATGCTCAAGCGCAAGGACACGGTCGTCAAGCAGAACAACGACGGCATCCTGTACCTGTTCAAGAAGAACAAGATCGCCTTCTTCCACGGCCGCGCCGCTTTCGCTGCCGCCGCCGCTGGCACGTATGACATCAGCGTGACGGGCGAAGCCAACGAAACCCTGACGGCCAAGCACGTGGTCATCGCCACGGGCTCGAACGCGCGCGAACTGCCAGGCGCACCATTCGACGAGAAACTGATCCTGTCGAACACGGGCGCACTGGCCATCGACGCCGTGCCGGCCAAGCTGGGCGTCATCGGCGCCGGCGTGATCGGCCTGGAAATGGGCAGCGTCTGGCGCCGCCTGGGTTCCGACGTCACCGTGCTGGAAGGCCTGCCGGTCTTCCTCGGCGCTGTCGACGAGCAGATCGCCAAGGAAGCATCGAAGCTGTTCACCAAGCAAGGCTTGAAGATCAACTTCGGTTGCAAGATCGGTGCGATCACGCCAGGCAAGAAAGACGTCACCGTGGAATTCGTGGACGCCAAGGGCGAAGCGCAAAAAGCCGTGTTCGACAAGCTGATCATCTCGATCGGCCGCACGCCGAACACGAATGGCCTGGGCGCCGACAAGGTCGGCCTGCAGCTGGACGAACGCGGCTTCATCGCCGTCGACGGCGACTGCAAGACCAACCTGCCGAACGTGTGGGCGGTGGGCGACGTCGTGCGCGGCCCGATGCTGGCGCACAAGGCGGAAGAAGAAGGCGTTGCCGTGGCCGAGCGTATTGCCGGCCAGCACGGTCACACCAACTTCAACACGATTCCGTGGGTGATCTACACCTCGCCGGAAATCGCGTGGGTCGGCAAGACCGAGCAAACCCTGAAGGCGGAAGGCATCGCCTACAAGGCCGGTACCTTCCCGTTCATGGCCAACGGCCGTGCGCGCGCGCTGGGCGACACGTCGGGCATGGTGAAATTCCTGGCCGATGCGACCACCGATGAAATCCTTGGCGTGCACATCGTCGGCCCGATGGCCTCCGAACTGATTTCCGAAGCCGTCGTGGCGATGGAATTCAAGGCCTCGGCCGAAGACATCGCGCGCATCTGCCACGCCCACCCATCCCTGTCGGAAGCGACCAAGGAAGCGGCACTGGCAGTAGACAAGCGCACGCTGAACTTCTAAGCGCTACCGTACCTCGCAGCGGGCCGGCAAAGCAGTTTCTGCCTTGCCGGCCCGTTTGCGCTATGTCAAGAATTCCTGTTGAATCGAATCCCATGAACGTTGAAGAGTTTTACCAGAACGCGTTGCAGAAGCGCGATTTCAAGGCCGACGCCGCCCAGCGCCGCGCGGTCGACCGCCTGCAGCAGTGCTACGACGAGTGGGTAGCCTACAAGGGCGCGCGCTCGAGCACCTTCAAGCGCCTGATCAACCGTCCATCCGTGCCGAAAGGCGTGTACATGTGGGGCGGAGTAGGACGCGGCAAGTCGTTCCTGATGGACAGCTTCTATTCCGTCGTGCCGGTGGTGCGCAAGACGCGCCTGCACTTCCACGAATTCATGCGCGGCGTGCACCAGCAGCTCGATGAATTGAAGGGCGTGGCCGATCCGCTCGATGAAGTGGCGAAACGCATCGCCAAGAAATACCGTTTGATCTGTTTCGATGAATTCCACGTCTCGGACATCGCCGACGCGATGATCCTGTACAACCTGCTGTCGGCCCTGTTCGACAATGGCGTGTCCTTCATCATGACCTCGAATTACGACCCGGACCTGCTGTATCCGGACGGCCTGCACCGCGACCGCATGCTGCCGACCATCGCGTTGCTGAAGGAAAAGCTCGACGTGATGAACGTCGACGCCGGCGTCGATTACCGCGGCCGCGCGCTGGAACAGGTGGAAAGCTACTACACGCCGCTGGGCGCCGCCACCGACAAGGCCTTGCGCGACGCCTACACGCGCATCGCCGAGACGGCCGACGAAGATGCGCGCATCCGCATCGAGAGCCGCGAAATCCACTGCCTGCGCCGCGCCGGCGGCATCATCTGGTTCGATTTCGCCACCCTGTGCGGCGGTCCCCGCTCGCAAAATGATTACCTGGAAATCGCCAGCCGCTTCCATACAGTGATATTGTCCGGGATACCGGCCATGTCGGCGGCGCAGTCGTCCGAGGCGCGCCGCTTCACCTGGCTGATCGACGTCTTTTATGACCAGAAGGTCAAGCTGATCATGTCGGCCGAAGTGCCGCCCGAGCAGCTGTACACGAACGGCATGCTGGCCAATGAGTTTCACCGTACCGTTTCGCGTATCATCGAGATGCAATCGCGCGAATACATGGAAAAAGAACAGCGCGGCGCGGCCGACGCGATCGTTTGAGGCAGGAAGAATGAAAATGATGGTAAATACACTATACAAGCTGGCCGCGGGCGTGGGCCTGGCGTTGGCCTTGTCCGCCTGTGCGCACCAGGGCGGCGTGGCATTGGATGAGGTTGGCGCGCCGCAGGTGCCCGCCACCTTGTCGGTCGAGGAGGCCGATGCGAAGCTGAAATTGGCAGCCAGCGAGCGCGAAGCGGCGGAAAACGAGTATGCCGCGCGCGAACTGGAGTGCTACGACAAGTTTTTCGTGAATAACTGTCTCGACAAGGCCAAGGAAAAGCGTCGCCTGATCCTCGTGCGCCTGCGCGCCATCGAAGCCGAAGCGCATCACTTCCAGCGCGCCGAATCCGTGCGCTTGCGCGATATCGACCTGGCCAGGACGCAGGAAACCGCGCGTGCCGATGCGGAACAACGCGCCGCCGCCATGCCCAAGCCCGTGAAAGTGGTGGCGCCCGAGCCGGAAGCGCCCAAGCCGCAAGGCAAGAGCCTGGCCGAGCGCGAAGCCGAGTATGCGGCAAAG